>NZ_JBHVRN010000002.1:0-375412 GCF_042885775.1 Paenarthrobacter sp. NPDC058040
GCTTCCGCACTTGGCCTCCCTCACCTCTTGGCTGGGGGCGGCGGCCCCCACCCTTGGTCGGCCCCTGTGGGGGGTTTTTCCCCCCCTCAAAACGCGCACAAATGCGACCCAGTTGGGTGACGACGGCGGCCCTTGCGTTCGGTGCGTTACTCGCCCACAGCCTCGCTGATGCGGCGGCGGATGCCGTCGAAGTGGCGGTTGAGCAGTTCGGCCGCGAGGACCTTGTCCCCCTTGGCGACGGCGGCATAGATGTTGCGGTGGATCGCCGCGGTTTTCACCAGGTCTTCGTTTCCAGCGCCGATCTCCACGTGGATCTTGCGGTAGACCTTCCAGAACACGCCCATGAGGTTGATCAGGAGTTCGTTGTTGAGGGGCTCGAAGAGGCGGCGGTGGAATTCCGCGTCGGCAGCAACGAAGTTCTCCCCGGCCGCGGCAAGCTCTTCCATTTGCTTGACGGACTCTTCGATGGAGGACAACTGCTCGGCCGTCATAACGTCGATGGACGAGCCGATCAATCCGGACTCCAGGGCCTGGCGGACGTCCACCAACTGCAAAGCTTCGAGGCCCTGATGGCGGAGCGAGAGCCGGCCCCTGAAGGTGAGGCCGTCCGCAAGGGCGTCGAAATTGCTGGGAGCGACGAACATGCCAAAGCCGTGGCGGATTTCGATCACACCGAGCGCCTGGAGCACCTTGAGGGATTCGCGGAGGGTATTGCGGCCAACGCCGAGGGCGACGGACAGCTCGCTCTCCGTCGGCAAGGGGTCTCCCGCTTCGAGCTCGCGCTCAAGGATCAGTTCCATAATGTCCGACTGCAAAGCCCGCAGGCGTGCCTGCGCACTGAACCGCGCTTGCGGAACCACACCGGAAGTTGTCATGGCGCTCTCCTTGCCAATGCGTCCGCCGGTACAGCCGGAGGGCGCGGTGTTAATATTGAGGCGAGCTTAGCGCCCACCACAGAATGAGTGACTCGCAACATACAATATCGGATGTCCCACGTCCTTGATAAGTATGTACCGGGAATTCCTTGGATTTCCCGCCAATACTGGCCCGCACCGTCGGTCACGAAGGCGCGGGTGGAGCCCCTGGCACCCTCCCGTGACCTGATTCTCACTTGACGTTCCGTTGTGACCGCCCTTACAGTTTCTCTACGAGCATCGGACGTCCTACATCCGATAACCCACATAACTCGAATGGTGAGGCACCCTATGAGCAAGACGATCAACAGCCTGCCGCTGGTCAACGACGCCAGCCGCCGGAACTTCCTGAAGCTAAGCGGCGCAGTTGGTGCAGCGGCCGCCTTCACGGCAACCCTTTCTGCGTGCGGCGGAGCAGCCAGCACCACCACAAGCAACCAGAGCAACACAGCGGCGGTGAACAAGGACCTCATCATCGAGGCGGGCATCTCCTACGCCCTCTCCACTGGCTTCGATCCGCTGAGCTCCTCCGGCGCAACGCCCATGGCGGCCAACCTGCACATCTTCGAAGGCCTCATCGAACTGCACCCGGCCACGCGCCAGCCATACAACGCCCTCGCTGCGTCCGACCCCAAGAAGGTCAGCGACACAACGTACCAGGTGACCATCCGCGACGGTGCCAAGTTCCACGATGGCTCCCCCGTGACCACCGAAGATGTGGCGTTCTCCTTCACCCGCGTCATGGACCCGGCCAACAAGTCCTTGTTCTCCCAGTTCATCCCGTTCATCCAGGATGTGAAGCCGGTTGATGCCAAGACAGTGGAGTTCACCCTCAAGTACGCTTTCCCGGGCTTCGGACCCCGCATTTCCGTGGTCAAGATCGTCCCGAAGGCACTCGCCACGGACCTCAAGGCCTTCGACGCCAAGCCAGTCGGTTCCGGCCCTTACAAGCTGGTGTCCGCGGTCAAGGACGACAAGATCGTGTTCGAGGCGTTCGCCGACTACAACGGCCCCAAGCCTGCCTTGGCCAAGGGCATGAACTGGCTGCTGCTCTCCGATGCTGCCGCCCGCGTGACCGCAGTCCAGTCCGGCCGTGTCCAGGCCATCGAAGATGTTCCCTACCTGGACGTGGATGGGCTGAAGTCCAAGGTCAAGGTTGAATCAGTCCAGTCCTTCGGCCTGCTGTTCCTCATGTTCAACTGCGCCAAGGCCCCCTTCGACAACAAGCTGGTCCGCCAGGCCCTGCACTACGGCATGGACAAGGAAGCCATCATCAAGAAGGCCCTGTTCGGCAACGCCAAGGCCGCCAGCTCCTACTTCCAGGAAGGCCACCCGGACTACGTCAAGGCCAAGAACGTCTACGGCTACGACGCCTCCAAGGCTGCGGACCTCCTCAAGCAGGCCGGCGTCAGCAACCTCGAATTCGAGCTGCTCACCACGGACACTGCCTGGGTCAAGGACGTTGCACCGTTGATCCTCGAGTCCTGGAACAAGATCCCGGGCGTCAAGGTCACGGTCAAGAACCTGCAGTCCGGTGCCTTGTACAGCGACCGCGTGGGCAAGGGCGACTATACCGTGGTTGCTGCCCCCGGCGATCCTTCCGTCTTCGGCAACGACGCGGACCTGCTCCTGAGCTGGTTCTACTCGGGCGCCACGTGGATGGAGAAGCGTGCCTTCTGGACCACACCGGAACGCACCAAGCTGCAGGACCTCATGAACAAGGGTTCGCAGGCATCCGGCGACGCTGCCAAGAAGACCGTGGGAGAAATCGTGGACCTCGTCTCCGAAGAAGTACCGCTCTACCCGATTTTCCACCGCCAGCTTCCCAGCGCATGGGACGAGAAGAAGCTCAACGGCTTCAAGCCGCTGCCCACCACGGGCCTGTCGTTCGTCGACGTCGGACGTACCGCCTAGGCGGTCCACCAGACCTTGCGGGGCCCGCTTTGCGCGCTAACGCCCCCACTTAACGCGCAGAGCGGGCCACGCAAACCCCTACCAACCGGAGAACACATTGGTCACGATATTGCGTCTGCTCGGCCGCAGACTTGCAGCATTGCCATTAATGATCCTGGGCATTACGTTGCTCGTCTTCCTCGTCCTGCAGGCCGCTCCCGGAGACCAGGCCAGCTCGGCCCTCGGTGACGGCGCCAGTGAAGAAGCCAAGCAGCAGTACCGCCAGGAGAACGGCCTCAACGACCCCATCTTCCTGCAGTACTTCCGTTTCCTGGGCAAGCTCCTGCAGTTCGACCTCGGCGTCACCACTCCACCGGCCAAGTCGGTGGCTTCCATGATCGGCTCGGCGTTCCCCCTGACGTTGCAGCTCACCTTCCTGGGCGTGCTCATCGCGATCGTCCTGTCCCTGGCGTTCGGCATCCTCGGCGCCCTCTACCGCGACAAGTGGCAGGACCAGTTGGTCCGTGTCTTCTCCATCGCCGCGATCGCCACGCCCTCGTTCTGGCTGGGCATCCTGCTCATCCAGTGGTTCGCCCTGGGTGAGAACCCGATGTTCCCCTCCGGCGGTATTGCGACGCCGGAATCCGGTTTTGGCGGTTGGCTCAACTCCATGGCCCTCCCGGCTTTGGCGCTCGGCATTCCGGTGTCAGCCTCGCTGATCCGCGTCGTCCGGACGTCCATGGTGGAAGAACTCGACCGGGATTACGTCCGCACCGCCATCGGCAACGGCGTCCCCTACCGCGAAGTTGTTTCCAGGAACGTCCTCCGCAACGCCCTCGTCACCCCGGTGACCGTGCTGGGACTGCGCGTCGGCTACCTGCTGGGTGGCGCCGTCGTGATTGAAATGATTTTCGCCCTGCCCGGCATGGGCCAACTGATCCTCAACGGCATCACCAACCTGGACGTCAACCTGGTCCAGGGCGTGGTGCTCACCATCTCGGTCACCTTCGTTCTGGTGAACATCGTGGTGGACCTTCTCTACCTGCTCATCAACCCCCGAATCAGGACGGTATAGCTCATGCGCAGCAAGCTCGCAGAACGGCTAAGCGCCCCGGGCCTTCGTTTCAAGGCCCTGCCCTGGGGCTCCCGCATCGCCCTGCTCTTCCTCATCGTGATTGTCCTCGCGGCGGTCTTCGCACCGGTTCTGGCCCCGCACGATCCCCTGGAGACGTTCATCCCCGCCACTCCACCGGGCGCTGAACACTTCTTCGGCACGGACCGTCTTGGCCGCGATATCTTCTCGCGCCTCCTGTTTGGCGCCCAGTCCTCGCTGATGATCGGCCTTGGCGCCGTGGGCCTCGCGATCCTGGTCGGCGCCCTCCTCGGCTCCTTCGCAGCAACGTCCAGCAAGTCCGTCAACGAGATCATCATGCGGATCATGGACATCCTCATGGCGTTCCCGGGTATCGCCCTCGCAGCCGTATTGCTGGCCGCGTTCGGCAACTCGGTTCCCACCATCATCATCGCGATTGCCATCATCTACACGCCGCAACTGGCGCGCGTGGTCCGGGCCAACGTCCTGGCACAGTACGGCGAAGACTATGTCCGCGCCGAGCGCGTCATCGGTGCCGGCCGGTTCTACATCCTGGTCAAGCACATCGTCCGCAACACTGCTGCCCCCGTGCTGGTGTTCGCAACCGTCATGGTGGCCGACGCCATCATCCTGGAAGCCTCGCTGTCCTTCCTGGGCGCCGGCGTGCAGGATCCCGCTCCGTCGTGGGGCAACGTGATCTCCTACGGCCGCAACCTGGTGCTGTCCGGCGGCTGGTGGGCCACCACCTTCGCCGGCCTGACCATCCTGCTGACTGTCCTGTCCCTGAACATCCTGGCCGAGGGCCTCACCGACGCCATGGTCAACCCCAGGCTTCGCCGGGCTCCCGTGGTGAAGGACGACGACGGCTCCTCGGCTTCCGTCGCCGTGGACACCGAGGTTGCCACGTCCGTCGCCCAACCATCGGTGGTTGAGGAACACGAGCTCGACGGCGTCCGCGCGGCATCCGGTGACACGTTTACCGACGCGCTGGGCCAGTCCGCCCTGCTCACCGACGTCCGGACCGCAGCCACCAACCCGCATCTTCTCCTGGACCGTGAACTGGAACTCCTTGCCTCGATCGAAGCGAAGCGCACCGACCGCCTCCCCCAGGTATCGGCCGGCGCACGCAACGTCCTCGAGGTGAAGAACCTGTCTATCCGCTTCCCCGGCCGTTTTGGGGACATCGCGATCGTGGACAACGTCTCCTTCTCCGTCCGCGAAGGCGAAACCATGGGTCTCGTCGGGGAATCCGGTTGCGGCAAGTCCATCACGTCCCTCGCCGTCATGGGCCTGCTGCCGAAGACCGCGAAGATCAGCGGCTCAATCACGTTCGATGGCAAGGAACTCCTGGAGCCGGCCACGGAACACAGCAACCCGAAGGCCTACGTGGGCCTGCGCGGCGAGCAGATCGCCATGGTCTACCAGGATGCGCTCAGCTCGCTGAACCCGTCCATGAAGATCAAGGAACAGATGGAGCAGCTCACCAAGCGTGGCGGTCGAAAGACTCCTGCCGAGTTGCTGGAAATGGTGAAGCTGGACCCCGTCCGGACCCTGGCCAGCTACCCGCACGAGCTCTCCGGTGGCCAGCGCCAACGCGTGCTGATTGCCATGGCACTGTCCCGTTCGCCGAAGATCGTTGTTGCGGATGAGCCCACCACGGCACTGGATGTCACCGTCCAGAAGCAGGTTGTGGACCTCCTCAATGAACTCCGCGAACAGCTCGGCTTCGCCATGGTGTTCGTCAGCCACGACCTCGCGCTGGTGGCTTCCCTGGCGCACCGCATCACGGTTATGTACGCCGGGCAGGTAGTGGAATCAGCACAGGCTTCCGAACTTCTGCAGAACCCCAAGCACGAGTACACCCGGGGCTTGCTCGGCGCGGTGCTCTCCATCGAGGCGGACGCCGCGAGGCTCCACCAGATCCCGGGCACTGTTCCCTCGCCGCGCGATTTCGCCACCGGTGACCGCTTCGCGGCGCGCTCCCTGAGGCCCGACGCCGATCCCAACCAGCAACTGGTCCTCACATCGGTTGCCTCCGCGAACGGGGACGATGCGGACCACTACTGGGCGAGCCATTTGAAGGAGGATGCCAAGTGAGCGCCACTCCAGTGATCGAACTCAAGGACGTCAAGGTCTACCACCAGGCACGGACCGGTGGCCTCTTCCGCCCGAACATCGTCAAAGCGGTGGACGGCGTGGACTTCACCATCAGCCGCGGCGAAACCGTCGGCATCGTCGGTGAGTCCGGCTGCGGCAAGTCCACGCTTGCCTCAGTGCTCGTGGGACTCCAGCCGCCGACGTCGGGCAAGGTCTTGTTCCACGGAAAGCCCGCCATCAAGCGGAACGCGGCCATGCGCAAGCAGTTCGGACGCTCCGTCTCCGTGGTCTTCCAGGATCCGGCAACAGCGCTGAACCCGCGCATGACCATCCAGGACATCCTCACGGATCCGCTGCAGATCCACGGCATCGGCAACGCAGCGTCCCGCGCTGCCAAGGTCAAGGAACTGTTGGCGCTGGTTGGCTTGCCGCAATCGGCAGCCGAAGTGACGCCGTCGCAGGTTTCCGGTGGCCAGCGCCAGCGCGTGGCGATCGCCCGCGCCCTGGCGTTGGACCCGGACATCATCGTGGCGGATGAACCGACGTCGGCACTGGACGTTTCCGTCCGCGCACAGGTGCTGAACCTGCTCTCCGACCTGAAGACCCAGCTGAACCTCGGCATGGTCTTCATCTCGCACGACATCCAGACCGTCCGGTACGTCTCGGACCGCATCTGCGTCATGTACTTCGGCAAGATCGTCGAGCAAGGCACAGCCGCACAGGTCTTCGACAACCCAAGCAACGACTACACCAAGAAGCTGCTGGGCGCCGCACCGAGCCTGCTTCACATCTAGCTTTTTCCTTTCGCAAGTTACCAACAACGGAGATTTCTGTGTCCACTCAATTCCAGGGCGTCATTCCCCCGGTCATCACTCCCCGCCACGCAGACGGCACCATCGACACCTCGTCGCTGAAGAACGTCACCAAGCACCTGATCGACGGCGGTGTGTCCGGCCTGTTCGTCCTGGGCTCCTCCGGCGAAGTCCCCTACCTCACCAACGAAGAGCGCGAGCTGGTGGTCTCCACCATCGCCGACGCCAACGCCGGGGCCGTCCCGCTGATCGTGGGCGCCAACGAGCAGACCACCAACCGCGTTATCGAGGAAGCCCGCAAGGTAGTGGACCTCGGTGCCGACGCGATCGTGGTCACGTCCATGTACTACGCCATTGGCAACGTCGCGGAGACCGAGACCCACTTCCGCAGCATCCACGAAGCCATCCAGAAGCCGATCTTCGCCTACGACGTGCCGGTCCGGACGCACTTCAAGCTGCCTACCGATCTCCTGGTCCGCCTCGGCCGCGACGGCGTCATCGCCGGTGTCAAGGACTCCTCCGGCGATGACGTTTGCTTCCGCCAGCTCCTCCTCGCAGCCAAGGACATCCCCAACTTCGACATCTTCACCGGTCACGAAGTCGTGGTGGACGGCGCCCTCCTGGGCGGCGCTCAAGGTGTTGTTCCGGGCCTGGGCAACGTTGATCCGGCCGGCTACCGCCGTCTCTTCGACGCCGCGCAGGCCGGCGACTGGGCTCTCGCGGCAAGGGAGCAGGATCGTCTGGCCGACGTCTTCGAGATCGTCTACACCCCCAACGGCCGCGTTTCCGGCGGGGCTGCAGGCCTGGGTGCTTTCAAGACTGCCCTGCAGGTGATGGGCGTCATCGAGTCCAACACCATGAGCCCGCCGATGCTTTCGTTGAATGATTCCGAGACTGCCGCGATCCGCGGGATCCTGGAACGGAACGGGCTGGTCTAGCTTCCATGACCCACGTGATCGGCGTTGACCTCGGCGGCACCAAAACCGCCGCCGGGGTGGTTTCCTCCTCTGGCGAGGTGCTGCTGTCGGACACCATTCCGACGCTCAACCGTGCCGGTGGCGAGGCGATCCTCGACGCCACCGCAACGCTGGTTACGGGCTTGGTGGAGCGCGCCGCCGACGCCGGACTGACAGTGTCCGGCGTCGGTGTCGGCTCCGCGGGGGTCATTGATGCTGTTGCCGGGTCTGTGGTTTCCGCGACGGATGCCATCCGTGGCTGGGCCGGGACAGCGCTTGTTTCCGGGCTGTCTGCGCGACTGGGCCTCGGTGTCCGGGCGGTCAACGACGTCCACGCCCACGCCCTCGGCGAAGCCTGGCTTGGCGCGGCTGCCGGTTCCACGAGTTCACTCATGGTTGCCTTCGGGACCGGGGTGGGCGGCAGCTTCGTGCTGGACGGAGCGCCACTTCTTGGCCACCGCTTTGTGGGCGGGCACATGGGACACTTTGCGTCGCCCTACGCTGTGTTCGCCGGTGGACCCTTGGCGTGCGTCTGTGGCTCTTCCGGGCACGTTGAAGCCATTGCTTCCGGGCCCGCCATCCACCACTCGTTCTTACGCTTCGGCGGCTCTGGTTCGGCCGCGGCCGATACGCGGGAGGTGTTCGGGCTCGCGTCCGGAACTCCCGCCAAAGCGCACGACGCCGGTGCTGCCGCAGCCTCCGCGGACGATGTCGCCGCTGCGTGCCGGGCCGTTGAGCTCGGCGCCACCGCAGCCGGGCAGGCCGTGGGCGGACTCATCAACATCCTGGACCCCGAAACCGTAGTGATCTCCGGTGGATTGGCCGACGCCGGTGACCTGTGGTGGAAGCCCATGGAAGCCGCCCTGCGTGAAGAACTCCTCGCTCCCCTGGTGGCTGTTCCCGTTGTCCGGGCAACCCTCGGCAATACCGCGGCCATTGTTGGCGCGGCCAAACTGATCCTCAGTTAAGGAAGAACCCTTGATCCTGACCCCCGAAGCCCTCGAATCCCTGCGTTCGCAGCTGATCGTGTCCTGCCAGGCCTACCCCGGCGAGCCCATGCGCGATCCCCGGACCACTGGCCAGGTGGCTGCATCGGCGGTCATCGGCGGCGCCGCGGCGATCCGGGTGCAAGGGCTGGCCGACGTGCAGTTCACGCGCTCCGCCGTCGAAGTTCCTGTCATTGGCCTCTGGAAGGACGGGCACGACGGCGTCTTCATTACCCCGACACTCCGGCATGCCCTGGCTGTAGCGAATGCAGGTGCACACGTGGTGGCCATCGATGGCACGCGGCGTTCCCGTCCGGATGGCTTGTCCTTGGCTGAGACTGTCACCGGAATCCACGCGGAGTCACATGCACTGGTCATGGCCGATTGCGGTTCGTTCGATGACGCAGTGGTGGCCGTCGAAGCCGGAGCGGACCTGATTGGCACCACGTTGTCCGGGTACACCGGCGAGCGCCCGAAGACCGCCGGCCCGGACCTGGAACTCCTGGAGCAGATCGCATCCGCCGGGCTGGGCAAGCCGTTGATCGCCGAGGGCCGCATCCACACCCCGTCCCAGGCCCGTCAGGCCCTCGATGCTGGTGCCTTTGCCGTGGTTGTTGGAACCGCGATCACGCATCCCGCGACGATCACGGGCTGGTTCAAGGACGCCCTGCAGGCCTAGACCCCCGAGTCGCGCGAGCGTCAGAGCCCGTACTTCTCCAGCAGCCGCAGCCATACCTCGCTGATGGTGGGGTACGACGGCACAGCGTGCCACAGCCGGTCCAAGGGCACCTCGCCAACAATCGCGATGGTGGCCGAATGCAGCAACTCCGCAACACCCGGGCCTACGAAGGTGGCGCCGAGGATTACTTTGCGGTCTTCATCCACCACGATCTGCGCCCAGCCCTTGTAGTCGGACGCGTACAGCTGGGACCCGGAGACGTTGATGGGCAGTTCCACCCCTGTGACGTTCTTCCCCTGCAGCAACGCCTGCTCCAGGGACGGTCCCACCGAAGCGACTTCCGGGTCCGTGAAGACGACGCTGGGGATGGCATGATCGTTGGCCGTGTGGGCCAGGGAGCTCCATGGTTTGGGGGTTCCACGCAGGTGGCCGCGGGCCCGGGCCACGATCGCGTCCCCGGTAGCCCGCGCCTCGTACTTGCCCTGGTGAGTCAGGAGTACCTTGCCCGCGGCATCCCCGGCCGCGTAGAGCCATAGACCGCTGGTGCCATCGCTGGCCGGCCCGTCCACCAAGCCGCTGGGATCCGTGGTGAGCCGGAGCTTTCCATCCTCGGCGGCAATGCCTACGCTCTCCAAGCCCAGATTGGCCAGCGAGGGGTGCCTGCCTGAGGCAACCAGGAGTTGATCGGCGTCGAGCGTCGAGCCGTCGAGCGTTACGGTGACCGAGCCGTCGTCGTTCTTCTCCACTTTCCGGACGTCCGTATGCACGTGGACCGTGACGCCGTCCGCGCGGAGGCCGGCAAGGACGAGGTTCGCGGCTTCTTCCGGGTAACTGCTGAGCAGGCGCCCCCTTGCCACCACGGTTACGTCGGAGCCGAGGCGCGCGAAAGCTTGAGCCAGTTCAACACCGGCAACGCCGCCACCCAACACCACCAGCCGGCGTGGGACCTTCTTCGCGGCGGTTGCGCCCCGGGTGGTCCAGAACGGGACATCGGACAGGCCCTCGATACCCGGGATGGTGGGCGTCGACCCCGTGGCGATTACCACGGCATAGTGGGCCTTGAGCGCATAACTGTTGCCATCGAGTCCGTCCACCTGGACTTCGCGCGGACCCGTAATCCGCCCGCGTCCGCGGATCAATTCGATGCCCGCGCTATCGAGCCACTCCGCCTGGCTCCCGTCCTGCCAGTTGTTCGTGAACCAGTCACGGTGTTTCAGGGCGGCCCCGGCATCTACCACTCCCGTGACGGCTTCAGTGGCACCAGGTACCAGTTGCGCAGCGTGCAGCACCGTTCCGGGCCTGAGCAACGCCTTGGAAGGAATGCACGCCCAGTACGAGCACTCGCCTCCCACCAACTCACTCTCGATGATCACCGCCGACAATCCGCCACGGACCACCCTGTCCGCCACGTTTTCCCCCACGGCACCTGCGCCAATGACGATCACATCGAATTCGCGGGAGTTTTCGGCAGTCATGGGAGAAGCCTACGCCGGGTTGGAGCGGCAAGTGAGAGGACTCTATTTGAACTGACTGGTCAGTTTAGTTAGAATCGATGCAGAACAAGAACCCATCACCCTTGAAGGGATCACATGCTGTCCGTACAGCAACTCCAGATCAACGGCCGCCGGACCGACCTCCTGCCGCCCACCTCCCTCGAAGCCAAACGCGGCGAACTCATACTCGTAGCCGGCGAAGGCCAGGACCAACGCACTGCATTGGCGCTCGCCCTGAGCGGCCGGATGAAGCCCAGCGATGGCATCCTAAGCTGGGACAACACCACCAAGACCAAGAAGATCCGGCTCGCGAGCGCGCTGATCGACTCCCCCGGCGTCAACGAGCCGGAGCAGCACCTGAGCGTGCGGGACCTCGTCACCGAAGACCTCTCCCTGATCCCCCGCCGCTACCGGGGCGCCTTGCTGAGCAAGCCGTGGTTGAAGGTGAACCGTTTCGAGGACATTGCCGCACTCTGGATCGAGCAGCTTTCCGCAAACCGCCGCCTGGAACTCTTGACGTCCCTGGCGTTGGCCGATCCCGCGGTGGACCTCCTGGTTGTCGACTCCCCGGACCGGCACAGCGCCGACCCCGCGGCTTGGTTGCCCCGGCTGCAGGCACTGGCGTCCGACGCCGGGCGGCCGCTTGCCGTCGTCGCCACCGTCAGTGCCGTCCCGGACGAATGGGGCGGACCCGCGGCTGTGATCGGCAACTCGGTGACGCATGTCGCCGAAACCGAGCCTGAGCCTGGCCAAGCAGAGGCCGAGCCCGAAACCGAGCCTGAGCCTGGCCAAGCAGAGGCCGAGCCCGAAACCCAAACGGCACCCGCCGCCGTCGAGCCCGAAACCACTGTTGCCGGAGCCGAAGAATCCCAAGAAGACCGCGACCTCCAAAGGACTGCAAAGTGACTGTGCTGCGGCTTGCCCGCTCCGAACTCAAGCGCATGACCGGCGGGCTCCTGCCCAAGCTGACCATCCTCGCCCTGACCATGGTTCCGCTGCTGTACGGCGCCGTGTACCTCTACGCGAACTGGGATCCATACGGCAACCTGAACCAGATCGATGCCGCGCTGGTGGTCGAAGACACCGGCGCCACGTCGAAGGACGGAACAGAGCTGCAGGCCGGCAAGAAGGTTGCCGACAGCCTGGTGGAAGGCCATGTCTTCAACTGGAAGCAGGTCTCCAGCGCCGAGGCCGCGGACGCCGGGGTGAAGTCCGGCGAGTATGCGTTCGCACTGCGCATTCCCGAGGATTTCTCCGCAAACCTGGTGTCCCCCGGCAACTTCGACGCCGCCAACCAGGCCATGCTGCACGTCACCACCAATGACGCGAACAACTACCTCTTGAGCACCATCGTGGACAAGCTCACCACGGCCGTCCACTCCACGGTGGCCAAGGAAGTGGGCGAGGAAACCGCCAACCAACTCCTCACCGGTTTCGGCACCATCCATGCCTCGATCGTCAAAGCAGCTGATGGTGCCGGGCAGTTGGCGGACGGCGTGGGCAAGCTCAGCGACGGCGCAGCCACCCTGCACGATGGCACGTCGCAACTCGCCACTGGCGCTGACCAGCTCGTTGCCGGACAGACCCAGCTCCGCGACGGCGCCAACCAGCTCAACACGGGCGCGGGCCAACTCAGCTCCGGCCTCACGGAGCTGAAGAACAAGACCGCCACCTTGCCCGCCGATTCGCAAAAACTGGCCGACGGCGCAGCCCAAGTAGCCGCCGGCAACGCTGAGCTGAACGCGAAAGTCCAAAACGTCGTCGGGCAGTTGGAAGCTGCGGACAAGGGCCTGCGGAACCGGGTGGTCGAATCCAACGCGAAGCTCGTAGCCTCGGGCGTTTTGACCCAGGAACAGGCTGACAAGGTCCTGGCCAACTTCGACGCCGCCGCGGCCTCCAGCCCAGTCACGGATGCCAAGGCAAAAATCGCCGGAGACGCGGCAAAGATCCAGCAGCTTTCGGACGGCTCGGCAGCTGTCAGCGCAGGCGCCGCGAAGCTCGCTGGAGCTACACCTGCACTGACTGACGCCATCTCGAAAGCCTCCGCGGGTGCAGGCCAGCTCAGCACCGGCGCGGCTTCGTTGGCGGCCGGCCAGCAGACCGCCCTTGACGGCGCCATCAAGCTCGACGGCGGCGCCCGCCAATTGGACGACGGCGCGGGACAACTTGCCAACGGCGCGGTCACTGCATCGGACGGGGCGCACACGCTCGCTTCGGAACTGGCGAAGGGGGCCGGCGACATCCCGAACCCCAACGATGAACAAAAGAGCAACGTGTCCAAGGTGATCGCGGACCCCGTCGCCGTGGAGAACGTTTCGCAGGCCAAGGCCAACTCCTACGGCGCGGGCCTGGCACCGTTCTTCCTCACGCTTGCCCTCTGGATCGGGGTGTTCATGCTGGTCCAGGCCATGCGTCCCATCACCCAGCGTGCGCTGGCCTCGAATGCCCCCGCGTGGAAGATCGCTGTGGGCGGCTGGCTCCCGTTCTTCGTGGTCTCGGTGCTGCAGGCCACCATCCTGACGGTTGTGGTGAACCTGGGCCTCGGGCTGAACGCAGCGCATCCCATCGGTATGTGGCTGTTCATGCTCGCCGCAGTCATGGCCTTCAGCGCGATCATCCAGGGCATCGTGGCTCTCCTG
The DNA here is from genome assembly GCF_042885775.1 of Paenarthrobacter sp. NPDC058040. Lineage (NCBI taxonomy): Bacteria > Bacillati > Actinomycetota > Actinomycetes > Micrococcales > Micrococcaceae > Paenarthrobacter > Paenarthrobacter sp. NPDC058040. Next base: position 13,563 of record NZ_JBHVRN010000002.1, read on the forward strand.
GGCACGCCCGGCAAGTTCGTGGTGCTGATCCTCCTGGTCCTGCAGCTCGTGTCATCGGGCGGCACGTTCCCCTGGCAGACCACCCCCATGCCGCTGCACGTAGTGCACGAGGTCCTGCCCATGGGCTACGTGGTGACGGGCATGCGCCACCTGATCTATGGCGGCGAACTGTCCATGATCTGGCCAACCGTCCTGGGCCTCCTTGGATACACTTTGCTGGGAGCGGCGCTCTCCACCTTGGCCGTCCGTAAGCACAAGATGTGGACCCTGAAAACGTTGAAGCCGGAGATCGCAGTATGAGTACGCCCGAGCCCGTTGGTTCCAGCGTTGGTTCCAACCTTGGTTCCACCGGGAAGAAGCTCCGCCCGGAACGCACCAACGCCACCAAGCAGCGCTTGTTCGAGGCTTCGATGGAACTCATTGGCGAACGTGGCGCCGCAGGGGTCACCGTGGATGAGATCGCTGCGGCAGCGGGCGTTTCCAAGGGCACGGTCTACTACAACTTCGGCAGCAAGTCGGACCTCATCGCCCAATTGCTGCGGCACGGCGTGGACATCATGCTGGGCAGGCTCCAGGCCATCGAAGGGCAGACCACCGATCCCCTGGAAGCCATGCACAACATGGTGGGCCAGGCGATGGAGTTCATGGACGACTACCCCTCCTTCGCCCGGCTCTGGGTGAGCGAGAACTGGCGTGCTCCCGGTGAGTGGAGTGCCGTGTTTGCCGAGCTTCGCGGAGAGCTCCTGGCCGTCATCGGCTCAGCCGTGGAGGGCGTGGCTTCCTGGTACAAAGTGGACACGTCCATTGCCCGCGGAAGCCTGGAAGCGGCAATCTTCGGGGCGATCTTCGTTGTGGGGCTGGACCGGCAAACCTACAACCCCGAGCGCACGCGCGAACAGAGCGTTGCCGCGGTAATGACCATCATGCACGGGTACGTCATCAAGTAGCCTCCGCGTTGCGGAGATGCATACCAGGCCACACAACGGTACTGAATCGAAATGTACGACGGCGTGGCGTCGCCGATTGGTCGGCGATGATTAACCTCATGCGTCACATGGGGAACAGCGGCAAGCTCGCGATCGTTGCTGCCTTCGTCTCCCTGGGCCTCCTGGTCCTGGCCGCCGCCGTCCTTGAGGAAGTAGTTCTGTACCTGCTCCTGGGTGCGATCCTTACGTGCTATTTGGCTTCCCTGGTCCAGGTCTTCAATCGTCGCCGTTACCTCGTGGTCCTCGTCGCGGCTGCCGGCACCGCCTTGTTCATTGGCTTCGGCATCGCGTTCCTGCGCATGTGGGGCCTGGCGTTCAACCAGGACGCAAACGCCTTGGGAAGCGCGGTCAGCAGCAAGGACTCGGACATCTACTTCTACTTGGCCGCGATTGCCGGGATGGGCACCCTCGTGGTGCTGTTCCTCGGCGCGGTGTGGCCGGCCTTCGGTTCGCGGGCCCCCGTGGTGGCAGCACGGCGTCCGGCCGCCAAGCGTCCGACGGCGGCCAGGCCTGCAGCGGGTCGCGGCCCAACGCAGCGTCCCTCGGGGACGGCTCCCCGCGCCACGCCTGCATCCCGGACCTCGCCGAAGCCCACCGCGACGAAGGCGACGCCCGCGAAGGGCGTTCCTAAGGCAGCATCTGTAAAACGCACCACGCCCGCCAAATCAACAACGCCAGCCAAGCGGCCGCCGTCGAACGTTTCCAGCCAACGCAATCCAACCCCCAAGCGCTAGCCCGACGCCACACCTTGCGAGGCCCGATCTACGCCCTATCTCCTTGGCAGGGCCCACGCCGCCCGGGTTACCTGGCTGAGCGTGCGAAGTTAGGGCGGCGGTGGGGACGTTCAACGGGCCCCACAACGGAAGACCCCCACACTGCGAGGCCCGCTCTGCGCCCTAACCCGGAATCTTGAGGCGTTCAGCGGGCCCCACAACGTGGGGTTTGCGGGGCACGCCCAGCACCGCCGTTGCCACGCCGAGGAGCAGGACCAGGCCGCCAAGGATCTCGGCGGTGGTCGGGACCTCGTTGAGGACCAGCCACGCGGCGGTCATCCCCACCACGGGAACCAGGAGGGTGAACGGCACGACGTCGGAACCCGGGTAGAGCGTCAAGAGCCGGTTCCAGATCCCGTATCCAACAAGCGAGGCGAAAACGGCCGTGTACACCGCGCTCAAGACGGTCGCGGGCTGAAGGTCAACCAACGTCCCAAACACCGCTTCCGGGCCATCCACCGCCAGGGACAGGGCCGCCAATGGCAAAGGCACCACAGCGCCGGACCACACCACCAGGCCCAATCCGGACTTCGCTTTCGAGTGCCGGGCCACCACGTTCCCAACCGCCCAGGACAAAGCTGCCGCCAGCACGATCATGAGCGGCAGCACGGGAGCCACGGCACTGCGACCCAGCGCCACCACCCCCAGCCCGGCAACGCCGAGGATGACGCCCACCATCTGCCGGCGCGTCGGCCGCTCCCCGAGGAAACGCGAGGCGAGCAGGATGGTGAACAGTACCTGCGCCTGCAGGACCAGGGAGGCCAGCCCCGCCGGCATGCCCAACGCCATGCCCAGGTACAGCAGCCCGAATTGGCCAGCACTCATGAAGAGCCCGACGCCGACTATCGCCTTCCAGCCCACGTCCGGTTTGCGGATGAAGAAGATGCAGGGGAAGACAACCAGCAGGAAACGCAGGGCCACGAAGAGCAGCGGCGGGACGTCGTGACCCGCAGGGTGCAGGCCAAGGTCGATGGCCACGAAGTTGATGCCCCAAAGTACGGCAACGAGGACGGCAAGCAGGGAATGACGAAGGTTCACTGGTCCACTCTGACCCGAATCACAATGAAGCACCAGCGTTGAATTCAGCACGAAACAACGTAGATTTGCTTCATGATTGATATTTCCACCCTCCGGGCCTTGGTCGCGGTGGAGCAGCACGGATCCGTGGTTGCCGCGTCCGAGGTCATGGGCTACAGCCCGTCGGCCGTTTCGCAGCAGATCAAGAAGCTCGAGAAGCAGGCCGGAGTCGCCGTACTGGAACGCAATGGGCGCGGCGTACTGCTCACCGAGCGGGGCCTTGCCCTCGCCGGTTATGGACGGCGCATCCTGGGCGAACTCGAGGAACTGCAGGCAACCCTGCTCGCTGACCCGGAGAAGCCGTCCGGCCTCCTCCGGCTCGTTGCTTTCTCCACAGCCTGCCGCGGCCTGGTGGGACCCATGCTGGGCAGGATTGCGGCTGCCGGTTCCGGGTTGGAGGTCAGCGTGCTCGCCGAGGACCCGCGCGAGGCCGTCCAACGCGTCGCGTCCGGGGAAGCCGAGCTCGGGGTGGTCCACAACTGGAATTCCGTGCCGCTGGTGATTCCGGAGAACATGGCCCACGAGGACCTGTGCCTCGACCAGGCCGACGTCCTGCTCAACGCCAGCCATCCACTGGCGGCGAGGACCGCCGTCGAACGTGAAGACCTGCTGGACGAAACCTGGGTGAGCACCCCTGCGGGTGCCATCTGCAACGAAGCCCTCCTGCACATCTTTGCCGGCTTGGGCCGCGTGCCGGATATCCGCGTCTACGATCCCGACTTTTCGACGCACATCGCCATGGTGGAGCAGTCGGTGGCTGTCGCGCTGGTCCCCCGGCTCGGCAGGCCTCCACTTCCAGCCACAGTTATTGCCGTTCCTGTGGTGAACCCCGTCCAGCAGCGCACGGTCGGGATCGTGTACCGCAAGACCATGACGGCGAGCCCCAACATCCGCCATGCCGTGCGCCTGCTCCGTGAGGTGGCCGCGCAGCAGGAACTGCCGCTGCAGGCATCGCCACACCCGGGCGCGGAAGTCAGTGCCGGGGCACCTTGAAATGCGTCAGCCTGGCATCCTGCCCGTCCAGTTCCGCCCACGGTTTCGCTGTCTCCATGACCGTCAACGCACTCGTTGGGTAACGCGTGGCAGCATCCATGTAGGCGTCATGGTCCGAGTCGCGGGACGCCAAATGCATGGCCAGATCCTGGACCCCGGGCATGTGCGAGATGATCATCAACGTTGTGACCGTGTCCGGAACGTGGTTGATCACGGACAACATGCCGGTGGCAGAGGCCGCATACAGGCCATCCTCGAGCTTGGGAGTAGGAGCCTTCTCCCCCAGCTCGTCACAGACCCACGTACACGTTTGCCGGGTCCTGAGGGCCGAGGAACACAGAATGAAGTCCGGCACGATCTTGTGCTTCAGCAGCCACCTGCCGGCCAAGGGGGCCTCGCGGTGGCCCCGCTCCTCCAGGGGCCGTTCATGGTCCGGCACACCAACGGGCCAGTCGGCCTTGGCGTGCCGCATGATCACAAGCCGCTTGATGTGGTGGTCGCTCATGCAACAACCCTATAGCCGCGGACATGGGCAGACACGAAACGCCCGCCTCCTGACCGGAGACGGGCGCTTTCAGCGTGCTGCTAGATGGAGTATTCCGGAGCAGCCCAGACAATGACTTCGGGGTGCTCGTAGAAGCGGTAGCCCTGGCCGCGGACGGTGCGCACCGTGTTGGCGAGGCGGCCCAGCTTGGAGCGGAGGCGACGGATGTGGACGTCGATGGTGCGCTCGTTGGGCACTTCCTCGGCGTTGCGCCACAGGCCTTCCAGGAGCTCGTCACGGCCCACAGTGCGGGTTCCGTTCTCCACGAGGTAGTTGAGGAGTTCGAATTCCTTGAACGTCAGGTTCAGCGATTCGCCGTCGAGGTGGACTTCGCGGCGGGCGAGGTCGATCAGCACGCCGGACGGGCGGGCTTCCTGCTGCGGCGCCGGGCGGGCGGCCTCGGTGCGCTGCCGTGCGGCCACCGTTGGGTCGCCGAAGGTGGAGCGTACGACGTCGAGTGCGGACCCGGGTGCGTTGGCCGGTGCAACCGCGACGGCGGCATAGCTTTCGGCACCGGTGACGAGGGACTGGGCGTAGGCGCGGATTTCCTGGGCCAGCTTGGCAATGGACGTCCCCGCTGCCGCAGCGGTTTCCTCGTCAATTCCCATGTAGAGCACGAATCCGCGGGCCACGGTGTCGTTGGCTACGGGGCGGAGGCGCTCGGTCTGGGCAATCACGGGAGTTGGCGCGGTAATGGGCGCAGGTTCGTTGGTGGGTACTGCGCGCAACTGGCCGTAGGAGTTGGGGTTGTAACCCTGGGGAACGTAACCGGGAGCCTGCTGGGCCCCACCCTGGGAACCGGGAGCGTACCCCGGGCGGTTCCCGAAACCAGGACGAAGGCCGGCATTGGAAGCGGCCTTATTGGCGTTACGGACAGAGATGTGGACGTATCCGGATGCAACTGACATGGAGTGCTTACCTCAAAAGTGAATAGCCGTCATCGCGGCTTCGAATGCTGGTTGTCCCCGCAATGAGTCTGGGGAGGGGCGCCCAACGCTGGGCAAGGGGGCGAATGCCTGAAACTTCTTTGGGGTGGAAAGTTAGGCTTGCATTCGACAACAGCGGGTCTCGTCGCCAGCGGGTGCGCTGGACCAGATTGCTGCGGCTGCAGGTGCTGTTGAGTTCTTGTTCACATTGGAAGTGTGCAACGTAACAAAGGCAACACGCAAGTAACAATGTGCCAGAACGTCCACATCCTGAGACAAGGGGCACTATTGTGCCCCAAATCACAATTCAGCGGGTCCCTAAAATGAACGCCATTCCGTTCGTCTGATGCCCGAAATATTGAACTGGAAATGAACTTTCTTCGACGGATAGTGCATTATGGCCCTCACAATTTTCGAACCCGACTCGGCCGCGGAATCTCACGATCTGAAACAGTTGCTGCCGGGTCGCAACTCGACTCGATCTCGATTTTTGGGACCCTAATCTGCTACAAGCGGTAGAAACGGGCACTGAGGCGGCCGGCAGGTCACGAAGTGGCGCCCGATCCCGGCGTCGAACCCTGCCCCGAGGACGTCGTCGCGGTAGTGAGCCGGACGGACGTAGCCGCGTAAGTGTCGCCATTCTTTGTTGCGGTCACCCTGACCGTGGCGCCCGATTTGATGTCGGCGATCGTCAAGCTGCTGCCGGTGCTGCCGCGCTGCCGAGTCCCCTGGGCCACGGCCGTGTCCTGGTTGAGAACGTAGGTCCTGGTGAATCCATCGCTGCTCTTGACCGTCAAGGAGTTCGACGAAACCTCACTGACCGTTCCGAGCTGATCGGCCATGGTCACGTACTCGTTGTCGCGGAGGATCACATACTCGGAGTGGATGGCCGCGTTCAAGCCACCGGCGATGCCCAGGCCGTCCGGCGACATGCCACCCATTTGGCCAGGCATGCCCATGCCGTTCTGGCCAGTCCCACCCTGCCCGGGAACACCTTGCTGGCCGCCCAGTCCGCCGGATTGGCCCAGCGGAACGTTGGCCGCATCAGCCGAGCCGGCGTTGCCCAAGGAGTAGAAACCAGCGGCCGTTCCCGCCGCCACGACCACCGCAACGCCGGCCACGATCAAGGTCCGCTTGAGTGTCCAGGGGCCCTTCAGGCCTCCCTTGCCCTTTCCGGACTGTGAAGTACCCCAGCCGTTGGTGTTCGACGCCGGAGCACCCCACCCGGCCGACGGCTGCGTTGCGGCTGGCGGGGCTCCTTGGGCCTGTGTGCCGCCGAAGCTCCCGCTGCGTCCATCCTGCTGGCCCGCCTCGCCCCAGGCCCACGAGGAGCCCGGGTTCGGGTTGCTACCCTGCGCGGGCCCGGGCTGTGCGGACTCTTGCCCCGGCCCGGGCTGTGCAGCTTCCTGTCGCGGCCCGGCGCTTCCCTGTGGCGTGCCCTGCGGTGGAAGGGACTTGGACTTGGGGTCTTCGGGGAGCTGCTGCTCATTCATGGTCTTCTCCAGGTGGGTTGTTGGTCCTCTTACGCCCCAGAGTCTGCTGCCCGGCTGTGCGGAAGCTGTGTTGAAGAGTAGTCCCTGCTGTGACCGTCACGACGTGACTCCCACAGGCCCCCAGTGCGCGCCAAAGCCCGTACCGCCAGCACCCACTTTGCCGATCTAAAGGCCAAGAAGTAATCAAAAAAGGTTGTAGTAGGGCTCAAATCAAGTCAATGAGGGTGGTGAAGGCCCGCCGACCGGACTCCCACCTCGCTAGTGTTGATTTCACAGGGTCCTCACAGGACCAGCTAAGCGCCGGCAAACCAGCAGATTGGAGAGTTGTCCCATGGCATCCCCGCACTCCATGCAAAACAACCTTCCCCAGCTCTCCCACCCGGATGGCTCCCCTATCCGTGCCCTGGTGGTCGATGACGAGCCAAGCCTGGCCGAGCTCATGAGCATGGGCCTGCGGATGGCCGGCTGGTCCGTCAGCGTTGCCGCCGATGGCCCCGAGGCCGTGAAGCTCGCCAAGGACTTCCGGCCCGACGTCCTGGTGCTGGACGTGATGCTTCCCGGCTTCGATGGTGTTGAGGTCCTCAACCGGATCCGTGCCTTCGCTCCGGAGGTCCCCGCCCTCTTCCTCACGGCCAAGGACGCAGTTCAGGACCGCATTGTGGGGCTGGCGGCAGGCGGTGACGACTACGTGACCAAGCCGTTCAGCATGGAGGAAGTCCTGCTCCGCCTTCATCGACTGGTGCAGCGCTCGGGCGTTGCCGCCATGGACACCGCCGAACTGGTGGTTGGCGACCTGACCTTGAACGTGGACACCCGCGAAGTAACCCGGGCCGGTGAGGACATCGCCCTGACGGCAACCCAGTTCGAGCTCCTTCGCTACCTCATGGAGAACCCCAAGCGCGTGGTCAGCAAGGCCCAGATCCTGGACCGCGTGTGGGATTACGACTTCGGCGGGCAAGCGAACATCGTGGAACTCTACATCTCCTACCTGCGCAAGAAGATCGAGGCCAACCACCCGCCCATGATCCACACTGTGCGTGGCGCCGGCTACGTCATCAAGCCCGCGGACTAAGCCTTGACCACACTCTCAGGGGTCGCCAGGAACACGCAGCGCAGCTGGTTGGACCCATCCACCTGGCACTTGCGGACGCGGTTGGTCCTCGTTGCCATGGCGCTGCTCGTCGCTATCTGCGGGGCGGTGGGCGTAGTCAGTTATGCCTCCATGGACATGGTGTTCAACCGGCAATTGGACAGGCAGTTGGAGCAGGCCTCCAGCCGGGCCAACACCTTTGGCCGACCGCCTTCGAGTTTCCCCACTGGGAGGCCGGACCCGCTCGAAGCCAGGGGCCAGGCCGCCGGCACCTTGAATGCGCGCATCAGCGGCTCCTCTGTCAGCAGCGCCGGACTCATCGACGCCGCCGGAAACCGCGCCACGCTTTCCGCCGAAGACAACCAGGTCCTGCTGGATCTTCCTTTGGACAACCGGCCCGTGGACCGGTCGCTCTCCATCGGCGATTACCGCTTGGTGGCTGTGAAGACCGCCTACGGCGATGTCATCGTCACTGGCTTGCCCCTGGCCGACAAGCAAGCCACCGAAGCTTCCCTTGTGTGGACCATGGTGTTCGTCTCGCTGGGCGGCTTGGTGCTGATCGGGCTGGCCGGAACCGTCATCATCCGCCGGACCATGCGCCCGCTTGAACAATTGTCGGAGGTCGCAACCAAGGTCTCCCGCTTGCCCCTCGACGCCGGCGAGGTCGCGCTCGCGGTGCGCGTACCGCCGTCGGCCTCCCATCCGGGAACCGAAGTGGGCAGCGTGGGCTACGCCCTCAACCAGATGCTCAACAATGTGGCCAGCGCGCTCGAGGCCCGGCAGGAAAGCGAAACCAAGGTCCGGCAATTCGTTGCTGACGCCTCGCATGAACTGCGCACTCCCCTCACCGCCATCCGGGGTTACACTGAGATGCTGCGGATGACCGAGAACTTCACCGAAGACGGCCGCAAGTCCCTGGCCCGGGTCCAGAGCCAGTCGGAACGGATGAGCACCCTGGTGGAGGACCTGCTGCTCCTGGCGCGGTTGGACGAAGGCCAGCCCCTAAAGGTCACGGAGGTGGACCTGACGCAGTTGGTCATTGAAACCGTTACCGACGAGAAAGTCATGGCGCCGGACCATGTGTGGCAACTCAAACTCCCGGATGAGCCGATCACGGTGCGCGGAGACGCCACGCAACTTCACCAGGTGCTGGCCAACCTGCTCTCCAACGCGCGGAAGCATACCGATCCCGGCACCACCGTTGTCACCGGCGTGATGCTGAGCGCGGACGGGAGCGCAGTGGTCACCGTTACGGACAATGGACCCGGCATTCCCGCGGATTTCCAGGGCCGGATCTTCTCCCGTTTTGCCCGCGCTGACGCGGCGCGGTCGGGTTCGGAAGGGACTTCCGGCCTGGGCCTGTCGATCGTGGAATCGATCGTTGGCGCACACGGTGGGAGCGTCGAAGTGACGTCCAAACCGGGACGCACAGAATTCGCCTTGCGACTCCCTTCCGTGACCAACGAACGCGTATAACGAAACCGGCAAGGCGACGCACCGGCGTCGTGATCTCTGTTACCTAAATGTGACTTAAGCAAGATCCTCCTGTACCGTCGAAAGGGTGGGTCGCCCCAAGAGGCCCACACCCGGGATGCGCCGAGCTCTGCCACTTCCCGGAGTTCCGTTCTCATCGAGGCAGAGACGGGGGACCCAGAGTCTCCGGGCCAGGCATTGCCGGCCCTTGGGGTGAAGCCGCAGCTACACGCGCGGCCGGATGACCTCATCCGAACCCGACAGCTAACTCCGCAGGCGCTGAGAGGTAATCACACATGTCTGAATTCAAGGATCAGGCGCGCCCTTCCGCGCGTCACCGCGACGATCACGATGCTCCGCTGACCAAGTCGCAGGCCGTTCTGAAGAACGCCGCACGCCAGGGCAAGGCCGGCCACCGCATGTCGGTCGTAGCCGGTGTAGTCGCCGCCGCACTCGGTGTCGCATCGCTGGGCCAAGCCGCCAACGCCGCGTTCAACCTCCCGGAACTGAGCCAGACCGCACAGACCCAGGCAGCAGCACAGGTTGACCCGCAGACCCGGGAAAACGCAGTTGCCGAGGCCGCAGCGCAGGCCGACGCCGCCAAGAAGGCCGCTGCCGACAAGGCTGCCGCTGCCCAAGCCGCAGCTGAGAAGGCTGCCGCTGACAAGGCAGCTGCGGACAAGGCTGCAGCCGAGAAGGCCGCCGCCGACCAGGCAGCCGCAGCACAGGCTGCCGCAGAGAAGGCCGCTGCCGACGCCGCCGCCAAGGCTGCAGCCGACAAGGCAGCCGCAGCAGCAGCTGCCGCCGCCGCTGCCCCCAAGGCCGTTGACGATCCTGCCGCCGCAAAGGCCTACGCAGCCAGCATCCTGGCCAGCTACGGTTGGGGCCCGGGCGAGATGACCGCCCTGAACACCCTGTGGGAAAAGGAATCCAACTGGCGCACGACTGCCACGAACGCCTCCAGCGGTGCGTACGGCATTGTCCAGTCGCTGCCAGCTTCCAAGATGGCATCCGCCGGCGCTGACTGGCAGACCAACTACCAGACCCAGATCAAATGGGGCCTGAACTACATCAAGGAACGCTACGGCTCCCCCTCGGCAGCCCTCGCCTTCCACTTGGCCAACAACTGGTACTAAGCCAAGAGACTTTCCCGATAGCCGCTCCCGTTCCGGCCGTCCGCATCACCCCCAACTGATGCGGCCGGCGGGAACCCGGGGGCGGTTTTCGCGTTCCCCCAGTTACACAGTCGCGTCACAGCTTCTGCCTAAAGCCCTCACAATCGGCGGCTCCACTCTGGATGCATGACGCTCATAGATCCCGCCACCAGCGCGTTGCCGAACCCCGCCCATGCGGGGCCTTCCGCCGCTCCTGCCTTGCCCCACCGGCAGTCCCGGCGTTCTCCTGTGGACACCCATTCCACAGTTCCCGTCCTGGACGTCACAGTTCCCGTCCACAACGAAGAAACTGACCTCGAGGAATGCCTGCGCCGCCTGCACGGGCACCTCGTGGATACTTTTCCGCACACGTTCCGCATCACGGTGGCGGACAATGCCAGCACGGACAACACCCTGAAGATCGCCGAGCGACTGGCCCGCGAACTCCCCGAGATTGCCGTCATGCGATTCGAGGAAAAGGGCCGGGGCAACGCCCTTCGGCAAGTCTGGCTCGCGTCGCCTTCTCCCGTGCTGGCCTACATGGACGTGGATCTCTCCACGGACCTCGCTGCCCTGGCACCATTGCTGGCGCCGCTGATCTCCGGCCACTCGGACCTCGCCATCGGCACACGGCTCTCCCGCAACTCCCGGGTGGTCCGCGGCCCAAAGCGCGAATTCGTCTCCCGCAGCTACAACGTCCTCCTGCACACGCTCATGGGCGCACGGTTCTCAGACGCCCAGTGCGGATTCAAGGCCATCCGCGCGGACGTTGCCCACCAGATCCTCCCCCACACCCTGGACAACGCATGGTTCTTCGACACGGAACTGCTGGTCCTTGCCGAGCGCTGCGGCCTCCGCGTCCATGAAGTCCCCGTGGACTGGACCGACGATCCCAACTCGAGCGTCGACGTCGTACGAACCGCTTTGGCGGACCTCCGCGGAATGGCGCGCCTGACGCGCGACCTGGTCACCGGGCGCATCCCTATTCCCGAACTTCGTGCCGCCCTGGCCCGCGGACCACTCCCGGCCTCCTCCCGGACTTCCGAGTCGACGCCGCGCACCAGCCTGTTCGGGCAACTGGTCCGCTTCGGATTCATCGGTGCGGTGTCCACGGTGGCGTACCTTGTGATCTTCTTGTTCTGCAGGGGCTTCATGGACCCGCAGCTCGCCAACTTCCTGGCCCTCATCATCACCGCCGTCGCCAACACTGCGGCTAACCGCCGCTTCACATTCGGCATCCACGGCGGCAGCCACGCGCGGCACCATTTCGAAGGGCTGATTGTGTTCGGCATCGGCTTGGCGCTCACCTCCGGTGCGCTTGCCCTGGTGCATGGAAGCACGACGCCGGACCGCTGGGTTGAGGTGGCAACCGTGGTTGGGGCGAACCTCGCCGCCACTGTGGCCCGGTTCCTGTTGTTCCGGCTGTGGGTCTTCCGCCGCCCAACCGAGACGCGCCCGTCAGAGACCACGGAGGTGGCAGCGAAATGATCACCGCACTCCAACCGGACACTTCCGCCACAGCAGAACCCGTGGCCACCAAGCAAAACCGGTCCCGGATGCAGCGCCTCGCGTTCGGCCGGCAGGCCCGTTGGGTCCGCCCCTCCGCGGCCGGGCTCCTTGTGGCGACGGCATTCCTGTACCTCTGGAACCTCGCTGCGACGGGCTACGGCAATACGTTCTACGCCGCCGCCATCCAGGCCGGCACCAAGGACTGGACCGCACTGTTCTTTGGCTCCCTGGACGCCGGCAACGCCATCACCGTGGACAAGCCACCGGCGTCCCTCTGGATTCCGGCCCTCGCAGGCAGGATCTTCGGATTCTCCCCTACCAGCATGCTGGTTCCGGAGGCACTCATGGGCGTGGCCGCCGTCGGGCTCTTGTACCTGACGGTCAAGCGAGTGGCCGGACCGGCAGCAGGACTCATCGCCGGGGGCGCCTTGGCGCTGACCCCGGTAGCTGCCCTGATGTTCCGGTTCAACAACCCGGATGCCATGCTCACCCTGTGCCTGGTGCTGGCCGCCTACCTGACCACGCGGGCCATCGAGAAAGCCGGCTGGAAGTGGCTGGCCGCGGCGGGTGCCTTGGTGGGACTGGCGTTCCTGGGCAAGATGCTCCAAGGCTTCCTGATCGTTCCCGGCCTGGCGCTCGCGTACCTGTGGGCAGCCCCCACGACCCTCCGGAACAGGATCCTGCACCTCCTCGCGGCCGCCGCGGGAATCGTCGCCGTTGCCGGGACGTACATTGCGATCTTCCAGCTGACCCCCGCCTCCGCCCGCCCCTACATGGCAGGTTCCACCGGCAACAGCTTCCTTGAACTCACGTTCGGCTACAACGGCCTGGGCCGCATCACGGGCTCAGGCGAAGGTGGAGCCGGTGGAGCTATGCCTGGCGGGGGCTTCCCCGGCGGCGGAGGCGCGGGCGGCAACGCCGGCTTCGGTGGGACCGCAGGCCTGGGCCGGATGTTCGGCACCAGCTTCGGCGGTGAAGTCTCCTGGCTGCTGCCAGCCGCGCTGATCCTCCTGGTGGCCGGCCTGTGGTTCACGCGCAGGGAACTCCGGACGTCGCGGAGCCGGGCGGCACTCCTGATGTGGGGCGGGTGGCTGATAGTGACCGCGGGGATTTTCAGCTTCATGAGCGGCATTGTGCATCCGTACTACGCCGTTGCCCTGGCACCGGCCATCACTGCACTGATCGGCATTGGCTGCGTTGAACTGTGGCGTGGCCGCGAATCCTGGGCTGCCCGGACGGTCCTGGCAGCAGTGGTGCTGGGGAGCGCCCTCTGGTCCGCCGTGCTGCTGGGCCGGGACGCCACGTGGCTGCCCTGGCTCCGGATCGTCGTCGTGGTCCTTGGTGTCCTCGCAGCGGCCGCGCTGCTCCTCAGGCTCGATCGGCTGGGCGCCTCCGCGCTCAAGGGCCCTGTCCGACGCCTGCCGGCTGCCGCCGTCGTAGTAGTGTCCTTGCTCGCGGGCGGCCTCGGGACCGGTGCCTGGACCGTAGCCACGGCGGCCACTCCGCACTCGGGCTCCATTCCGACGTCGGGCCCCGCCGGCTCGGCGAGCGGCGGCTTCGGTGCCCGCACGGGAACAGACGGACGGAACCGTGACTTCGGCGAGGCCCAAAGCGGCCCCGGCGGCAGCAGCACCGCGAACGCCGAACTCACGGCACTCCTCAAATCCACCACCACCCAGTGGTCCGCGATCGTCTCGGGGGCCACACAAGCCGCAGACCTGGAACTCGCCACGAACACCAGCGTCATCGCGTTGGGCGGCTGGAACGGCGGCGACCCCTACCCCACCCTGGCCCAGTTCCAGGACATGGTGGACAAGGGCCAGATCAGCTACTTCATCTCCGGCGGCGGCATGGGCGGCGGAGGCGGACGAGGCGGCAACTCCGAGGTCGCGGCCTGGGTGGCAGCCAACTACGAAGCCCAAACCGTGGGCAGTTCCACGGTCTACAAGCTGGTGAACTGACTGTGACCACCTTCTTCAAGCCACGTACGGACGTGGCCCAGCCGGATCCCTCCGCGAGCGCAGTCCCCACCCACCGTGCGAAGGCGTCCCGACGGACGCGAGGACCCCGAAGCCGAGGCCCCGTCCGGCACCACCTTGAACTCGGAGCCGTCCTCCTGGGAACCGCCGTCCTGTACATCTGGGGACTCGGCGCCTCGGGCTGGGCCAACGCGTTCTACTCAGCCGCAGCCCAAGCCGGTTCACAGGACTGGACTGCTTGGTTCTTCGGTTCCTCCGACGCCGCCAACTCCATCACCGTGGACAAACCGCCCGCGGCCCTCTGGATCACGGGCCTGTCCGTTCGCTTGTTTGGCCTGAGTTCTTGGAGCATCCTGGTTCCCCAGGCCCTCATGGGCGTGGCCACGGCGTGGATCCTGTACCTTGCCATCCGACGTGCTGCACTCCCGGCAACGGGCAGCGCACGCTTGGCGCACAGGGCAGGCCTGCTGGCTGCGGCCGTCATGGCGCTCACCCCGGTGGCCACGCTCATGTTCCGGTTCAACAACCCGGACGCCTTGCTGGTGCTGCTCATGACCGCCGCGGGTTACGCCGTGGTCAGGTCCATCCAGGAGCAAAAGCTGCGGTGGCTCGTCTTCGCTGGTGTCTTCCTCGGCTTCGGATTCCTGGCCAAGCAGCTCCAGGTCCTCTTGGTGGTACCGGGCTTCGCACTGGCATACCTTGTCTCGGCCCACCCCAAGCCCGGCCGACGCGTACTCCATCTCCTCGCCGCGGGAGGCGCCATGGTGGCGTCCGCCGGGTGGTGGATTGCCGCCGTCGAGCTTGTCCCCGCCAACCTGCGGCCCTACATCGGAGGCTCGCAGAATAACTCGATCCTGGAACTGACCTTCGGCTACAACGGCCTGGGCCGCCTGAACGGCGACGAGACCGGCAGCGTGGGCGGCGGTGGCAACGGTTGGGGTACGCCGGGGCTGCTGCGCATGTTCGGCACGGAGTTCGGCAGCCAGATCGCGTGGTTGATCCCGTCGGCCCTCATCCTCGGTGGTGCGTTGCTGTGGCTTGGCCGACGCGCGCCACGAACCGATTCCGTCCGGGCTTCAGTGATGGTTTGGGGATCGTGGCTGTTGGTGACCGGGCTGGTGTTCAGCTACATGCAGGGCATCATCCATCCCTATTATTCGGTGGCGTTGGCTCCCGGGATTGCAGGGTTGGTGGGCTTGGGCGGCGTGCTGTTGTGGCAACGTCGTGCCCAGATGCCAGTAGCGCTTTTGCTCGGTGCGGCCGTCTTCGTTGCCGGAGCCACGGCGTTCAGCCTCCTTGGCCGCACTCCGACGTTCCTGCCGTGGCTGCGCTGGGTTGTCCTGGTGGGGGCTGTCCTGCTGGCTGCCGCCGTAGCGCTCAGCGGCCGCTGGACTCCGGCCTGGTTGACGCGCACGACGGCGGGACTCGCCGTCGCGGTGTCGCTGGCGGGACCGCTGGCCTACTCGGTGGCCACCGCCGCCCAACCCCACACGGGCGCGATCGTGAGTGCTGGTCCGGCTGCGACCGCGGGATTCGGGCCGGGCTTTGGCAGGAACGCGGTGCCTCAGGGTCTGCGCAGGCCGACGGCGCAGCAGGGTGCCGGCGGCCAGGGCTTTGCCGGTGGCGGCGCACAGGGCGGTGGCATGGGTGGGCTGCTGGGTGCCACCACGCCATCGTCCGAGTTGGTGAGCGCCCTGAGAGCCGACGCCAGCGACTACACCTGGGCCGCCGCCGTCGTGGGTTCCAACAACGCAGCGGGCTACCAACTGGCCACCGGTCTTCCGGTCATGCCGGTGGGCGGTTTCAACGGGACTGATCCCTCACCAACCCTGGCGCAGTTCCAGCAACTCGTGGCCGACGGCAAGATCCACTACTTCATCGGTGGCCGCCTGATGCAGGGCAACGGCGGCTCGGACGCCTCAAGTGAGATCGCAGCGTGGGTTGCCGCGAATTACCAAGCACAGACGATTGGTGGAACTACGGTGTACGAGTTGCCGGGTTAGGGGCTTGCACCTGCCATCGCACCCGTTGTCGCCTTGCGCACCTGCCATCGCCAGCGCACCCATTGCCGCCTTGCGCGCCCGTGGTCCGGGGTGCATCTAGCGGCAAAGGGTGCGGCCATCGGGAACAAGTTGCGCGCCAGGCGGGAAGGGGTGCGTACACACGGGCTTGCACCTGACGCAACGTCAGGATTTACCGTGGTTTCCATGACGGGAACAGAGGGCGACGGGCCCTGGAGCATTGGTGAACTGGCTGCGGCCTGCGGTGTCAGCGTCCGCACGCTCCACCATTACGACCGGATCGGGCTGTTGGCCGCGAGTGAACGGACACCGGCAGGACACCGGCGCTATGGCGGAGACGACGTTCGGCGGCTGTACCGGATCAAGGCGTTGCAGATGTTGGGCCTCCCGTTGGCTTCCATTGCGGATGCTTTGGACAGCCCCGGGGCCTCCCTCCACGGGCTCCTGTCCCGGCAGCTTGAGCACGTGCAGCAGCACGCCCGGCAAGTCAGGTTGCTTGAGGATCGTTTGGGCGACTTGCTGGCGCGGATGGAGGGACCCGTCGTGCCCACCACAGAACAACTCATGACGACATTGGAGATGATCACCGTGTTGCAGAACCACTTCACAGCTGAACAGCGCGAGCAATTGGCCCAGAACCGCGAAGACCTTGGAGCCGAAAGGATTGAGGCCGCCAAACAACAGTGGGCCGGGCTGGTCGAGAAAGGGTTGGCCTTCGTGTCCGCTGATACGCCGGTTTCAGATCCCGAGGTTCGGCAATGGGTGCAGGACTGGGACAGCATCGGATCGATGTTTCATTCGGGCGAAGACACCAAGGCGGCGGCGAGGGCTGTATGGAAGGAAAACAGCCATGCAATCAGCGCGGACTTGCCTTGGAACGCGGAGCAAATGGCAGGCCTCGTGGGTTATCTGCAGAAAGCCCGTGGCTGACCTTAGCCGTCGCACCCGTTGTCGCCGCGCGCACCCGTAGTCTGGGGTGCATCAGGCGGGAAAGGGTGCGGCACTTAGGAGTAACGGTGCGTCAGGCGGGAACGGGTGCGTAGCCTCGCGGTCGAGCCAGAGACTAGCCCTCCGGCTCGTGCTCCAGTGCCCGGCGGACGGCTTCCACGGACGTCGCGACATCGTCCGAATCCGTGGACCAGTTACTAACGGAGATACGGAGGATGTCCCTCCCCCGCCAGGAGGATCCGGACATCCACACAGCCCCCTCGGCCATCAGACGCTGGGTGACGCGGCGCGTTCGGTCGTCGCTTCCGAAGCTCACGGACACCTGGGTGAAGACCACATCGTTCAGGACCTCGACGCCGGGAATCGCCGCGAGCCCCTCGGACAACGCCCGTGCATTCGCGGCCAGTTGCTCCACCATGGCAATGACCCCGGCGCGGCCGAGTTGCCGCAAAGCAGCCCACACGGGGATGCCGCGTGCCCGGCGGGACATCTCCGGCACCTTCTCCAGAGGGTCGCCCAGGCTCTTGTCCGTGGCGATCAGGTAGCTCGTATGGACACTGAACGCCCGCCGCAAGGACTCGGGACGGGAAACAATGGCAAGGCCGCAGTCGTAGGGGACGTTGAGCGTCTTGTGGGCATCGGTGGCCCAGGAATCCGCCAACTCCACTCCGGCAAGCCGCTCGCGCAGCACCGGGCTTATGGCGGCCCACAGGCCAAAAGCACCGTCAACGTGTACCCAGGCACCGCGGTCGTGGGCCACGTTGATGGCCTCGGTCATGGGATCAAAAGCGCCCGAATGCAGGTTCCCTGCCTGCAGGCTCACCAAGGACGGACCCGGTTGCTGGTCCATGGCGTCGGCCAAGGCATCCGGCAGGATCCGGCCTTGTTCATCCGCGTCCACCGGCACGCACGAGCCCAAGCCGAGGTACCGGAGGGCAAGGTCCACGGCCGCATGCCGTTCCCGCCCGGCGAAGGTGGTGATCCGGGGAGCGCCGGAGAGTCCCAGTCCTTCCAAATCCCAGCCGGCCTCGTCCATCAGGTACTGACGTCCTGCCGCGAGTCCCACGAAATTCGCCGTGGTGGCTCCGGTGGTGAAGCCAACATCGGCGGTATCAGGAAGATGGAGCAGGTCCAACAACCAGGCCGCCGCTGATTCCTAGATCGCGGCTGCGGCTGGAGTGGCAAAGCGCAGTCCGGTGTTCTGGTCCCATGCGGAGACCAACCAGTCGGCGGCCATGGCGGCGGGAAGCGTGCCGCCCATGACCCAGCCGAAGAAGCGTCCGGACTGGATGGCCATCAGCCCGGGCTCAGCCAACGCTGCCAGTTCGTCCACCACAGCCGATGCTTCGGTGGCTTCGTCAGGGAGGCGCGGCAGGAGGCTCGAGGCGACCTGGTCGGCGTCGTACTGGGGACGGACTGGACGTGTTGGCACCGAGGCGAGCCAATCGGTAGCGTGCACCATGGCACGCTCCAAGGCCGCACCGTATGCCTCCGGCAACGCAGACATGCGCACAGCCTACTCCCGCTTCAGCGGTCGGAACAGCGCGCTGACCTGGCTACAGCGTGAGCGTGATGAGGTGGTCGCCGTCGTCGTCCTTAATTGCCTTGACGGTCACCGCCGAATAGTGCGGAATCCGCCACATTCCCGGCTCCAGTTCCCCGCCGGCGTCGCCGACCACCACGGTGCGCATACCTGCGGCGCGGGCTGCCGCGATGCCTGCTGGGGCGTCTTCGAAAACCACGACGTCGGCCGGTTCCGCGCCCAGCAACTCCGCAGCTTTGAGGTATCCCTCCGGATGCGGCTTGCCGCGCGTGACAGCTTCGGCGGTAACCGCCGTCGTGGGCATGGTCAGCCCGGCAGCCTGCATGCGGATATCCGCCAGGATGCGGTCGGCTGAGGTGACCAGCGCGATGGCGTCGTCCGGGAGGGCTTCCAGGAGGGTTTCGGCGCCGGGAAGGGCGATAATGCCGTCCGTGCGGTTGCGTTCCATCTCACCCAACTCCGCGGTGAGGGCGACGACGTCGGATCCGTCCGGAGCGTAGCGGCGCACCGTGTCACCAGCCTGGACGCCATGGGAAGTCCGCAGGATCTCCTGGTAGTCCAGCCCGTAGCGCTCCGCGAATTCAAGCCAGACTTGCTCCACGATCGCGGTTGAATCCACCAGTGTGCCGTCCATGTCGAAGAGAACGGCACGGACCGTGAGGGTCCGCGGCTGGGTTGGCAAAGACTGTGCGGCAGGAAGGCTCATGCTTCCATCCTGCCGCACAGTGCGCTCTACGTGACCTGTTCGTTGGGACAGTGACTAGCCATTCGGACGGTGCGGGATGTACTGCACCGCCCACTTATTGCCGTCGGGGTCCGCGAAGTACACAAAGTGGCCCCAGTCCTGGACATCGATATCGCTGACGTCCACGCCGTTGGCCTTGAGCTGTTCGTGGGCTTTGTTGATGTCGCTGACCACAATCTGGAGCGACGGCGCACTGCCCGCGGGCGCGTCGGACAAGCCCTCCCCGATCGCGATGGAACATGCCGAGCCGGGTGGAGTGAGTTGGACAAAGCGGATGTCGTCGGTTGGACGCTCATCGAAGTCGGCGTTGAAACCGACCTTGTTGACGTAGAAATCCTTCGCGCGATCCACGTCGGACACAGGGACAAACACCAGTTCAAGTTTCCAGTCCATGCGCCACAGGCTAACGGGGCCCGGTGGAAAGCGGTAGGGGTGGCGCAGCTAGCCCGCGATACCGTACAGGCGGTCGCCGGCGTCGCCCAGGCCAGGAACGATGTACGACTTCTCGTTGAGCTTCTCGTCAATGGAAGCCAGGACGATCTTCACGTTCTTGTCCGCGAGTTCCTCTTCCAGCTTGGACAGGCCCTCGGGAGCGGCCAGCAGGCAGATGCACGTGACGTCCGAGGCGCCGCGCTTGAAAAGGAACTTGATGGCTTCGCGCAGCGTGCCACCGGTAGCGAGCATCGGGTCCAGGACGAACACCTGGCGGCCGGTGAGGTCCTCGGGGAGGCGCTCGGCGTAGGTGATGATGTCCAGGGTTTCCTCGTCACGGGCCATGCCCAGGAAGCCAACCTCGGCCGTGGGAACCAACTTGGTCATGCCCTCAAGCATGCCCAGGCCGGCACGGAGGATGGGGACCACCAAAGGAGTGGGCTTGGTGAAGGCCGTGCCGATGGTCCTGGTAACCGGGGTCTCAATTTCCACCGGCTGGGTCTTGACCTCGCGGGTGGCCTCGTAGGCCAGCAGCGTGACGAGTTCTTCGGTAAGTTGCCGGAAGACCGGTGAAGGGGTGTTCTTGTCCCGCAGTACGGTGAGCTTGTGAGCGACCAGCGGGTGGTCCACGACGAGTGTGCGCATCCCCCAAAACTATCATTGAGACATGAGCCCTACCGAGCCGTATCACGCAGAACACAGTGCTTGGATGGGCCTTGCCCTGGATGAGGCCCGGCTGGCGTTGGAAACGGACGACGTGCCCATCGGGGCCGTGGTTTTAGGGCCCGACGGCGGCGTGCTGGGTTCGGGTCGCAACGAACGGGAAGCGCACGGAGACCCCACGGCGCACGCCGAAATCGTCGCGATCCGCCAGGCTGCCGCTGCGCTGCAACGGCATGCGCTCGAACTGGGCGAAGGCGGTGACGGGTGGCGTTTGGAAGACTGCACCCTTGTTGTCACGCTGGAACCGTGCGCCATGTGTGCCGGGGCGATCGTCCTGGCCCGGATCCCGCGCGTCGTGTTTGGGGCGTGGGACGAGAAAGCCGGGGCTGTTGGTTCCGTCTTCGACATCCTCCGCGAGCGCCGCCTCAACCATTGGGTGGAGGTCTACACGGGCGTGCGCGAGGACGAATGCGCCGGGTTGCTGAAGGACTTCTTCAAAGCCCATCGCGTACCCGCGGGGGAGCACCGCTCCCCCGCCTGAGTTGTTTGCCGCATCCTTTGGGAGCAAGCCATGGCCGTCAGTTTCAACCACACCATCGTCTACGCCACGGACAAGCACCGGTCCGCGGCGTTCCTGGCCCACATCTTCGGGCTTCCCTCGCCGCAGCCCATGTGGTCCTTCGTCACGGTTGCTTTGGAAAACGGCGTGACGCTGGACTTCCTTGGCGCCGAGGGAAAGGTGGTGCCGCAGCACTACGCGTTCCTGGTCAGCGAGAAGGAGTTCGACCAGATTTTCCTGCGGATCACGGCTGAACACGTCGACTATTGGGCCGACCCCTCCAGGACACGCGCGCACCAGATCAACCACAACGACGGCGGCCGGGGGATCTACTTCCAGGATCCCGACGGGCACCTCCTCGAGGCCATCACCCGGCCGTACGGCTCCGGGTAGGGCTTAGCGCCCGGCAGCCTCGTCCAACGCATCGATCCGGATTTGCCGCGACGCCGGGGAATCCAGGCTGAAGGACCGGAAATCACCGAGTTCGTCGCGGATCCACGCCTCCACCTCGGCGATCCGTTGCGTCACGGCAGCGGTCGGTTCGGCGAAGGTCCATGCCGCGATACGTGCCTTGCCGGGATCGTATTGCCACAGCCCGATGATCCGCCCTCGGTCCAGGATGGGGTGGTCCGGGAGATCAGCCTGGAGCGCCAACGTCGTGTCCAGGACCTTCTTTCCCTTGTCCTGGTCGGCGAACATGTCCGCTGAGTTGCGCCTGTGGAGGACCAGTGAGTCCGTGCCGGCGAGCAGTTGGATCTGCTCCTCGCGTTGTTCGTCGAAGTCGCCCAAGCGTTCGACGTCGGCAGGCAGCATCCAGAGCACGTCGCCGCCCGCCGTGGTCACCTCGGAGGCCCCGACGGCGGCAAGCGCAGCCTTCGTCTGGGCGACGGTAAAAGCCGTGAACCACTGACTCTGTTTCAGCGTCGCTCCGCCAGTCCAGCGCAAGTAGCGTTCGAGCAGCAGGCGGCGCGCGCCGTCGTCGTCCATTCCGCTGGGCGGCAGGTTCCACGAGGTATAGGCGTAGCGCTGCTGGTCCAGGCGGCCATTGACGGGGACTCGGCGGATGCGGCCGTCCGCCTGGAGGAGGCCAAGGGCCGTGGGCAGCGTGGTGGCGGCACCCTTCTTCTTGCCCTCCTCGCCAAGGCTGCGGACGGAGTCGCCGAGCTCGTCCTTGAGTTGCTTGGGGTCCAACGGAGCGCCCGCTTCCTTGAGGAGGTGTTCCACTTCGTCTTCGAGAAGGGTGATCTCGCCGCGCTCCACGCCCAACCGGGCCAGCACCTTGAACGAGGCCAAAGCGGAGTCGCGGCCCACTTGGAGGCCCCAGCCGTAGTCGCTTTGGCCCAGGACATATGTGCAGCCCCGGGCAACCGGGAGTTCGTGGATCCTCAGCGCTTTGACGTCCCGGTCGGCCTGCTCACGGCTGATGCCTGCCCGGGCGAAGAGGCCCAGGTACGGGTTGGCGCCGCCCACCGAACGCGCCCAGCCGGCGTGGTGCAGGACTTCCTCGGAGGACTTGCCATGGAGGGAACCGTCGAGACCCTGTTTGTGCCAGGCCCACGCGCGGAGTCGTTCGGGCGTGAGCGTGGCAGCGGCGGGCACTGAGGGTGTCATGGCCCCATTGTGCACCGTCGATCCCGCGAGTTGGCACTTAACGACAGTCGCAGCCCTTGGGACTGTCGTTAAGTGTCAACTCGGTGGAACTGCGAGGGCGTTCAAGATCGTCGCGGCAGTAGTGTCCCAGCCGGGAAGGCCGCGTCGGGCATGGTGGGCCGCAGTCCGCCACGCATCCTGGAGGGCAGGGTCCGTGAGCCATCTGCGGAGGGTCCGCGCCAAGGCTGCGGGGCTACCTTCGACGGCTGCCCCCGCACCCCAGCTACCCAGCGCCTCCACGGCACCGGTCCCTTGCCGCACCAGCACCGGCACCCCATGGGCCAACGACTCCACCACCACCATGCCGAACGCCTCCGACCGCGAGACAAGGACGCTCACGTCGGCAGCGTGCCACTGGTCCTCGAGGGCCCGCCCGCTGAGCTCGCCGGTAAGTGCGATGCGACCGTCCAGCCCATGATTCACGACGGCGGCCCTCACCTCGGCGGCGTAAGCCGGGTCGGCGTCGGGTGAGCCAATAAGCGCGGCACTCCATGGCAGGTCGCGGAGTTGGCTCAACGTTTCCACGAGCATTTTTTGTTGTTTGTTGGGCAGGAGTGCGGCCACAGCAACGATGCGCGGGGGTTCCGAACCGACGGCCACGTCCCCAGGCTCGACGCCGGGCCGAGCCACCACGGCGTCCACGTGTCCGTACTTCGCCTGCAGTTCCGCGACGGCGTGCTCACTGGGACAAATGACGCCCGTAGCCGCAGCCAACGCCTTTGCTTCAAGCGCCGGGTGATCGGCGAGCGCCATGTGCGAGAGGATCCACACTTTTGTACCTCGGCCTACTGCTGCCGCCACCTCGTCGGGCGACCCACTGGCCACCAGGCCGTCGGCAATCACGGTTGTGCCGCCGTCGAGCGCGTCCGCGAACCGTTTCCTGTCCACGGCGCTGCCCACCGGCCAATCGCCGTCGACCGTTACTGTCTCAACATCGGCACCCAGGGCACCCAAGTGCCCCGCCAGGTTTGCGTTGTACTTGTTGCCTCCCGAACCGTGCCGGACATTCCCCGGGACAATAAGCCGGACGTCCACCTAGGTGCCCGGGAGCTCCAGCGAAAAGCCCGCCCAAGCGTCGGGGTTCTCCCGGAGGACGACGTCGATGCCGGCGAGCGCCCTGCCGTCGGGGGTTTCGGTGATCCGGGCCGCAACTGCCCCGGCGATGTGCTGGGCGAGGGCCTCGGTGGTGGAAAGCTTGCCCGCGAAAGCGGCGTGCTCGTCCAGGTTCTTGTAGTTCAGGTCTGCCAGGACATCCTCGAGGATGCGGCCGGCCACGCCGATGTCCAGGACTATCGAATCGCCGTTGAGAGTTGGGCGGCGAAAGCTGACCTCAGCCACGAACGTGGCTCCGTGCAGGCCCTGTGCCGGGCCGAATGCCTCGCGGGGAAGACTGTGGGCAATCATGAAATAGCGTCGGACGGTCAGGCTGAACATGTCTTACTCCTCCGGCTTGGGGTAGGCGACCACGTGGCAGAAGCCGCCGGGCCGTTCCAACAGGGTAGCGAGCGTGGCGGGCAGGTTACGGAACAGGCATTCGCTGGTGAGGAACGTGTCGAACAACGGGTCCTTGAGGGCTTCTGCTGCGGTTTCGAGTCTCTGCGCGGTGGTCCGCCTGTGCCTTCTGGGGAGGGCGACGGCGCCTACTTGGCTGGAGCGGATGCTCAGCCGACGGGCGTGAAAGTCCTCCCCGAGCGGCAGCGTGACCTCCTTGTCCGCGAACCAGGAAAGCTCGATGACGTCCGAATCATCCCCTGCCAATTGCAGGCTGAGTTTGAGGCCTTCGTCGGTGGCGGAGCAGTGGAAGACGATGTCGCAGTCGTTCTGGGCGTTTTCCGGAAGGGCGAAGTCGATGCCGAGTGTTTGCGCCAGCTTTTCCTTCTCCGGGTCGGCGTCCACGAGCTGGAGCCGGCCGAGCGGGAACTTTCGCAGGAGCGTCGCCAAGGCGCCGCCCACCAAACCACCTCCGACGACGGCGACCCGGTCACCCAGCCGCGGCCCGGCTTCCCAGAGTGCGTTGACGGCCACCTCCACGATGCCGGTAAGGACAGCCCGGCGGGCCGGGACGTTCTTGGGGATCTCGGTGAGTTGGCTGGTGGGAACCACGTAGTAATCCTGGTGCGGGTGCAGGCTGAACACAGTCCTGCCCACCCACTCCGTTGGTCCCTGTTCCACGACGCCGACGTTCAGGTAGCCATACTTCACCGGTCCCGGGAAGTCCCCCTCCTGGTGCGGGGCATGCATGCGTTCGGCGACCCTCTGCGGGACGTGTCCGCCGTGGACTACACGTTCCGTGCCGCGGCTGACCCCTGAGTAGAGGGTTCTTACAAGGGCTTCGCTTTCGCGTGGGACCGGGAGCTCTTCGCGACGCAGTTCACCGTGGCCGTTTGCGGTGATCCAGTAGGCCTCGGCTTCGTTGGGTGCGGCACGTTCTTCGGAGATCGTCATGATACTTACGAATCTATCCTCAGGGTTTGCTTGGACGGAAGTTGCTTTGTGTCCCCCACCACGATTGTCGGCCCGTTTTGGGGAACTGCGCCCACCTCCGGTACCCTATTTCAGTTGGTGACGTGTCCGAGCGGCCGAAGGTGCAACACTCGAAATGTTGTTTGGTGTAAAAGCCAACGTGGGTTCAAATCCCACCGTCACCGCCACGTAGAAAGGCCCTGGTTCCCTGCTTTTGCAAAGGGAACCGGGGTCTTTCGCTTTGGCTAGAACTTGTATTCAAAGCCGCCGGAAAGGGCCGGCCTGAGGATCAGCGTTCCCGAGCTTGCGGGTACGTCCAAGACAATCATGCCCCGTGCCTTCTCACCCGGACCCATCCCGGCGACAGGGAAGGTCTCGGAATCGTCAAGGCACGAATAGGTTGCAGAGCCACCGAGGGAACCGTTGAAGGTCTTGCCATCCGAACCGATGAACTTGAAGTCGTAGCCGCTCAAGTCGAACTTCGGAATCACAGCATTGGCCAACTCAGGCGTAGTTTCCGCACTAATGTCAACGGCCAGGAGTTTGCCGTTCTCTGCAGCACGGGCATACGGCCTGGTGCAGGTGACCGGCTTGGTCATGTTTGGCTGATCGTGGCTCATGGAATTCCTTTCGACGCATGCAGGGATGCGCCAAAGCAGGGACGGGGTGACGCCTAATCTGCCGGGAGTTCCGTCAAAGCGCGAAACCGCTTTCCGTCGCCTGTGGATAACATCTACCACTTAAAGCAGCAATCAGATGTTGCACCCCGAAGCCCGTGCAGCCGAGTACGGGTACCAGCTGATCGGGCCGGGCCCCATCTGCGGCGCACAAAGAATGTTCCACGTTCGCGGGCCTACGATGCCATCCGCCTGCAGACCCCAGTAGCGCTGGAATCCGATGACCGCGTTGCGGGTTGCCGGTCCGTAGGCGTTGTCCACGGCAAGGGTTCCGTACGGCGAACCGATGCGTGTGCGGAAGGCATTCAACAGGGTCTGGATATTGCCCACGCAGCTGGAGTAGCCGCCATAGCTGTAGTTGTAGTCGACGCATCGTCCGGCCGCCTGGGCCGGTGCAGGAGCAGCAACACTGAGCGTGCCGCCGAGGACAAGGCTGGCCGCAACAGACGTGAGTGCCAAAGTGATGCGTCGTGTTGTTTTACGCATGAGTAAATCCTTTCGATGGAGAATTTCGGTCCATGCTAACCCGCGCGGTTGCGGTGCAGGGATGGGCAGCGCTCCCCATGCCCCCACCGAGGAGTGAGGTCCCAGCCCTATGCCCGGGCTAATACCCCGGGATCTAACCCCTCGCGCCGCCCGGCGGTACATTAATCACGGATGCCACAAGGACACCCTCGGAGCCGCACGGACGGTGGAGGCAACAATGGCCGGGTCGACCAGCAAGACAGTCAAGAGCACCGACTACGAGTTCGTCACCGTGTGGCGCGTGGCCGGAACGCTCCAGGAAGTGGTGGATGTCCTGGGAGATGCGGGGACGCTGAAACAGTGGTGGCCTGCCGTCTACCTGGACGTGACGCCCGTAAGCACCGGAAACCCAGGTGGGACGGGCAACTCGTTCGATCTCCATACCAAGGGCTGGCTCCCCTACACGCTGCGTTGGAGGCTGACGGTCACGGAGCCGGTGACGCTCCACGGATTTGCGCTCACGGCCAAGGGCGACCTCAACGGAACCGGCCGCTGGACCTTCGAGACGGACGGCCCTGAGGTTGTGATCACCTATGACTGGCGAGTCAGCACGGCAAAACCCCTGCTGCGCAGATTGAGTTGGCTCCTCAAACCGGCTTTCTCGGCGAACCACCACTGGGCCATGGTCCAAGGCGAGGAGAGCCTGAAACTTGAGCTCCGCCGTCGTCGGTCCACCACCGATCCTGCCCGTGTGCCCGCACCACCGGGACCAACGTTCACCCGCCTGCCTGAACGAAACCGTTGACGTTCCTTCAGCTTTCCCTGATTTCGGCGGTGGCCCTGTTGGGCCCACTCCTGGCGTTGCCCAGGAAGTGGCATTTGCCGGTGGTTCTCGGCCAGCTCCTGGCGGGAGTCCTCATAGGCCGAACCGGATTGCATCTGGTGGACCCCGGCGACCCGACCTTCACGCTGATTGCCGACGTAGGCTTCGCGCTGATCATGTTCGTTGCCGGAACACACGTTCCCGTCCGTGACAAGGCCATCCGGGCAGCCTTGGGCAGTGGGGCCGCCAGGGCCGGAGCGGCAGCTGTCCTGGCCGTCGCCACAGGAATTGGAACAGCGGCCGTCTTCGGCACGGGGCATGCACCGCTGTACATCGTGTTGCTGGCATCGTCTTCCGCGGCTTTGGTACTCCCGATCGTCGACTCCTTAAAGCTCCACGGGCCCAAAGTCCTGACCATGACAGCCCAAGTGGCCATCGCGGACATTGCCTGCATTGTCGCGCTGCCACTGGCCGTCGATCCACCCAATGCCGGGCGGGCGGCACTGGGTGCCACGGCGGTGGCCGTCAGTGCGCTCGTCCTCTTCTTCGTGCTCCGTGCGTTGGAACGCAGCGGCACGCGAGGCCGCCTGCACGACGTTTCCGAAGACCGTAAGTTTGCCCTTGAGCTTCGGATCCAGTTGGCCTTGTTGTTCGCGTTGGCCGGGTTGGCAGTCCTGGGCCATGTGTCCGTGATGCTGGCGGGCTTCTCCTTTGGCCTGGCCGTGGCGGCGGTGGGCGAACCACGACGCCTGGCCCACCAGCTTTTCGCCGTCAGCGACGGCTTCCTGGGGCCGGTCTTCTTCGTGTGGCTCGGGGCTTCCCTGAACCTGAATGACCTCGCAGCCAACCCACAAATGATCCTCCTGGGCGTTTGCCTCGGAACAGGCACGCTCCTGGTCCACTCCGCGATGCGCGTGCTCGGGCAGCCGTTCCCCTTAGCCGTGCTGTCGGCATCGCAACTGGGTGTTCCCGTGGCAGCGGCAACCATCGGCTCGCAACTGCACCTCCTGCAGCCGGGCGAAGGAGCAGCCATGATCCTCGGCGCACTCATCACCATCGCCGCAAGCGCCGCGACTGGGCCCCGGGCGGTCGCCGCGTCGGAGTCGGTCACGAAGCCATCCAAGGACGGCCGGGCAACGAACTCCCGATAGAATCGAAGCCGCAGCCGCGCCAACAAGAGGGAGGACTCCGTGCGCACTTCGCAGCCCCGGTCGCCCTTCCACGCCGTGCGGTCCGCCGCCATCGCGCTCGTCATCGTGCTCCTTGCGTCCGGCGCCCACGTTTTCGGCGGAGGGTCGCTCCCCACGGCTCCGGTCCTGCTGGCGCTCCTCGCCTTGACGGGCCTGGCCACCACGCTCGCCACCCGGTTCAAACTCAACTTCGTGGCGATGGCAACGCTCCTGGGTACCAGCCAACTCATGCTCCACGAGGCTTTCACTGCCCTGGCTCCGATCGATGTGGCCGCATCCAACGGTAGCCACCACCTTGGGACAGAATCGCTGACGCCTGTCTTGGATCCGGCCACCCACCTCCACGAGCTTGGCACCACCGCCGGTGCCCTCATGTTCATCGCGCACGTCCTGGCGACCATCGCGTCCGCGGCCGTATTGGCAAAGGGCGAGGACGCCCTCTGGCAGCTCGCCGCGTGGTTGCGGCCGCTGGTGGCGCTCCCGTCCTTGCTTTTCAAGCCCGACGCCGGTGCCGCACCGCTCGCCGTCGGCGCACCCAACGTCTTCATCCCCCGCCCCTGGCGGAACCTCAGGCAAGACAGCCGCCGCGGCCCGCCCGCCACCGTCGTACTTCCGTAGTTCCGCCCGGCACCGCCTTTCCAGGTGACGGGCTCCAAACCCGTACCCCCGCGCCACCCATGAGGCGCACCTTGAAAGGCATATCCCGTGAAGAACTCCGCCCTCCGCCGCAGCCTGTCCGCAACCGCCGTAGCCGGTGGTACCGCCGCCCTGATGATGGCGGGCCTCGCCGGGGCATCAGCCCACGTCGGTGCCACTCCGGACAAGACCGCCGCAAACTCCTACGCACTGGTGACCTTCGGCATTCCGCACGGCTGCGACACTTCCCCCACAACCAAAGTGGCCATCACCCTGCCGCAGGAACTGACCGATGCCCAGCCCACGGTCAACCCGAACTGGACCGTGGAAAAGGTGACGGAGACGCTCGCCGAGCCCAAGAAGCTCGACGACGGCACCTCCATCACCAAGCGGACCAGCCAGATCGTCTACACTGCCAAGACTCCCCTGGACCCGCACCTGCGCGATGCCTTGGTCCTGTCCGTGAAGCTGCCGGACGCAGCGGGCAAGACCATCTATTTCCCCACGCTGCAGACGTGTGAACAGGGCCAGACAAACTGGTCGGAAATAGCCAAGGACGGCCAGAACGAGCACGACCTGAAGTCCCCGGCACCTTCGGTGACCATCACCGCGCCCGATGCAGAAGGTGACCACCACGCAGCTGCCACGGTGTCCACGGAACAGGCTTCCTCCGTGACCGATGATGGCTCCACGGCCCGCAGCTGGGCAGGCATGCTGGCCGGTATCGCTGGTCTGGTCCTGGGTGCGGCGGCGTTCTTCCGCCGTTCCAAAGCAACGAAGTAGCTGGTCAGGCGCCCGAAAGATCACGATCCGGGCGCCAATCCCCCGTCGGGGCCGTGGCTCGATTGACTCGCGCCACGGCCCCGGCAAGGCTGGTGCCCATGTGGACTCAGCGCATCAAAACCGGACTTATAACGACGACGGCGGTCGCCTCGCTGCTGCTCATTGCCGCCTGCGGACCCAGCCCCAGTCCTGCGGGAAGCAGCAGCGCCCCGCCCACCTCGGCAACCCCCTCGCCCTCGTCGACGTCGGCTTCGCCCTCCGCTTCCACGTCGCCTTCGGCGCCGGCAACGTCCGCGGCTCCGGCAGGTCCGGCCCTGTGCAAGGCTTCCTCGCTGACGGTCGCCACCGACTCAACCGGCGGCGGCGCTGCGGGCAGCATCTACGAGAAGCTGATCCTGACCAACTCGGGCTCCGCACCCTGCATCCTGGAGGGCTTCGCCGGTGTTTCGCTGACGGCCGACGCCAACGGTGCACCTATCGGCGAGCCTGCCACGCGTGAGACCACGGTTCCGGTGACCAAGATCGAGCTGGCCCCTGGCAAGGCTGCCTGGGCCGAACTCCGCTACACCCAGGCCGGAAATTACGGCGACTGCACCAAGGTTGCCGCCGCTGGCTACCGGATCTACCCGCCGGAAGACACAGCATCGCTCTTTGTCGCAGAACCGCATGACGCCTGCAGCAATGCCGGCATCAAGCTCCTGACCATTACCGCCTTCCAGGCCGTCTGACCATCGCCCCACGGTCCGGACCTTATTCTGTCGGGGCCGTGGGGCATGATGGAGGAATGCAGGAGCAGCAGGCGCCTACTGGCGCCATGAGCCGGTTCAGCCAGGCAACCAGGGAATGGTTCCTCGGCGCATTTTCCGTGCCCACGCCTGCCCAGGACGGGGCCTGGAACGCGATCTCCTCGGGATCCCACGCCTTGGTGGTGGCTCCAACAGGTTCAGGCAAGACGCTCGCTGCGTTCCTGTGGGCTTTGGACCGCTTGCATTCCTCGCCAACGGACACCCTGCCCGGCCTTGAAGACGTTCCGGACCCAGTCGGCGGCAAGCGTGCCAAAAAGCCCAAGACCAAGACCCGGGTCCTCTACATCTCGCCGCTGAAAGCCCTCGGCGTCGACGTGGAACGCAATCTTCGCTCTCCGCTGATCGGAATCACCCAAACCGCCAAGCGTTTGGGGCTGCCCGCACCGCTTGTGACCGTCGGCGTCCGCTCCGGAGATACGACGGCGGCAGACCGCCGCACGCTGTTGACCAACCCGCCGGACATCCTCATCACCACCCCCGAATCCTTGTTCCTTATGCTGACCTCCCGTGCCCGGGAAACGCTCAGCGAAGTGGACACGGTGATCATTGACGAAGTCCACGCCGTGGCCGGCACCAAGCGTGGCGCCCACCTTGCTGTGTCCTTGGAACGGCTCGATGCGCTCTTGCCAAAGCCTGCCCAGCGCATCGGACTGTCGGCCACCGTGCAACCGCGGGAACTCGTGGCGCAGTTCCTGGCGGGTCAGGCTCCGGTGGAGATCGTGGCTCCGCCGTCCAAGAAGAATTGGAACCTCACGGTCACCGTGCCTGTGGAGGACATGTCCGACCTCCAGGGTGCTGCCGGGGCCTTCGACTCCGGTCCCGCGTCAGGACT
Source organism: Paenarthrobacter sp. NPDC058040 (assembly GCF_042885775.1). Taxonomy (NCBI): domain Bacteria; kingdom Bacillati; phylum Actinomycetota; class Actinomycetes; order Micrococcales; family Micrococcaceae; genus Paenarthrobacter; species Paenarthrobacter sp. NPDC058040. The sequence continues at coordinate 44,796 of NZ_JBHVRN010000002.1, forward strand.
GCAGCCGCAAGCCTCCATCTGGCCGCATGTAGAGGAACAGATCGTGGATCTTGTCCTCTCCAAGCAATCCACCATCGTGTTCGCCAACTCCCGTCGCCTGGCGGAACGCCTGACGGCCCGGCTCAACGAGATCTACGCGGAGCGGCAGCTGATGGCCGAATCCGGATCGGTTTGGGATACCCCTGCCAAGGTCCCGGTCTCCACCGCGACTCCCGCGCACATGATGGCCCAGGCCGGAAGCACCACCGGTGCCGACCCCGTGCTGGCGAGGGCCCACCACGGCTCAGTGTCCAAGGACCAGCGAGCCATGATCGAGGATGATTTGAAATCCGGCAGGCTGCGCTGCGTCGTTGCCACGTCATCCTTGGAACTCGGCATCGATATGGGCGCCGTGGACCTGGTCATCCAGGTTGAATCGCCGCCTTCCGTTGCCAGCGGCCTGCAACGCGTGGGCCGTGCGGGACACCAGGTGGGCGAGATCTCCGAAGGCGTCCTGTTCCCGAAGCACCGGGCGGACCTGCTGCACACGAGTGTCACCGTGGAACGGATGCTCAGCGGCCAGATTGAGCGGCTCAGCATTCCCACCAACCCGCTGGACATCCTGGCGCAACAGACCGTGGCGGCTACGGCTTTGGGCAGCATCGACGTCGAAGAGTGGTTCAGCACCGTCCGCAGATCCGCGCCCTTTGCCAGCCTGCCCCGCTCCGCGTTCGAGGCAACGTTGGACCTCCTGGCGGGCCGGTACCCCTCCGACGAATTCGCCGAGCTCCGGCCGCGCATCGTGTGGGACCGGCATGCAGGAACCATCGAAGGCAGGCCCGGCTCCCAGCGCCTGGCGGTCACCTCGGGCGGAACCATCCCGGACAGGGGTTTGTTCGGCGTCTACATCATCGGCACCGAGGTGGAGGGAACAGGCACAACCGGCGACGCGGACGGTCCCAGTGCCTCAACCCGGGCGGCCAAGGGCGGCCGGCGGGTGGGCGAACTCGACGAGGAAATGGTCTACGAGTCCCGGGTGGGAGACATCTTCGCGCTCGGGGCCACCAGTTGGAAAATCGAGGACATCACCCACGACCGCGTGCTGGTTTCCCCCGCTTTCGGCCAGCCCGGGAAACTGCCGTTCTGGAAGGGCGATTCCTTGGGTCGACCCGTGGATCTTGGCCGCGCCCTCGGTGCGTTCATCCGCGAGCTATCGGCTGCCGATCCCGCTCCGGCGATGGAGCGGTGCCAGGCCAGCGGATTGGACGCGTTCGCTGCCGGCAACCTGCTGCAATACCTGGAGGAGCAAAAGCAAGCCACCGAAGTCGTCCCAAGCGACCGCACCTTGGTGGTTGAACGCTTCCACGATGAACTGGGCGACTGGCGGGTGGTCCTGCACAGCCCGTTCGGTATGCCGGTCCACGCGCCCTGGGCCCTCGCAGTAGGCCAGCGCCTCCAGCAACGGTACGGCCTGGATGGTTCCGCCATGGCAGCTGACGACGGCATCGTGCTCCGCGTCCCCATGATGGAGGACGAGCCGCCGGGTGCTGAGCTTTTCCTTTTTGATCCCGAAGAGCTCGAACAAATCGTCACCGCCGAAGTGGGCGGCAGTGCCTTGTTCGCGTCCCGGTTCCGCGAATGTGCCGCCCGCGCTTTGCTGTTGCCGCGCCAGAATCCCACCAAGCGCCAACCCCTGTGGCAGCAGCGCCAACGGTCGGCCCAATTGCTGGACGTCGCCAAGAAGTACCCGGCGTTTCCCATCGTGCTCGAAACCGTGCGGGAGTGCCTGCAGGATGTGTACGACCTCCCTGCGTTGAAGGACATCGCCGCATCGGTTGAACGCCGTGAGCTGAGGATCGTCCAGACCACTACCCAGCAGCCCTCCCCTTTCGCAAAGTCATTGTTGTTTGGCTACGTGGCCCAGTTCCTCTACGAGGGCGATTCTCCACTTGCCGAGCGGCGTGCCGCTGCCCTGGCCTTGGACTCCACGCTCCTGAATGAACTGCTGGGGCGCGTGGAACTTCGCGAACTCCTGGACGCCCAGGTCATCCACACCACCGAGCGCGAGTTGCAAAGGCTGGTTCCAGACCGCCGCGCGCGCGGAATGGAGGGGGTCGCAGACCTGCTGCGTTTGCTTGGTCCTTTGGCGATCGAAGAAGTGGCCGAACGCCTCCAAGCAACAGACCAAGGTGAAGCCATCCGGATCCAGGAATCGCCCGGGCTGGAGAGTCCGGCGGAGACTGCGCCGTTGAACGACTCGGCGGACCAACTGGAGCCCCATGGCAGCGCCGCCGACGCCGAATCACACCTCCTGGCACTCCAAAAAGCCAACCGCGCGCTCAAGGTGACCATTGGCGGCGTCGAACGTTTCGCCGCGGTGGAAGACGCCGCCCGGCTGCGCGACGCCATCGGTGTCCCCTTGCCCATGGGTGTTCCGTTGGCCTTCATCGAGCCGGTCAACGATCCCCTGGGTGACCTCGTTTCCAGGCATGCCCGGACCCACGGGCCGTTCACTGCAGCTGAGGCGGCCACCCGCTTGGGACTGGGAGTCGCCGTCGTCAATACAGCCCTGAAACGGTTGGCTGCCGACGGCCGGGTAGTGGAGGGCGAGTTCCGCCCGCACGCCACTGCGCCCGCCACACAAGCACCCGACGCGGAGGTGATGGGCGTCGAAGCCCCGCCCTCCAGCGAGTGGTGCGATGCCGAGGTCCTTCGGAAGCTCCGTCGCCGTTCGCTCGCGGCGCTGCGGGCCGAAGTGGAGCCCGTCGACGCCGCGGCTTACGGCCGATTTCTTCCCGCGTGGCAAAACGTCACTGCACCCGGCAAGTCCCGCAGCCAGGCGCTCCGCGGACTGGATGGCATCATCACTGCGGTTGACCAGCTGTCAGGAGTTCCGGTTCCCGCATCGGCGTGGGAGCCACTGGTGCTGGCCAGCCGTGTGGCCGACTACAAACCTGCCATGCTCGACGAACTCATGGCAGCAGGCGAACTGCTCTGGTCAGGCGCGGGATCCCTGCCCGGAAATGATGGGTGGATCAGCCTGCACGTGGCCGATTCTGCCGAGCTCACGCTCAACCCGTCCCCGGACTTTGAACCCGGCGACGCGCAGCAACGTCTGCTGGAGTATCTGGGGGCGGGCGGCGGCTATTTCTTCCGGCAGCTCACGGAAGTTGCCGGTGGAATGGATGCCGTGCTGAGTGACGATGCCGTGGTTTCCGCCCTATGGGACCTCGTGTGGGCCGGCCGGGTCACGGGAGATACCTTCGCCCCTGTCCGTGCCATGATCGCGGGCGGACGGACGGCACACCGACAGGTCGCCAAGGCACCGAGGGCCCGCGCTCCCCGCATGAGCCGCCTCGGACGCCACGGCGCAGGACTCCTCGGATCGCCCGGACTGACCGGCGGCCGCTACGGATCCGTGGCCACGCAGGCACCCACGCCGCCACTCGCCGTCGGACGCTGGTCCGCGCTGCCCATGCCCGAACTGGACCCAACCATCCACGCCCGCGGCACAGCCGAACTCCTCCTGGACCGCTACGGGGTAGTCACCCGCGGTTCTGTCATGGCCGAGAACATCCTGGGCGGGTTCGGGCTGATGTACAAGGTCCTCGCACGGCTCGAGGAAGCCGGGCGTTGCCGCCGCGGATACTTCATTGAGCACCTCGGCGCGGCCCAGTTTGCGGTACCTGCCACCGTAGACCGGCTGCGTTCCTTCACGGAGGACTCCCGCATCGCCAAGGCGGAACCGTCGGCACTGGCCCTGGCGGCCACCGACCCCGCCAACCCGTATGGCGCTGCCCTCCCTTGGCCTTCGGTGGCCGGCGACGCCGGTTCGGGGCACCGGCCAGGCAGGAAGGCGGGAGCGTTGGTAGTGATGGTCGACGGCGCGTTGGTCCTTTACGTCGAACGCGGCGGAAAGACGCTGCTCACCTTCAGCCACGACGACGCGGCACTGACGGTCGCAGCAGAGGCGTTGGTGGGCGTGGTCCGTCGAGGCGCCGTGGACAAGCTGTTCATGGAGAAAGTCAACGGACACGACCTCCTCGAAACGCCCATAGCCGCAGCCTTGGCCGCTGCGGGAGCCTACTCGACGCCGAAGGGATTGCGGATCCGTGCCTGAGGGAGATTCCGTTTGGCGTGCCGCCCATAAGCTGAACCAGGCCCTGGCCGGGCAGGTGATCACGGCCTCGGACTTCCGCGTGCCCCGCTTCGCAACGCTGAACCTGGCGGGGTGGACCATGACCGAGGTGGTGCCCCGGGGAAAGCATCTGCTGATGCGCCTGGTGGGACCTGAAGACACGGAACCGGGCGCCAGCAGGAAACCTCGTGCCCTCACCATCCACTCGCATTTGAAAATGGAGGGTTCGTGGATGGTCTACGAACCCGGTGGACGGTGGACCAAGCCGGGCCATACGGCGCGGTGCGTGCTGCGGACCGCCGTTGCGGATGCGGTGGGGTTTTCGCTGGGCATCCTCGAAGTGGTGCCCACGGGGGAAGAGGACAAGGTGGTTGGCCATCTGGGCCCGGACTTGCTGGGGCCGGATTGGGACGAAGAAGAAGCCTTGCGCAGGCTCCTTGCTGAACCCAACGTTCCCATCGGTTATGCCCTGCTGGATCAGCGGAATCTTGCCGGGATCGGCAACATCTACCGCTGCGATTCCTGTTTCCTGTCCGGCGTGCATCCGGGCGTACCGGTGGGCCAGGTTCCGGACCTTTCGAAGATCGTCAATGATGCCAGGCGGCTCCTCGGCGAGAACCTCGGTCCAGGCCGGCGATCCACCCTTGGCCCGCGTGCCACCCGGCCCGGGTACTGGGTCTACGGAAGAACCCGCCAACCCTGCCGGCGGTGCGCTACGCCCATCCAGCACGGCTTGCTGGCGGCGCCGGACGGCAGCCAGGAAAGGGATATCTACTTCTGTCCGCGGTGCCAGCCTGCGCCCGGTGCTCAGGCCCCCGGCTCACCGCCCCCGAAGCCCGTCGACTCGCGCTGAACGATCCTGAATCCGGCTTTGACCGTCCGCGGAGCCGGTCCGCCGCGACCATCCTGAATCCGGTCCATCAACAGTCCCACAGCTGTCTCAGCGATCTCCGCCCTGCCCGGATCAACGCTGCTCAGCGATGGCAAGGAGTACCGGCCCTCGTCGAGGTTGTCGAAACCCATCAGGGCGATGTCATCCGGGATACGCAATCCTGCTTGTGCCAGGGCCCTCAGGGCGCCGAGGGCCAGGGTGTCATTCAGGGCAAAAATCGCGTCGAACTCCACGCACGATGCAAGGAGCTGCTGCACGGCGTGCACACCCGTTTCCCTGCCCCAGACTCCACCCCGCACTATGAGGGAAGGATCGGGTTTGATGCCGTGTTGCTCCAAGGCCTGCACGTATCCACGTTCGCGGAGGCTCGCCGAACTGGCGTCGTCCTCCGTGGCGGCCGCGGCGCCGACCAGGGCAATCCGGGTCCGGCCAATAGCCAGCAAATGCTCGACGGCGGCCCTGGCCGATGAAGTGTTGTGCATGGTCACGTGGTCCGTGGGACCACCGAAGATGCGTTCGCCGAGGAGGATCAGGGGATCGGAAGTATCCAGCACATGGACATCATGCTGGCCCAGCGCAGCCGGGCTGAACAACAACCCGTCGATGAAACGAAGTTGGCCACCAGAGAGGACAGAGAGTTCCTGCTGGCGGTCTCCGTTGGTCTGCTCGATCAGTACACGGAGGCCGCGCTTGGCTGCCGCGCGGATAACGTCGTCTGCGAGTTCGGCGAAGTAGGACTCGCGGAGCGACGGAACGGCCAGGCCGATTACCCCGGTCTTGCCGGATCGCAGACCGCGCGCAGACAAGTTGGGCCGGTATCCCATCTCGGACATCAGGCGCTGCACCCGCTCGCGGGTGACAGGTCCCACCTTGGGGCTGTCATTCAGAACGTTCGACACCGTCTTGATGGAAACGCCGGCCGCCCGCGCCACATCGTGAAGCGTCGGGTTCGAAGTCATGTGGGCCCTCCCTACCCCGGCAGCATCTCCGATCAGGGCGTTGCGTAGATCATAGCTTCACAATCCCGTCTCCACAGGATTTCCTTGACGGTACTCTTCCTGCGCCTTTAGCATTAGGTTCAACGTTGTACCTAGCCACTCGGTTGGAGTTTCCTGAGCGCACCCTTGGAGCATTGACCCTCCATGAGCGCCTCAAACCAGCGCCACATTCTCCACCCACAAGATCCGGAGAACCACCCCATTCCTTGGCTCACAGGTACGGTTTTGTCATCTTGTACAACGTTGTAAAACGCCGGGACCATCCCGGATTCCGCAACAGACGCTCATCGACGACGAAGGAGTAAACAATGCTGAAAAGGAGCCTCGTAGCTGCAGCGACCATCATCGCTTCAGCCATTGCCCTGAGCGGGTGCTCAGGAGGGGCGGCACCATCCGCTGACAAGAGTATTCCCACTGACAAGCCCATCACGCTCACCGTGTGGAGCTGGGACGGCACCGTGAAGGAAGCCGTACCGGGGTTCCAGAAGCTCCACCCAAACGTCACCGTGAAGGTTGTGAATGCCGGCTCATCCACCGATGAGTACACCGCCTTGGACAACGCAATCCAGGCGGGCTCGGGCGTGCCAGATATCGCAATGTTCGAATACTTCTCCCTGCCGCTTTTCGCCATCCCCGGGAAGCTCACCGACCTCTCGGAATTTGGCGCCAAGGATCTGGCCAAGGACTACGTCGAGGCGGCGTGGGGCAACGTGACAATCGACGGCAAGCCGTATGGGCTTCCCTCCGACTACGGCCCCGCCGCCATGTTCTACAACCAGGCAGTCCTGGAACAAGCGGGCGTCACCAAGCCGCCAGCCACCTGGGACGAATATTATGACGCCGCCAAAAAGGTCCGCGCCCTCGGCGGCGACCATTACATCACCAACGACTCGGCCGACATCTTCATGCTGATGTCGCTCATGTGGGAAGGCGGCGGCCGGCCGTTCAAGGTAGACGGAACCAGCGTCACCATTGATTTCAAGGACGCCGGCAGCAGCCGGGCGGTCGCATACTGGCAAAAGCTCATCGACGAGGACCTGGTCAACACGAAGGTGACCGGATGGTCGGACGACTGGAACCGGGGCCTCAACGAGGGCACTCTCGCCACCCAGCTCATTGGCGGCTGGTTCACCTCCACCCTGCCAGAACGTGCTCCCGACGCGGCAGGAAACTTCCGCATTGCCCAGCTGCCCCAGTGGAACGCAGGAGAAACGTCCGGCGCCGAGAACGGTGGAAGTGCCATGGCAATACCGGCTGCCGCCCAGAACAAGGAGGCTGCTTATGCCTTCCTTGAGTACTTCACCCACGGAGATGGGCTGCAGTCCCGTATTGACGCTGGAGCGTTCGTGCCCAACCTGTCCAACCTCAACAACGACGCCTTCCTGAACACCACCAACAAATTCTTCGGAGACCAGAAGTACAACCAGGTCCTGGCGGAGGCCTCCAAGAATGTCGGCACCGGCTGGCAGTACCCGCCGTTCTTCGGCTGGGCCCGTTCGAACTACGAGGATGTGGCAGCGCCGCTGTACGACAGCAGGACCGGCACGCTCGCCGACGTGCTCGAAACCTGGAAACAACGCAGCATCGCTTACGGCAACGAACAGGGATTCACCGTCCGGTAGCGGCACCGTTGCCGTGCGGCACGCTGTCCGCACGGCAACGGCTCCTGTTCTCTCGATGAATCATGAAAGAAGGTTTCCCATGAGTCGCCAGATGCTCGCGAGCAGCACATCGGAGCCAACCGTGTCACCGGATCACACCGTCTTTCGACGGCCGAAACGACGTAAAGCCGGTTTGTTCTTCATCGCCCCCTTCGGCGTGCTGTTCCTGTTCGTCTTCATCATCCCGATCTGCTATTCCGCCTACACCAGCCTGTTCCAAAACAAGCTGATCGGCGGGAAGGTCTTCATCGGTTTGGACAACTACGTCAAGCTGTTCCAGGACAGCCAGTTCTACGACGGCGCCATCCGGGTTGTGTTGTTTACCGCAATACAGGTGCCCGTCATGCTTTTCTGTGCCATTGCGTTGGCCCTGGCACTGGACTCCCTTAAGCTGCACGGGGCCCGGTTCTTCCGCATCGTAGTCTTCCTGCCTTATGCCATCCCCGCCATCGTCTCCATCCTGATGTGGGGTTTCATGCTGGGCATCAAGTACGGGCTGTTGGGGAGCCTGAACCAGGCCACGGGGACCTCCTTCAACCCTTTCGCACCTGAAACCACCATGGCTTCCATAGGAATCATGGTCACGTGGGGGTTCACGGGCTACAACATGCTGATCTTCTATGCGGCGCTCCGCGCAGTTCCCAGGGAACTTTACGAGGCCGCCGCCATCGATGGAGCTACCGAGTGGCAGATCGTCCGGCACATCAAACTGCCCGCGTTGCGCTCGTCCCTGGTGGTCACGGTCATCTTCTCCATCATCGGCACTTTCCAGCTGTTCAATGAACCGAACATCCTGGCCACGCTGGTATCCAACAGCGGAATCACCTCGTACTACACACCCAACATGTACGCCTACAGCCTTGCTTTCAATGGATCGCAGCAAGGGTACGCTGCAGCGCTGGCCTTGGTCATGGCGGTCTTTACCATCGCCATCGCGTACATCGTGCAAATCAAGGGAATGAAGAATGTCCTCAGCAAGTAGCCAGGTCGCCTCCCCCGCGCCTCCCCGTCAATTGCCTGGGCCAGGCCAAGGGCGGCGCCGGCAGCTGTACACCATGATGAACCCCAAGAAGAGCGTGGGCGTCACCGTCCTCACTGGGATCTTCGCACTCTACTGCCTGGTGCCCATGGTGTGGCTCCTCATCAACGCCACAAAGACCCAAGGCGATTTCGTTTCATCGTTCGGGCTGGGCTTCGGCAAAGAGTTCGCCCTCTGGGACAACGTCGTGCAGGTGTTCACCTTCCAGGAAGGCATCTTCACGCGCTGGCTCCTGAACACCGTGCTCTACGTGATCGTCGGAGCCGTTGTGTCCACGTTCCTTGCAGCCCTCGGTGGTTACGCCCTGGCAAAGCACGACTTCGTGGGCCGGCGTTCCTTCCTGCTCGTCGTGCTGGGTTCCATCTCGGTGCCTGGAATCGCGTTGGCCATCCCCCAGTTCCTGCTCTTCGCACAGCTGGGCATCACCAACACCCCCTGGGCCGTGCTCATCCCATCGTTCATCAATCCTTTTGGCCTCTACCTCATGTGGGTCTTTGCGGACCAGGCGGTACCCAATGCCCTGATCGAGGCAGCACGGATCGATGGAGCGGGTGAATTCCGGATTTTCCTGCGCATTGCCATGCCGATGCTGGCGCCAGCAACGGTGACGGTCCTGTTGTTCTCCTTTGTGTCCATCTGGAACAACTACTTCCTGCCACTCATCATGCTCAAGGATCCGGCATGGTATCCGCTGACCATCGGAATCAACCAGTGGAACAAACTCGGTTCCACGGCGGGCAACGGCGAACTGATCCAAAACCTGGTCATCACCGGTTCGTTGTTGATGATCATTCCGCTGATTGTCGCGTTCCTCAGCCTGCAACGGTACTGGCAATCCGGCCTGTCGCTCGGGGCCGTCAAGGATTAGGCCAAGAGGGCCCGGCAGCGAATGCCGGGCCCCTCTTATGGAACTCCTAGGCGGCCCGGGCGGTTTCCACGGATTCGTTCGAAACGGCGGCTTCAACCCGCTCCGGCACCATGAACCTGGGCAGCAGCAACTGCACGATCGGGCCGATAGCCAGCGCATAGACCACCGTTCCTACGCCCACGGACCCGCCCAGCAACCAACCCACAGCCAGGACCACAACCTCGATTCCCGTGCGGACCAGCCGCACCGACCAGCCGGTGCGGCGCACCAGCCCCGTCATCAAACCGTCACGCGCACCAGGCCCCAGCCGAGCACCGATGTAGCAAGCGGAGGCAATGCCGTTCAGGACCACGGCGCCGGCCAGCATCGCGATCTGGCCACCGAGGTGCGAGAAGGCGGGAATCAGCCACAGGCCAAGATCGGCGAAGAGCCCCACCAAGACGGCGTTTGCGAGCGTTCCGATCCCGGGCATCTGCCGCAGCGGGATCCAGAGGAGCAGCACCAGGAAACTGACGCCGATGACCACCACACCAATACTGAATCCGGTCTTTTGGGACACGCCCTGGTGGAACACGTCCCACGGGTCCAGGCCAAGTCCGGCGCGGATGAACATGGCCAAGGAAATGCCGTACATCGCGAGGCCGATCAGGAGTTGGGTGATTCTTCGGGTCATCATGAATCCATGATCGCGGGAAACTGGCCTTGTATTCCATAGCCAGTTTGAAATACTGGACTCATGTCCGGCTCATTGAACCCCACGGCACTGACCCGCCTCCTTGGCTCCTGGAATTCCGGCGCCCTGCCCGCCTACCGCGAGCTGGCCGACGTCGTGCGTTTGCTGGTGATGGACGGACGGATCCCGCTGGACGTGGCGCTGCCGAGCGAAAGGGCGCTGGCCCAGGCATTGGGCCTCAGCAGGACCACGGTGACGGCCGCGTACTCCAGCCTGCGGGAACAGGGATTCCTGACCGCCGGCCAGGGCAGCAGGGGACGCACGTGCATCCCCCACCGCAACTCGCCGGTCACCATGCCCGGGCTGGCCGCGCCGGAAGGACTGCTGGACTTGGCCTACGCTTCCCTCCCGGCCGCGGGCGAGGTGGTCCACCGGGCCTTCGCTGATGCCCTGACCGAACTCCCCGCCCTCCTGCCCGGCTTCGGCTACGACGCAATGGGAGTGCCTGCGCTCCGGCAAGCCATTGCGGACAAGTACTCGGCCGAGGGCGTGCCCACCACCGCCCGGCAGATCCTGGTAACGTCCGGGGCCCAGCATGCGTTGAACATTGTCCTGAAGACCTTGGCCGGGAAGCAGGACAAGGTCCTGATTGAACACCCGTCATACCCGAACGCCCTTGACGCCATTCGGGCCGCCGGTTGCCGCCCTCTTCCGGTAGCGCTTCCCGACGCCGGAGCTGCGGCGGGTTGGGACATCGACGCCATGGTGGCCACCATGAACCAGCAGCGCCCGGCCATGGCCTACCTCGTCCCGGACTTCCACAACCCCACCGGCCGCATCATGCCCGAGCCGCAGCGCCGCCGCCTGGCGCGCGCTGCGGCTTCCGCCGGGACGGTCCTGGTGGTGGATGAGACACTGCGCGGCCTGAACCTCGACGACGTCACGGTGGCTCCGATGGCAAGGTTCAGTCCCGCCGTGGTTTCCATCGGTTCGCTGAGCAAGTCCCACTGGGCAGGCCTCAGGACGGGTTGGATCCGGGCCGACGAGGCGTTGATCAACCGCATGGTGACCACCAGGACCACCATGGATCTGGGTGGTCCCGTGGTGGAGCAGTTGGCCGCGGCCCGCTTGGTTGGCGCCTACTCCGAGCCGATGGACGCGCGGCTGGCCGAACTCCGGCACAACCGGGACGCGCTCCTGGAACTGCTGGCGGGGCACCTCCCGGAGTGGGACGTGGAGCGGCCCCGGGGCGGGCTTACTGTGTGGTGCAGGCTTCCCAGTCCGTGCAGCACGGCATTGACGGTCCTCGCCCCGGATTTTGGTGTCCGTCTGGCTGCCGGCCCAAGGTTCGGGGTGGGCGGCGCGTTCGAACGCTACATGCGGGTGCCGTATACGCTACCGCCGGCGCAATTGGAGGCGGCCGTCCGCGCACTCCGGGCGGCGCAGGACAGGCTCGACTCCTCGCCCCAACTCAGGCGCAGCCTCACCACCGAGCGGCCGGCCGCCGTCGGAGTCGCCTGAGTGCCGCCCGCCGGGTCCGCCCGGGCAACCCAACTGAGTCGCAGTTAAGCGCGTTTTGAGGCCTCAAAACGCGCACTGCTGCTACTTAGTTGGGTGCGCAGCTCAGTTGGGCGCGCAGCCTAGCCCATCCGCTGCCTGGCTGTGTTGCTGCCCGGCCCAACGGGAACGTGTGAGGTTGCCTTGGCAAGGCCGAACAAGGGCATCCCGTTGTAGACCACTTCAATCCCGGTGGCCGGGACCTGGTAGGTCTCATGCCAGACGCCGATGTCACCGCTACCGGCAATCTCCTTCATGAACTTGCGCCACGGCCCCAAGTGGGGCGATTCGCGGTCCGCAGCGAACTTCCGCAGATGCTCCGGGCTCTCCCAGTAGCTGAGCATGATGGTGGTCCGGCCAAACCATTGCTCACTGCCCAGCAGGCCCGCCTCCGGGTTCCGCGCAAGGTGCTGCATCATCACCGGCATTGCAGACGCGACGCGCACCACCTTGCCTGTTTTCCACCACCGGTTGGCGCGCATTCCAATGAGGAACACCGTGATGTCGTCGCGGCCGATGTCCGCGGTGAAACGTCCAGGGAAGATCTCCTGTGCCATGTCAGTCCTTGGGTAGTCGAAGGTTCCGGATTTCATAACAACGTTATGAAACGATGTTATGAAACACTTGTAGACATGGCAAGACCTATCGTTCACGATGAAACCGTCCACAAACGGCTGCTGGAAGTCACCGCTGAGCTTGTAGACCGCGAAGGGCCGGCCCGCGTGACCTTGCGGGACGTCGCGGCAGCAGCAAACACGTCCACCACCGCGATCTACTCCCTCTTCGGCGGGAAAGCGCAACTGCTGACGGCCGCCGTCGACGATGGCTTCCGCTCCTTCGGCGAGTCCCAACGCGACGCCTCGAAGGACGGCCTGGCGGGCCTCGGCCGGGCCTACCGCACGTGGGCGTTGACGCATCCGGCCCTGTACCGGCTGATGTTCAGCGGCGCCCTGGCGGCATACATCGACTGCAGTCCGACGCCGGAAGTCGCCTCGGCGTCCATGCTTCCCTTGGTGGAGGCGGTCACCTCGGCCCAGGAAGCGGGCAGGCTTAAAAAGGACGACCCCCAAACGGTCTCAATGGCCATTTGGGGGCAGGTCCATGGGCTGGTCAGCCTGGAGTTGGCGCAAATGAACGAGCCCGGCACGGACTGGGCTGCCATCTACGAAGCAGCCCTTGAAGGAGTAGCCCGCGCCTGGGCAACTTAGCCCAACACGCATGCCGGCACCGGGTGAGCACCCTACGCGTAGACCTTCTCCAGGAACGCGCCCCAGAGCTTGGCCGTGAGCTCGGAATCACCGGAGCCGCCGAATTGATGGACGGTCATTCCCACGGGAGCCCCGAATGCGTTGCGGCCGAAGAAGCGGTACAGGGTGTCGGCAGTTCGGAGGCCCAGGAAGTTGTCATTGGCAAAGTCCACCTCGCCACGCAGCTGCCCCAATCCTTCCACTGCGGCCTCGAAAGCCGAACCCGCGGAAACTCCTTCCACACCGAGGGCCCTCTTCAGCCGGGCAAACCCATCCGGGGCCTGCGAGGACGCCGGCCCTTGGATGTCGGTGAAGACCACGGGCTGGCCATCGAAGTGCTGCAGGTACTGACCAAGCGTGTGCAAGTAGAACTCGGTGTGCTTGCTGGCGCCGTCGTATTGCTCATCCCAGTTGTCGGCAAAGATTCCGCTGTGGACGTAGTGCAGCTTGGCACGGCCGCCTTCGACGGGTTCCAGGACGTGTTCCAGCTGGTTGAACCAGCCGTCAGGCCCGTCCATCCGGGTCACGAGGTGGCCAGGGTACTCATCAACGGTCCGGACGGCCGGCCACTGCTCCGTAGGAAACATCCACGCCGGGGTGTCCACAGTGACTGCCTGCCAGACCCGCTCGGGAGTTCCGGGCAGCTCGGTATCGGCCACGATTTCAAATTCACGGTTGCTTGTCATTGTCCTGGTCCTGTTCTTCTATGGGTTCGGTGACTGCTGGAGGTTCAGTGACTGCTGCGGGTTCGGATGCGGGGTTCTTAAGCGCCGGATGAAGGACGACGACGAGGCGGTGCTTGCGTCCGCCGCCCGCCGAGGCGGAGTGTCCGCCGTCGTGGTATTTGTCCACGAGCTGCGTCACCGCCACACCGAGCTCCTCCGCAAAGGCCGCCCGATCGGCTGCCGAGCGGAAGGTGATCTCGCCGTCGATCGCGAAGCTGGCCAGCTTCTTCCTGGCGGCCGCGGCTCCGGAGATGAGTTTCCCCATTTCCTGCACGGTCCGGGAGGCGAGCGACAAGAGCCAGAAGGCCGAGAACCTGTCCGCGAAGCGTCTCGGGTCGGGCGCCACGGAAGCCAAAGCCACCGGCGAGATCAGGTAGGAAGCCGCCGTCGCACGCAGGACCCGCTCGGTGACGTTGCCTTTGCGCCGCTCCTCAACCAACTCCACCAAGCCATGCTGCTCAAGGGCCTTGAGGTGGTAGTTGACCTTCTGGCGCGGCATGCCCACCTTGGCGGCGAGCTGGGTAGCCGATGCCGGTTCGGACAGTTCCCGCAGGATGCGCGTACGGATCGGGTCGAGCGAGGCTTCCGCCGCCGCCGGGTCCTCGATCACTTCGATGTCCAACATGCTTCAAGTATGGTTACCGACAACTTTTTTTGTCAAGAATTTTTTTATGTTCGGTACTGGCCACGCAACGCACGCAAAGTAGAATTGTCCGGTGATGCAATCCCCCCTCCCCGTGCGCGACGGCGTAAACGCAACCCGCCTCCGCCTGCCGGACGAGGGTCCATGGGACACCGCAATGGACTACATGATGCATCGTTGGGGACACATCGATCCGCAGGGCATCGAGGACCGCTTCGACGCCGGCGAGATCGTTGGCGAAGGCGGCGTACCGCTGACGCGAAGCACCAAGCTGGAGGACCACACCTTCATCTGGTACTACCGCACGCTCCCCCCGGAGACACGGCTGCCCGTGGAAATCAGCATCCTGCACCAGGACGAGCACATCCTGGTGGTGGACAAGCCCCACTTCCTCCCGACCACGCCCGGCGGCACCTACATCCAGGAATCGGCGCTGGTCCGGCTTCGGAACCTCCTGGACCTCCCCGACCTCATTCCCATGCACCGCCTGGACCGCATGACGGCCGGCATCCTCCTTCTCTCCACCAACCCGGAAACCCGCGGGAAGTACCAGGTGCTGTTCGAAAAGCGCCAGGTGCAGAAAGAATACGAGTGCGTGTCCGCCGCGACGCCCGCCGCAGCCTATCCCGCCGTCGAATTCCCCACGGTAGTCCGCAACCGCATGACCAAGTCGCGCAGCTACCTCCTGGCGGAGGTGGTGGACGGCGAACCGAACGCCGAAACGCGCATCGAACAGGTGCAAACGTTCGACGGCGGTGCACAGCGGCGCGCGCTGTACCGGCTGGAACCCCACACCGGCAAGACCCACCAGCTCCGCGTGCACATGGCCTCGCTCGGGCTGGGAATCGTCAATGACGCCTTCTACCCGGACCTCCTGGACAAGGCACCGGACGACTTCAGCAAGCCCCTTCAGCTCCTGGCACGCGGCATCCGCTTTGTGGACCCCGTCAGCAAGAAACCAGTGGAATACCGCAGCCGGCTGGAGCTCAGCGAAGCCCACGCCTGAAGCGGTTCGCTACCCAGGGCTGGGGATCACGGCCGCTGTCAGCCGTCGAACACTGACCGGAAGACCGCCGTCGTGCTTTCCGAAAACAGCACGAACTCCACAACGTCCAGCGGACTTCCGGCCGCGGCACTTCCGGAGCGTGACGCCGAAAAGGCCGTGACGGCGTCGTGCGCCACCTCCGCAACCTCACGGGCGTCCCAGCCATAAATCCCGGCACTTATCGCCGGGAACGCTACGGACCGGGCGCCAAGCCCTTCCGCTACGGCAAGGCTTTCGCGAAAGCACGAGGCCAACAGTTCGGGATCGGTCTGCCCGGCGTGCCGGTTCGGTCCCACGGTGTGGATCACCCACCGGGCCGGGAGGCGGAAACCAGGTGTCCCGACGGCGGCACCCACCGGGAGCCCGCCGGGCAGTTGGGTACGGCGCAACTCCCGGCAGGCCTCGAGGAGTTCGGGCCCAGCGGCCCGGTGGATGGCCCCGTCCACTCCTCCTCCACCGAGCAGTGAAGAGTTGGCTGCGTTGACGATTGCATCGACGCCGCGCGTGGTCACGTCCCCGTGCATGATCTCGATCCGCATTCCGCCAGTCTTCCGCCGCCGGGGCACCGGGGCAAGAGCCAGCGGGCGGGGTGGCAAGTGCGGTATTTTGTGCCAATGGACTTCATCTCCCCGGAAACCTGGGGATCCGCAATCTATTTGTGGATCATCCCCATGGTCTTGGGCGATGCCATTTTCCCGCCCATCCCGTCGGAGATGGTGGTCATCACCGGCGGCGCACTGGCAGCAGACGGCCACGCGAATTTCTGGCTGATCCTCTTTCTGACCGCGTTTGCCTCCTGGCTGGGCGACATGGCGGTGTACCTGCTCTTCAAAAGGCGGGTGAGCCACGTCCTGGACCGGTGGTCGTGGGGCCGCAAAGCGCACCTGGCCATTCACGAGGCCATCGCCAAAGCCGGCCGGTCCTCAACCTACGGTGCAATCATCGGCGCGCGGTTCGTGCCCGGAGGAAGGCTCGCGACATCAGCCGCATCCGGGATCGCGAACGTTTCGGTCCGCGGGTTCAGCCTGTGCGCCGGAATGGGCGCGGTCCTGTGGGCCGTATGGCAAGTGGGCCTGGGCTACTTCACGGGCTCGACCACCAAGCTGCCGTTTTGGGCCAGTTCATTGATCGGCGTCGGCGTGGGCCTGGTGATTGGCGTAGTCGTCGGCTTGATCGTCACCCGGCGCCGCGGCAACCGCTCCCCCGTCGACGAACCGTTCGACGGCGACGCTCCCCTCACCGACTGACGTCGCCGTCAGATGGGCGACCAGCGCCCCCGGCTCCGGCGGAGCACGTACAGGCTGCCGGTCAGCGCAACACGTTCGACGGCGTCACGCATCATGGCAGCCGACGTCCGGGCGTCGTCGTTCTCGCCGGAGTAATCGCGGTCGTCCACGGTGAAGCGGAGGCTGATTTGCGGCACGCCTCCGACGATGTCCAATTGATTGGACTCCACGTGGTGCCGCGCCCCCAGTGCCTCCACGGCCGCAGCCATCACCGATTCCGGAGCGTTCCCGGGCTTGAGGCCGGTGATCTTGAGCTTGGTCTGGAACGAAGGCATCCCCCAACCCTAATCGCTCTCTCACCAACCGCCCCCTTCCCGGCGACGCTCTCTCACCAACCGCCCCCTTCCCGGCGACGCTCTCTCACCAACCGCCTAAAGCCGGAACGCCCGCCCACCATAGGTGAGCGAGCGTTCAGTTGAAGCAGTCGATTCGTGAGAGAGCGTTGGGGCTAGCCGGTGTTGCGCAGGCCGGCTGCCACACCATTGACCGTGATGAGCATGGCCCGCTGGAGCCGTTCGTCGATCTCGGCGCCGGACACAGACTCTTCCCGGACACGGCGGAGAAGTTCCACCTGCAGGTAGCTGATCGGGTCAAGGTACTGGTCACGGATTTCCAGCGACCGCTTGAGCGTCGGCTGGGCATCGAGCAGTTCCAGCTCTCCCGTGAGGCGCTCCACCTCGGCCACCGTGAGCTCGTACTCGTCCCGGATCATGTGGAACAGGCGGTGCAGCTCTTCGGGAACCAGGGAGGAAACATAGTGCCCGGCAATTTCCATGTCAGTCTTGGCCAGCGTCATCTCCACGTTGGACACCACGGATCGGAAGAAGTGCCAACGGTCCATCATCTCCGTGAGCTGTTCCGTGTTCCCGGCTTCGCGGGCAGCCTTCAGGCCCGAGCCAACGCCGAACCAGCCCGGAACGATCTGCCGGGACTGCGTCCAGCCAAAGACCCACGGAATGGCACGCAGGCCGCCCAGTCCCGCACCCGAATCCGGGCGCTTGGACGGGCGCGAACCGATGTTCAGCGAACCCAACTGCTCCACGGGAGTGGACGCCAGGAAGTACGCCGGAAGATCCGGGTCGTCGATCAGGGCGCGGTAGCGGGCGAACGCCGCGTCGGAGATGGTCTCCATGACGTTGGCATACCGCTCGCGCTCGTCCTCCGACGTCCGGGGAGTCCGGTGCAGGGCGGAACCCTGCATGACGGCCGCCAGCGAGAGCTCCAGGTTTTCGCGGGCAAGCTCCGGCAGCGAGTATTTGTCCGAGATGACCTCGCCCTGCTCGGTGAACTTGATTTCGCCCTCGAGGACACCGTTGGGCTGGGCCATGATCGCGTCGTAGGTGGGTCCGCCACCACGGCCTACCGAACCGCCACGACCATGGAAGAGACGTACGCGAACGCCGTGCTTCGCAGCAACATCGCGAAGCTTCCGCTGGGTCTTGTGGATCTCCCACTGACTGGTCATCACGCCGGATTCCTTGTTGGAATCGGAGTAGCCCAGCATGATCTCCTGGATGTCCCCGCGCAACCGGACCAGCTCCCGGTAGGACGGATCGGACAACAACTGGTCCACGATCTCGGCCGAGGCACGGAGTTCTTCAACGGTTTCCAGGAGCGGCGCGAAGCCGATCCGTGCGTGGGGCTTTGCTCCGAAGAGGTCGATCAACCCGGCCTCGCGTGCCAGGACGGCCGCAGCGAGAACGTCGTCCGCACCCCGGGTCATGGAAATGATGTACGTTTCCACAACGTCCGGACCATACGTGTTCAAGGCCTGGCGAATGCTGCGGAAAACGTCATAGGTACCGTCAGCCGTGCCGTCGAGCTTGATGGGGTGGCCTGAGAGCGGACGGCGCGATGCCAGTTCGGCGCCCAGGAATTCAAAGCGCTCCTCACGGGTGAGGGATGCGTAAGGCTTTTCGGTACCCAGCCGATCTACGAGCTGCCCCACGGCGTCGTGGTGGTAGTCCGCGTGTTCCCGGATGTCCAGGGTGGCAAGGTGCAGTCCGAAGGCCGCGAGGGCACGCCGGACGCGGGCAAGCGCACCATCGGCCACCAGGCCGGCAGCGTGGTTCCGCAACGAGGATTCGAGCAGGCCGAACTCGGCAAGCAGCTCCGGAGTGGTGGAGTAATCGCGGCCCGGCTCATGGTGGGTCGCGGCCGAAATACGACGGCCGGTGTTGATGAGCTTCGCCTTGATGCACGTGAGCTTGAGGCGGTACGGCTCCTGCGCGTTGAGTTCCAGGACCCGCTTATCCAGACCGGGGAGGTTCTTGAGGTCCACCTCGATCGAATCAAGCAATTCCTGGTCGGCGCCGAACAGGGCAGTCGAGTTGGAGAGGACGGAGATCAATTCATCGATCAGGCCGATGCCGATGCGCACGGCGTTCTGGTTCTGCAGCTGCAGGATTTCCCGGGTCACGGCCGCCGTGACATTCGGGTTTCCATCGCGGTCGCCACCGATCCATGATCCAAAGCGAAGCGGGGCCCCCGCTGCCGGCAGCTTGACGCCGTGTTCGCCAAGGAGTTCCGCGAGGTCGGTCAGCATTTCCGGCATGGCGTCGGTCAGGATGCTGTTCAGGTAGTAGATCGCGTTACGGGCCTCATCAACCGGGGTGGGCCGGACCTGGCGCAGTTCGTCGGTCTGCCACATCTGGTCGATGATCTCGGACAACTGACGGTCCTGGCGGCGGCGTGCGGACGTGCCTTCCTGGGTGGGCTGCGCCAGGACATCCGAAAGCTTCCGGATCTTGTCCAGCACGGAACGTCGGGACGCCTCAGTGGGGTGCGCCGTGAAAATCGGCCGTACGTCGAGCTCGTTGACGACGTCTTGCAGCACGTCCGGGCCGGCCTGTCCCGCGATTTCGGAAACGGCCTTGGCCAGCCAGCCATCCTTCTCCTGGCGGGTACGGAGGCCACGAACGCGGTGGACCTGCTCGGCCGCGTTGCTGAGGTGGAAGTAGAACGCGAAGGCGCGGACCAAGTCGGTCGCCTGGTCCAGCGGCAGGGAGGCGAGCAGTTCGCGGACCTGGGCGACGACGTCGTGCGCGCTCCACGGGCCGGTGGCGTCGGCGCCGCCCCGCGCAGCCTCTTTGGATTCCTTCGTCAGCAGCCGGACCTGCTCTACAAGCTGCAGCAATTCCGGGCCGTGCTGCCGTACCAGGGACTCGCCCAGCAGGGTTGAGACCCGGCGTACGTCGGCGCGAAGTTCCGCGGCGAGATCGGTGTCTTGGGGGGCAGTGTGAACCATAGATACTTACCTTCGGGATGTGGTTTGGCTCGTACACTGCGCTGGATACTGTGAGCCCAATTACTTATGTTTCCCAAGGGATACTACCCGCAGGGGCTTGGGCCGCGGGAATATGTCTCAGATTCTGGCATCGCCCGGGCTACAGGATTACCCAGCCCAAGCTTTCTGGAGGACCTGCCAGTGATCGTCACCCATGAGGCTCGCAGGCGTCACTGACACTGACTCCGCACCGCCCCGTGCCGCCTCCCTCAAGGCATCCGCAAAATTATCCGCCGAGATGACGCCGTCGTCCGCCCATAACCCCAGCGAGAGCGACATCCGGGAACCGGCACGGCGGTTCATGGCCCGTACCAACTCCTCGGTGCTGGGCGCACGCTCACTGTTCAGTCCCACGTACTGCCACACATGGAGGCGGTTCACTTGCTTGAGGAGAAGATCGTAGTCATGTCCGCTCTCAGCCCTGTCTCCGGACGCGGACTTGAGCGGGCTCCTCACATCCATCTCGGTTTTGACGCCATAGGGTTCGACGGCGGCAGCCACCTTTCGGGCGATGTCCGCCACCGCTTCGCTGCGCCAGGTCCGGATATGGGAATCTGCGGTATTGATCGATCCGTTGGCCAACCGAGGCCAGTCGGTTTGGCCCGTGGTGGATTTGTAGTCTTCAAGATCATCCGGCCCGAAGGTGAAATCGTCGAACATCAGCTCGGTCAGGTCCACTGCGGTGGGGTGGTACTTCCTGGCGACGTCCGCGGCGAGTGCTACCAAGCGATTGCCCGCTT
Source organism: Paenarthrobacter sp. NPDC058040 (assembly GCF_042885775.1). Classification (NCBI taxonomy): domain Bacteria; kingdom Bacillati; phylum Actinomycetota; class Actinomycetes; order Micrococcales; family Micrococcaceae; genus Paenarthrobacter; species Paenarthrobacter sp. NPDC058040. The sequence continues at coordinate 65,573 of NZ_JBHVRN010000002.1, forward strand.
CGCCGTTGCGCAGTGCGGACACACTGGCAAAACTCGAAGATCGCTGGCCATGGATGTCCCGCCCCGCAAGGGAGGGGTCCTCGCGGAGGGCTCTGTCCAGAAGGACATCAATGGTCAGGATGACATCCCGTTTCTTACCGTCAGCCGAGGTCCCCAAAGCTTTTACAGCCTCGGCGACGTAGTCCCGTCCGTTTGCCGCCACTTCGCTTAAGGACGACCCCGGCCGGGCGGCCCACGGAAAGGCTGTCCAGTCCGTGCGCCCCACGGCCAGCGAGACGGCTGTGGCGTTTACCGAATCCAGCCGCTGGGCAAGCTTCGGAAGGTGTTGGGGATCCTTGGTCACGACATCCTCGAAGCCAAGGTTGACGATTCGATCGCTGGGCAGGGAAAGACTCCCGGCAGAGGACGTCGCCATAACCGCCGTGGACGCGACTGCCGTGGCTAGCATGACGGCAAAAGAAACGAAGATCTGTTTCACGCCAGGGACCCCCTCACGTGATCGCTCTCCAGCGCCGTCACCGAGACGACGCCCGTTCGTTGCAGTTTGTTCCACCGCGCGGGACTCCCCCGCAGTTCCTTGATGATCGCGCTGGCCAAGGCGAGTCCCACAAAGACTGAATAAAAAGGCCACAGCGGCACTGTCCAGACAAAACGAAGATCCTTCCATGAACGATTGAGACCGATGGAAAAGACGATCAGGACAAAAGAGACGAAGAGGCCAAGCCATCCCAGGATGGCAAGCACTTCCCAGGGAATGGGTCCTTTGCCTGCCACGTAGAGAAAAGGCAGAATCCCCAGGATCAACAACTGCAGGATGGGTATCAGCACCATGGTGAACGCGTTGAAAACAAGGAACAGCCCGAACGTCCCGTAGGTCGTCTTGCCCAACATCCCAAAGTGCATACGCAGGGTTTGGAGCAGGCCTCGCGACCAACGCACACGTTGGCGCCATAGTCCACCCATGGTGGAGGGCGATTCAGCATAGACCAGCGCCTTGGGCTGGAAGTTGACCCGGAAGCCGGCCTTGTAGACCCGCCAGGTGAGCTCCAGGTCTTCGCCAAGGGTGTCCTCATGGAAACCGCCCATGCTGCGTACCAGGTCCGCCCTGAATGCACCGATGTTGCCGGACACAATGGGGAGGCAGTGCATCAGCGAGAGGGCTCGGCGCACGAGCCCCGTGCCGACATGGCTGAGGACCGCGAGCATCATGGTCTGCACCCTGTTGAGGTTCACAGGCCGATCGTCGCCGCAGACTGCGCCGACCTTGGGATGATCGAATCCCTCAAGCATGTGGAGCATGGTGTCCGGCGCGAAGATTCCGTCCGCGTCAACGAACATCAGGATGTCGCCTTGGGCCGCCGCAATGCCAGTGTTCAGGGCCGCTCCCTTACCCGCGTTTGCGCGGGATATGAACCGGACACGGTCATATTGTTCGGCAAGCCCGGACATGATCTCAGCCGTGGAGTCGGTGGACCCGTCGTCAACCAGGATTACTTCCAGCCGGACGTACCGGCTGGCGAGGATCGACTCCACACAGTTGGTGATGACCACGGCCTCGTTGTAACCCGGGACGATGACTGAAACCAAAGGCTTGGTGATGAGGACCGAATACTTGTGTTTCACCGGACGGGGGCGGTGAATGCGGTTGAAATAGAGGGCCAACGGAACATAGAAGATCTTGACGGCACCGAAACCCAGGATGACGAGGCCGCCCACCTGGACAAAAACCAACGCAATATCGAGGACTGTCACGCAGTCCTGCCTGTCAGCAGCTCGGTGGCATGCGCCCGCAGCACACTGTCCACGAGTTCCGGAGCGAATGTGCTGTTGGCGCCGAAACGGGCGTTGACCTCAAGGACCACCGGGGTACCGTCCGCCATCCTTCTGATGTCGATGTCCACCGGACCCTGCAGGCCCAATGCTTCGACGGCGGCAACGGCCAGTTCTGCTACGTCCCGGTCCGCTGGTGGTTCGCTGCGCCGGACCGAAACCGCATTGCCTATGCGACCTTCTTTGAGTTCGGTCTTCTCGAGTACCACCACGAGGCGCTCGCCCTTTCCGTCGAGATGAACCACCGGAGCGTATTCCGGACCGGAGGCGAATCGCTGGACAATCACCGTCTCATCCAGCGTGGCCCAGGCATCCGCGGCGTGTTGCCCTCCGCCGGCCAGTCGCTCCAGAATCTGCACGCCCCGGCCACCGCGGGAAACACGGGGTTTGACTACGAGCGGACCGCCGAGCACGTCCATGGCGTGCTCCGCGGATTCGAAACTCCCGGGAAGCCCATAAGCCGGGACGCCCACACCTGCGTTGTCGAGGCAAGCCATGGTGTGGAATTTGTCGTTGGCGATGCGGACCGGTGCAGCATCGGCCACGACCACCCGCACACCGGGCGCCAGATCGTCCTTTGCCCCGGAGACCAGGACCAACTCGTCGCTGACGGTCGGAACAAGAACATCGATGGCGTGTTGGGCGGTCAGGCCGCGCAATTCCCACAGATAGCCGGGCGCGTCGGAGCGGGAAACCTTGGCGACCACATCTGCGGAGCCACTGCCCACTGCCTGCATGTCCACGCCGAGGACCCAGTGGCCGCGGTCCATGAGCTGGCGTGCCAGCGAACTGCCTGCGGGACCGCCGACACCTGTGACCAGGAACCGGGCCATCAGAACTCCCCCACTGCCGAGCCGAGCAAGCGTACGGGTTCAAAGCCTTCCGCGTAACTGGTCTTGACTTGCGAGCCACGGAAGGCCGCGAGACTACGGACCCTTTCGGCGCTCATGTAGGGCTTGCCCCGCTGGTCCCGGTGCATGGAGACGGCGTGGATCTTTACATCCACATAGCCCGCGATATCCACGAAGACACTTGGATTGAACTGCCGGGTGGCCGAGGGGCTCTCGAAGCACAGGATGGACGAATGCCGCCGCGCGGCACGCATGGTGGCGCTGTGCACGGCTTGGTGGTCCTGGTGGTAGTCATGGCCCGAGTGGGTCATCACAACGTCCGGTTGGAACTCATTGATGAACGCTTCAATTGCCTGGACCATTTCCTGGCCGTGCTGGGACAGGTTGGTATCCCGGAAGTCGTGCACCTGGACCTTGGCTACCCCCATGAACTCCGAACCCGACGATGCCTCGCTCACCCGGACTGAGCTGTCGCCGCCCTTGCTGCCATTGCTCATGACCATGGCCCGGACTTCATGGCCAGCGTCCGCGAGCTTCGCGAGCGTCGCACCGCAGGCCAACTCGAGATCGTCGGGATGGGCTCCGATGGCCAGGACACGCCTGGGTTGGGCGGTCATGGCGTGGTCTATCCTCAGCGTTGGTGCCACCAGGAAGCCGACAACCAAGGCAGCACCGCACAAGAGCACCACCACGGCGCACCAGCCCAAGTACTCGGGACTTAGAACACACCCCAACAGGGCGCCCATCAGCAGTGCGCCCAACGCCGCCGTAATCCCGCGCAACCGATGCGGCGATCTGAATCTACGAACGAACCAATTCCGGCCGACCGGGACCAAGGCTAAAGCCACGGCCAGCGCGCCAAGCGCGCCAGCCACGGCAAACACCATTGCCTTCATACTTCCCCTAAATAACGTGGATGATGCGTACCAACCCGCGTCCGGGTCTTGCCATGGAATGAGTGAGTAATGGAGCTGATTCATGATGGGGATTGGGTTGTGATCCACGCATCAAAAGTTGGTCAATAGTTGTAGACGAACCGACGTTCCTGGATTCCCGTCCCGTCAAGGCCATAGCTGAGGGAAGAGGCGCTGCGATGCCGTGATTCGACCGTCAAGTGGAAGTGCAGGTTCCTCCGCTTGGCCGAGTCGGTGGAACACACTGCCTTGGACTCGTTTTCCAGCGTGCACCTCCAACCATCGGGAGCGTCGATGGAGCCACCAACTATCCGCGCGCCATCCGGCGCCGAGAACACTGCTGTCCCTTTGCCCAGTGGAGCCGAGCCGGAGACTGTGAATTCGATTGTGAAAGGGGTGGTGGAGCGGCTCCCATCCTTTGTCATTCCGACGGCGGCGGTGACTGTTCCTGACTTGGTGTCACGCTTGGGCGGGTCGGGAGCCGGAGTGGGAGAGGGCGTCACTTCCGGGGCAGACGACTGGGGAGGTTCGACGGCGGGTGCCGTGTCTTCCGGCACGGGCACCGGATCAGGCCGGGGTTCCTCAGTTGCGGGGGCCACTGGCACAGGTGGGATCTCCGTTGGGCTGGGCGAAGGAGTGGGGGTGTCCGCCGGCGGGGCTACTGTGGCTTGGCTGGGAACGGCTGCGGTCTGGACAGTCCGTTGTTCGGAGGGCGTCTCCGGGTAAAAATGGTCTACGACTCCTGCTGCCCCGATCACCAGCCCCACTGCTGCGGCTGTCATGATGGCCGCAGCAGCCGGCTGGGCAATGAGGGGTGCAACAGCTGCCACTTTGGCGGGGGCAGCGAGGCTTCCGATGATGCCCAGCCCCGAACCATGGGCCGCCCAGGCAGCCACCGGAATCCCCGTGACAAGAGGCAGGAGCACAGCCTTCATGCTGCCTTCCACATCCTTGAGCTCCGCCACCACGGCCGTGCAACTGGCGCACCCTTCAAGGTGGGTGCGGACCTTTCGCGCTGAGGGCCCGGAGAGGCCACCCCTGATGTAACTTCCGAGCTTGGCTACGTACTCCGTGCATTCCTTCCTCGGGTCTTCCGAGACATGGCATTGCAAGTACTGGCGGCGCAAGCCTTCGCGAGCCCGCAGTGCCAAGGCTGAAACGGCGTTGGCCGACAGACCCAGGAGGGGGGCTGCTGCAGCCGGCTTCATGCGTTCGACGTCGAGGTACCACAGCACTGCCTGCCAACGCTCGGGCAGCATGCGGAATGCCTTGGCCACGGTGTGGGATTCAAAGGCCTTGACCACCGCGTCCGGCTCGCCCACCGCATGGTCCAGCGTTGAAGCGTCACCGCTTGGAAGTGTCCTGCCCGCCTTTCGGTTCCGATGATGGGACAGGCGCGTGACAGTGGACAGCAGATAGGCGCGAAAAAACGTATCGGGGCCTCTGCCGGCAACCAGGCTTTGGAGCACGGACTGGAAAGCTTCCGCCACAATGTCCTCTGCGTCGCTGGGGTTGTCCACGTTGCGCCGGGCCACCGTTGAGGCGATGGAAATATGCCGTTCGTACAGGCCGTCAAAAGCTGCCGTGTCACCGCCCCGAACCAACGCAATAAGCTGCCCGTCACTGGCCTCGGCACTGGCCTTCCCGGGGTGCTGCGACCTCCGCGCCATCTACGGCGTCCCCACATGCGAATAAATCTTGCCCATACATACGGAGTGAATGGTGGGTCAAAGTCATGACGCCCATTTCTACAATCTTTTTAGGAATTAGAGTTGCCCGGTGCGTCGTCATGATTGGCTGCAAGGCCGCACTCTTCGGATATGACCTTGTACGGGACAAAATCGATCGCCGAATGCACGTTCTCGCGGCACCTCCTCCTACGCCGCTGGCAGACCACCAGCTACCAGCAGGGATGGCGGTTCAAATCCGACTGGCTGCTGCCCGAAGTCCGCACTGTGGTCACCTCACTGACAACGCGCTCCACTGTTCCTGCCCCGACTGCAAAATCGCTGGGGGCCGCGCGCGCCAGGAACGGCGTGGGCATCGGCGAAACCATGACGGACTTCCGGGCCCTGTTTGACGCGGCGGACCAGAGCCTCGATGTGGATGCGCTCCAGTCATTGGCCGAGGGGTGGGCTGAAGGTGCCGAGGCACTTCCCCCGATCTCCTGCACGGACGTTTACACCGGTCTGGCCACGCAGGCCCATTTCCAGCGTCATCTCGTGGAGTTGGACAACGCAGGTCCCGAGTACGCCCAGCATCACGCATTGGCGGTCATCGCCCTTCCCGAGCCGCCAGACAGCCGAAGCCATGGATGGACGCTGCTGGTGCAGCTGGGGGCCTTGGTCCAGCGCCAACTCAGCGGGACAGGCGCCTTGGCAACCTACCGGAGCTCCGCCATCCACGTTGCGTTCCAGGTGTGCGAATCCAACCTCGAACGGCTGGCAGCCTGCAAGGCAGCCATGGAAGCCCTGGGGGCCGGATCCTTGAGCCCATCGCGGATGAGCCTTTACCCGCTTTCCCAGGATGCAGGCACATCCGAACGGTGGCCGGAACTCCTCTGACGGCGAATCCGAAAGAGGGCGTCACGAAAGCGGTGGCTCGGTCACTCAACTTTCGACGGCCTATGGATTCACCAACAAAGGATCTCTTCCAATGAATAATCAGTTGCATGTCAAGGTGGCTTCCGCAGCCACCGCACTCCTTGCCGCACTCTTGGTGGCGGTGGCCCTGGTCTGGTCGGCCGCGCCCGCCCATGCCGCCGCGATTGCAGGTGCCCGCATCACCCTCAGCACCCAGTCAGTGGTGACGAACCAGTGGGACCAGGTGGATCTTTCCTGCACGTGGACCGTCCCGGACCACTCCAAGCCCGGCGACACCTTCGAACTCCAGCTACCACCCCAGCTGCGATGGTTTGGAACCGCTTCATTTGACCTGAACAACCCCGACGGCGAGACTGTCGCAAAGGCTGAAGCAAGCGATTCCGGGCTCGTAGTTTTCACCCTGACGGACTTCGTGCAGACCCACCAGTTCGATATTGGCGGCACCTGCTCCTTCACCACCCAGTACTCGGCGGATCCCGGCAACAGCACGGCCAGCCAGCTTGATTTCGTCATTGGCGACACCGTGGTCCGCGTACCCGTCGACATCAAGCCCTGCACCAGCGACTGCGCGCCCGTCCCAACTTCGCCCGGCAAAGCCATGTGGTGGGCAGACGCGGAACAGACGCGTCTCGAATCGATTGTGTATATGCCGCCGATGCAGTCAGACACCAACGAGGTCGTTGTCACTGATACGCCTGCCGCCGGCATGGAAATCGACTGCGACGAAGTCACCCCACGCGTCGGCAAGGTATTGAACGCCCAGGGCAACATCATCGATCCCATGGACACAGAGAAGTACCCGGCTGTGGTCGAATGCACCCCTGGGAAAGTCACGGCCACCTGGACGGGGCTGCCCAAGGGCGAACGCGTGGAACTGTTTGTGGTGGCAGCAGTGACTGATCCGAACCTCGACTCCTACACGAACACCGGAACGGTCACCATCTCCGGCGTCGAGAGCGCCATCAGCGCCGAAACCAAGCGGACCTTCGCAGACGGAAGCGGCGACGCCACCACGGGTCCGACGGCCACCCCCAAGCCCACGGCAACTCCCACAGCGACACCCACGCCCACGGCAACTCCCACGCAGGCCACACCCAGCACTACCCCTGCAACACCAACCGCAAGCCCGAGCACCAGCCCCACGACGTCTGCCCCCGTTGTGGTGGTACCGACTCCGACGGCCACAACTCCCGCAGCGGGTGGCAGTGAAGGCGAGCTTGCCACCACTGGAGCCAACGGGACGGTGTTCATCACGGTCGCCGCCGCGTTCCTGGCTGTGGGTTCGCTGCTGGCCTTCGCTGCTACCAGGTCCGCAGCACGCCGACGCTCCCACTAGAGAGCCGGCGAATTGAACCGCGATGCGATGTGCCGTCCCCCGGGCACATCGCATCGCCTTTAAGACGGGCTCGCGCTGGCATGTGTTGGGGGCCAGCGCGAGTCGCTCCACGGACGGGAATGCGCACCCCTCCCGCATGGTTGACGGGAAGGACAAGCCGCCACAAGCGGTCCCGCGCGAATCAAGGAGAACCATGATCCCCACCGCTGCCGATGCCCAACTCGCCCGCTGGGAAAGGTTTCGCAACGGACGGAACGCGGCCTTGGCATCGGACCACGGTTGGCTGACGCTGACGTCGTTCCAGTGGCTCGAAGAAGTACCCGGGCCATTGGAGCTCGCCCCGGGGCATTGGTCGACGAACGGCAGCATCGCCACACTGACGGCCACAGCGGAGGATGGCCTCAGCTTCGTCGCTACGGGAGAACCCGCAGTGGGAACGTTCACCGAAGCCCTGCAGGACGAAGAATCGCTCATGTGGGTCCAGTACGGCGGTCCCGAAGGAAACCAAGTGGTGGTGGAGCTGGCCATGCGGGCTGACAAGTACGCCATCCGGACCAGGGACAACGGCTCACCTGTCTACACGGAGTTCAGAAGTGTTCCAACCTTCGCCTATGACCCCCAGTGGGTGGTCACAGGCAAGTTTGAGGCCTACGACCACCCCGTGGATGTGCCCATTGGAACGGCCAATCCCTTGGTGGACGGGGTCCACCGCTCCGTGGGCGAGGTGGTGTTCCGCGCACCGGGTGTTCCGCACCAGATCAGGCTCCACGCGGAAGAGGAAAAACTCGGAGCCCTCAACGTGACGTTCCACGATGAGACCAATGGCGAAACCACCGACGAGTGGCGCAAGGTGTTCATCCCCAAGCCCCGCCCGGACGGATCCGTAGTCATCGACTTCAACCGCGCCATCAACTACCCGAGCGCTTTCACCCCCTACGGCACGTGCCCCATGCCAGTGCGCGGCAACTCGATCGATATCCGCGTGGAGGCGGGCGAGAAGATTCCGGAAGAGGCGTAGCTAGGCGATGGCGGAAACCCCTGTAACTGCCCTTCCGACGATGAGCGAGTTGATCTCGTACGAGCCTTCATAGGTGTAGATCGCCTCGGCATCGGCGAACACCTTCGCTATCCGATAGTCGGTCACGATGCCGTTCCCGCCAAGGATGGACCGGCCCAAGGCCACTGTTTCACGCATCCGGGCGCTGCAATAGGCCTTGGCCAACGCCACTTGGGCCATATCAGCGCCGCCGTGCCGCACCCCACCGGCGTCCGTGAAGATGTCCTCCTGCAATTGCGCAATCCGGACCATCATCCCCATGCTGGCCACAGCGTTGCCCAGCATGTCCACCAGGTGCTGTTGGATCAATTGGAACTTGGCCAGCGGCTTGCCGAACTGGAGGCGTTCCACGGCGTATTGCCGGGCAATGTCAAAGGCAGCCAGCTGTTGGCCTACCGCTTGCCAAGCCACCATGATCCGTGAGCCGCGCAGGAGATGGTTGGTGTCCGCAAAGCTGTTGATCCCGGCGAAACGGTCGGCCTCGGCGACATGTACGTCTTGGAAGAGGATGTCGGCGTTCTGCACCGTCCGCAGGGCAACCTTGTTTTCGATGCGGCTGCGCGTGATCCCCGGCAGCGAAGCGTCGACGACGAACCCACGCACGGCGCCGTCGGCCTCGTCCTTCGCCCACACCAGCATGTAGTCGCAGAACGTCCCGTTGCCGATCCAGCGCTTGGCTCCGTTGATCACCCAGTAGTCGCCGCCGTCGGACGCGGCCCTGACGACGCGCCGCGCCCTGGTTTCCATCCCGCCGGCGACGTCCGAACCGTGGTTCGGCTCGGTAAGCGCGAAGGCGCCGGTGGTGCGCAGGTTGGAGGCGTCGTCGAGGTAGCGATCCTGCTGGGCATCGCTGCCGAAGTCGTAGAGCGATTCGACGAAGAGATCGTGGTGCACCATGAAAAAGGTGGCGATGGACGTGTCAACTCGCGTCATTTCTGCGATGACCAGCCCGGCAAACAGGTGGGTGTAGCCTCGCTGGGCGGGCGCACTAAGCCGGAGCGCCGCCAGCTTGGGCAGGATGTGCTCCGGAAACTCGGCCTTGTCCCACCACTCGCCCGCGTACGGGGCGATCTCAGTGGCGAGGAATGCTCGAAGTTCGTTCAGTTTGCGCTGCTCCTGCACGCTGAGCAGCGACTCGAAATCGAAGAAATCGGCAGTAGGCAAGTCGGCAGGCTGCGTTGCCGCGCCGGCGTAGTCTCCCATTACTTCAGTCCCATCCGGATGGCACCGTCGAGCCGGATGGTCTCGCCATTGAGCATGGCGTTCTCCACGATGTGGGCGGCCAGGTTGGCGTACTCGGCTGGGCGTCCCAGACGGGCGGGGTGCGGCACCTGCTGGCTTAGGGATTCCTGCGCTGCCGGAGGCAGGCCGGCCATCATGGGCGTTTCGAAAATCCCGGGAGCGATGGTGGCCACGCGGATCAGCGAGCGGGCGAATTCACGGGCGAGGGGCAAAGTCATGGCGGCAACGGCACCCTTGGATGCGGCGTAGGCCGGCTGCCCGATCTGGCCTTCGAAGGCTGCCACCGACGCGGTATTGATGATCACGCCGCGTTCGGGTCCCCCGAGTTCAGTACTTACGGGCTCGTTCTGGACCATGGAGGCCGCAGCCAGCCGGACAACGTTGAACGTTCCCACCAAGTTGATCTGGATGACCCTGTTGAACACCTCAAGCGGAAGAACGCCTTCACGGCCCAGCACTTTGCCCGGCGTGGCGACGCCCGCGCAGTTGACCACGATCCGCAAGGCGCCAAGCGATGCGGCGGCGTCGATGGCCGCCTGTACTTGGGCCTCGTCGGTGACGTCCGCCGGGGCGAAAACAGCCTGCTGACCGGAGGCAACCGCGTTCAGCTGAGCCGCGAAGGCCTCGCCTGCCGACTGCGGCAGATCCACCAACACCACCGAGGCCCCGGCGTCGAAAAGCCGTTTGGCGGTGGCAGCACCCAGTCCTGACGCTCCCCCGGTGACCAGTGCAACTGTGCCTTTGATGTCCATCCATCCTCCTCGATGCAGACGCGACGCAAACTTCATGCAGATCCAAATCCGTTAATGCATGTTAACTGGAATTGTGACCCAGCGCACGTCGGGAGAACCCGCCGCACATCCCGTCGGGACACCGCCGCTAGGCTGGGACCATGCCGAGCAACACCGAGCCATCAGCTAACCCGAGCCAGTGGGCAGGCCGCGCCGACCACGCCGCACGCTCGGTCACCCGCACCTTCGGCAAGCGGCTGTTCTTCCTGCCCGGGACGCACATCGGCGCCATCAGGGTCCCGTGGCGGGCCAGCAGCATCTTCGGCCCATGGCACTACTGGTGGCAGGCGCATTACGCGGACTGCCTGGTGGATACCGGCCGCCGCGAACTCGCCGCAGGAGCAAAGTTCGACGGCGACTCCCGCCCCAGTGCGGGCAGGCTCGCTTCCCGGCTGGTCACCAGCATCCGGATCAGGAACCGCTTCAGGTTCATCAACCACTTCTACGACGACATGGCGTGGCTGGCCCTTTCAACATTGCGGCTGGACGCGCTGGCCGAGGAAACCCGCAAGCCTGGACGCCGCCGCAACGCGTACGTTCGCAAGTCCCTCACCCTTCAGTTCAACTCGGCAGCCACTGAGGATCTCGGCGGCGGCACCTTCTGGAGCACCGCGAGGGACTTCAAGAACACCCCGGCCACGGCTCCTATCGCACTGTATTTCGCCAGGACGGGACACCTGGACGAAGCCCAGGCGCTGGTGGACTGGCTTAACACCAAGCTGCTCAACCCTGACAGCGGCCTCTACATGGATGGGCTGCGGATCCGCAATGGCGGGACCGTACTGGAAAACGCGATCTACACCTACAACCAAGGCCCGGTCTTAGGAGCACTGCTGGAACTCGGCGGCCCGGCAAACGTTGAACGGGCGGCCGGACTCATCGAGGCGACAGCGCGGGAACTGACCATCGACGGAACCAAGGTGATCAAAGGCCAGGGAACCGGCGACGGCGGCCTGTTCACCGGCATCCTGGTTCGGTATTTGGCCTTGGCCGCCCGTGACAGCCAACTTCCGGACCACGCCCGCGCCACCGCCGAGGCACTGGTGTTGGCCACCGCGGAAGCCCTGTGGGCCGGTCGCGACGAGGCCGGCGGCAACACGGCAGGCGGAACCAGGCACCTGGTTTTCTCCCCCGACCCCCAGCGCCCGGCGGGCGAAACGTATCCGGCGGGGGCCGCCGTCGAACTTTCCACCCAACTGCAGGCATGGATGGCCTTCGAGGCGGCGGCCACACTGACGTAGGCGAATTACGTCACGCAATACTTGTGTAATTGAAGTGATCCTTGTCACTTAATGCCTTTCGGGCTTCGTTAAGAAGGATTGCCTAACCTACGCTTTTCAGGAGCGGGCACCCCAATCCCCCAACGCCCGCAAGGACCGGAACGCGCTTCCGGACCCCACGTCTGTTCGCAGAAAGAAGTCTCCATGAAGCTCCGCAAGAACGCGCTGGCTGGAATCGCGCTCGCCGCCACCGCCGCCCTCGGCCTCTCAGCCTGTGGCTCCAACGCAGGAACTCCGGCCGCCTCCGACTCGGCCGCCGCTTCCGGCGACGGCATCACGGTGTACAACGCCCAGCACGAAAGCCTCACCAAGGAATGGATCGACGCTTTCACCAAGGAGACCGGCATCAAGGTGACGGTCCGTCAGGGCGGCGACACCGAAATGTCCAACCAGATCATCCAGGAAGGCGCAGCCTCCCCGGCAGACGTCTTCCTCACGGAGAACTCGCCCGCAATGACGCAGGTTGAGAACGCCGGCCTCTTCGCAGACGTGGACAAAGCAACCATCGACCAGGTTCCCGCCGAGTTCCGCCCCTCCACCGGCAAGTGGACCGGCATCGCAGCCCGCTCCACCGTTTTTGTGTACGACAAGAACAAGATCAGCGAAGACAAGCTGCCCAAGTCCATGCTGGACCTGGCCACCCCGGAGTGGAAGGGCAAGTGGGCCGCATCCCCCACCGGCGCTGACTTCCAGGCGATCGTCTCCGCCCTCCTTGAACTCAAGGGCGAAGCCGCCACCGAGGAATGGCTCAAGGGAATGAAGGAAAACTTCAAGGCCTACAAGGGCAACAGCACCGCCATGAAGGCCGTGAACGCCGGCGAAGTGGACGCCGCGCTGATCTACCACTACTACTACTATGGCGACCAGGCCAAGACGGGCGAGAACTCCAAGAACGTCACGCCGTACTACTTCAAGAACCAGGATCCGGGCGCGTTCGTGTCCGTCTCCGGCGGCGGTGTCCTGAAGTCCTCCAAGCACGCAGCCGACGCACAGGCATTCCTGAAGTTCATCACGGGCAAGAAGGGCCAGGAGGTCCTGAAGACGGGTACCTCCTTCGAATACGCCGTTGCTTCCCAGGTTGAATCCAACGAGAAGCTTGTTCCCATCAAGGAACTCCAGGCTCCCGCCGTGGACCCGGCCAAGCTCAACTCCACCAAGGTCACCGAGCTGATGACCAAGGCAGGACTGCTGTAACCCATTGAGTACCAACCTCCCGGCTTCCGGCACGCAATTGGCAGGAAGCACGACGACGGCGGGCAGGGGCAAGAGCCCTCGCCCGCCTTTCGGCGTTTCCACAGTGTCCCTGCTGGCGGTCCTGACGGCGCTGTTTTCCCTCGTTCCCCTGGGTTACGTGGTCTACATGACCACGGCGACAGGCTGGGACACCGCCGTCGAACTCATCTTCCGGCCGCGCGTCGCGGAACTGTTGATGAACACCATCCTGCTCACTGTGATCACTGTTCCCGCATGCCTGATCCTGGGGGTTGGCGGCGCCTGGCTGGTGGAGCGGACCGGACTGCGGGGCAGTCGCTTCTGGGCCGTGGCGTTGGCGGCACCGTTGGCCATTCCCGCATTCGTCAACAGCTACTCGTGGGTCTCCGCCGTGCCGTCGCTGGAAGGCGTCTGGTCCGGCGTCCTGATCGCCACGCTTTCCTATTTCCCGTTGGTCTACATCCCTGCGGCGGCCACGCTGGGCCGGCTTGATCCTGCGATCGAGCAGTCCGCGGCGTCGCTGGGCCTGGGGCCGTGGGCTGTGTTCTTCCGCGTGGTCCTGCCGCAACTGCGCATCGCGATGTCCGGTGGTGCGTTGCTCGTCGCCCTGCACCTCCTGGCGGAATACGGTGCCTTCGCAATGATCCGCTTCGATACGTTTACCACCGCGATCATGGTCCAGTTCCAGTCCACGTTCAACGGCACGGCCGGAAACATGCTGGCCAGTGTCCTGGTGTTCCTCTGCCTGATCCTGTTGGTGTTGGAGGTCCGGAGCCGCGGCACGGCACGCTACGCCCGGATCGGTTCGGGTGCGCAGGCAAAAGCCACCCGCCTGCCGCTGGGGCTGTACCAGGCGCCTGCCCAACTGGCACTCCTTGCCCTCACCGTACTGGCCTTCGGGGTTCCGGTATGGTTCGTGCTGCGCTGGGTCGTGGCGGGCGGTTCGGAGATCTGGGCCGCGGACGAGTTCATGCCAGCCCTGCTTCAGACCCTCCTGTACGGCGCGGTCGGCGCCTTGGTCACCACCATCGTGGCGTTCCCCATGGCCTACTTGGCCGTACGGCGCCCCAGTTGGTTCAGCAAACTGCTGGAGCTGTCCAACTACGTCACCAGTTCCCTTCCGGGAATCGTGGTGGGCCTGGCCTTCGTCACCGTCAGCATCCGCGTGGTTCCGGGCATCTACCAGACCGCCGGAGTGCTGGTGGCCGCATATGTGCTCCTCTTCCTGCCCCGGGCGCTGGTCAACATCCGTTCCGGTCTGGCCCAGGCTCCGAAGGAACTCGACGAGGCCGCCCAGTCTTTGGGCAAGGCACCGCTGGCCTCCTTCTTCCGGGTCACCCTGCGGCTGTCCGCGCCCGCGGCTGCGGGTGGAGCCGCATTGGTCTTCCTCGCCATCGTCAATGAACTCACCGCCACCCTGCTGCTTTCACCCAACGGCACCAAGACCCTGGCCACCGAGTTCTGGAGCAAGAGCAGCGAGATCGACTACACCGGGGCAGCCCCCTACGCCCTGCTGATGATCCTGCTCTCGGCACCCATGACCTACCTGCTTTTCCAACAGTCCAAGAAAGTTGCCGGACAGTGACCGAACAATCCCCCTCAAGACTCCCTGCCCCGCGGGTTGCGCCTTCCATTGCGCCCAGCACCAATCCGCATCTGGACATCGCCGAGGTCACCAAGAACTTCGGTTCCCAGTCCGTGCTGAAGGGCGTGAATCTCTCGGTCGCGAAGGGCGGCACCACCGCGATCGTGGGTCCTTCCGGCTCCGGAAAAACCACGCTCCTGCGCTTGATTGCCGGCTTTGAACACCCGGACACCGGCTCCATCAGCCTGGACAGCGCCCCCGTGGCCGACGGCAACACCTGGGTTCCGGCGCACAAGCGGCAGGTTGGCTACGTGGCGCAGGACGGAGCCTTGTTCCCGCACCTGACGGTGGGGCAGAACGTCGCGTTCGGGCTCGATTCGGCAAAGCTCGACGGCGGTCGCCGCGCCGTGAAAACGCGGGTCGGCGAGCTCCTCGAAATGGTTTCCCTGGACCCGGCCATGGCCAAACGGCGTCCGCACCAGCTCTCCGGCGGCCAGCAGCAGCGTGTTGCCTTGGCGCGGGCGTTGGCACGCGAGCCGGAACTCATGCTCCTCGACGAGCCGTTCTCCGCCCTCGACGCGGGCTTGCGCGTTGCCACCCGGCGGACCGTGGCCAAGGTACTCAACGATGCCGGCGTCACCACCATCCTGGTGACCCACGACCAAGCCGAGGCGCTCTCCTTCGCCGACCAGGTGGCGATCATGCGCGGCGGGAAGCTCGCCCAGATCGGCAACCCGTTTGTGGTCTACACCCGCCCGGCGGACCGGGCCACGGCTGAGTTCCTGGGCGATGCGGTGTTCCTCGATGCATGGATGGAGGGGTCCTTGGCCACGTGTTCCCTGGGCGGCATCCCCGTCCGGCGCCCGCCGGCCCAAGGCAAGGTCCAGCTCATGCTCCGGCCCGAGCAGATCAGGATCGCCCCGGATGGACCCATCCGCGGAGTAGTGGTGGATACGGACTACTTCGGCCCGGAAACCACTGTCCGCATCAAACTGGGCGAGTACGGTGCACCCGACGGCAGCGCCACCGGGAACGGCCACCGCTACCCGGGCGGCGGGGAGGTCATCACCATCCGCCACTGGAACGCCTCGATCACCAAGCCTGGGACCGAGCTCTCCTTGCGCGTGGTCGGTGAAGGCGTGGCGTTCCCCTTGGGCGACTAGGCCCAACTGGGTCGCATTTGTGCGCGTTTTGGGCGTTCAAAACGCGCACTAATGCGACCTACTTGGGGGCGGAGGCGGGCTTTTTGCGCTGTGGGTAGGGGGCCTCGTGGCGGGCCAGCATCTCCACGAAGCCTTCGATTTTCCGGGCACGGGTCTCCGCCCGCTTCACCGTATTGGTGCGGTGGATCAGGGCGAAGCGGTTCTGCGACGTGAGGACGTCGAACATCGCTTGGGCCTCCGGGACGGCGGCAATGGCGGCGGCCAGATCGGCAGGAACTTCGATCGTTGCGGGCCCGGCATAGGCCGCCTCCCAGCGTCCATCGGCCTTGGCTGCGTCGACGGCGGCCCAGCCGGCCGCGGTCATCCTTCCGGCCTCATCCAGACGTGCGATGTGCCCCACGTTCCGGGCCGACCAGATACTTTTGGCACCGCGCGGAGTCATGCGCTGGAAGTAGCTCTCGGCGTCGCGCTTTTTCACTTGCCCGTCAATCCAGCCGAAGCAGAGCGCCTCGTCCAACGCGGCGTCGTAATCGAGCTCGGTGACGTTGCCGCCCTTCTTGTGGAGGACCAGCCACACGCCCCGGCTCTCCGCAGCGTGCTCGGACAACCATTCGCGCCATTGGTCCGCGTCTTTGACGATCAGTTCTGCAAGTTCGATGGGCATGGCCCTTATTCTGCTGTGAATCGGCCCGTTCGGCATAGGCTTGGACGCGGAAGCCGCGAAATGCCGTGAAACCGCCCAGGAGGAGCCATGCTGCGAGCCCGTCCCATCCATTTCACTTCGCGGCCGGAGCCATGGGCCGAGCTGCTTGAGGCGCTGGGACTGGTGGTCACCAGGGCGGACAAGGACTGGTTTGAGTTCGACGCCGGATCCGGTCGCCTCGCGCTGCACCGGGTGGCCCACGAATCCACCCAGCCGCAGGACGGCGCCACGGTGTTTGGAGTGGAGGTGGGAGTGCTCGACGAATTCGCGCGGCGCACGCGGGAGGACGGAACCATCGCACAGGTGACCGAAGCGGCCCACGGCGAAACCGTCCAGGTCACGGCACGCGATGGCTTCACCTTCCTGGCCGACCCCGCCCAACGTGCCGCGGATGGCACGTGGGCAACGTCGGACGAAGCCGACCCCGCACTTTCCGTGGTGGCCACGTGGGTGAGTCCCGACGTCGGCGGTTCGGCCCAGGAGCTCCGCAACATCGGTGCGCGGCCCCGGACCTCGGACGACGAATCGGCCACGTTCACCACGAAGAACGGCGGCATCCTGCGCGTGGTGCATGGTGCGGAAGCAGAGTCCGGCGACCTCGCTTTCGAGTACGACGGCGGCCTGGAACCGCTGCTGGTCAGGCTCCACCAAGCGGGAGTCGATGCAAGGATCGAAGAGGATATCCTTTACGTCGCCAACCCGGACGCCGCCGCAGGGTCGGCGCCGGCGTCGATCCTGGTGGTAGCTGTTTAGTTCTCCAGCGCCCCTGCGCACAACTGGCTGACTACCTCGGTGAGCATGGTCAGCCCGGCAACGATGTCCTCATCGGTGGTGTATTCGTGCTCGTTGTGGGAGATCCCGTCAACGCTGGGCACAAAGAGCATCACGGTGGGGACGAGGTCCTTCATGTTCGTGGAGTCGTGGCCAGCGAGGGTCATGACTTCCTTGTTGCTCAGGCCAAGGTCGGCGGCAACCTTGGCCGCGAGTTCCACACCCTCGGGCTGGTACGGAGTGACGGCCCAGGAGTGGGAGTGGTGCTGCTCCACCGAGACGTTGGCCAGTCGCTCGATCTCCGTGATACGTGAGTGCAGCAGGGCATCCGCCTCGGCCAGGACGGCCTCATCGGCGCTGCGCAGGTCAAGGAGCAGGTTCACGCGGGACGGCACCACCACAGGCGAGTTCGGGTACACATTGAGCTGCCCCACGGAGGTGTGCAGGACGCTCGGGAACCTGTCAGCGAGCTCGCGGGCTGCTACCACCAACATGGATGCCCCGAGGAGGGCGTCCTTCCGGTCCGCGATCACGGTGGAACCCGTGTGGGCCTGCTCGCCGTGGACCACGAATTCGTACTTGTTGGCGGCCCAGTTGGAGCTCACCAAACCGATGGTGACGCCTTCTCGCTCCATGCTGCGGCCCTGCTCAATGTGGATCTCGGCGCAGAAGGCAGCTTCGGGCCCCACAAAGTCACCGCGGCAGCCGATCGCGTCCAGCGCGTCCCGCACGGAAACACCCGCGGCGTCCTCGGTGTTGAGCGCATCGTCCAGGTCCAGCTTTCCCGTGTACACGGACGAGCCCATCATGGACGGCTTGAAGCGGCTGCCTTCCTCGTTGAACCAATTGACGACGGCGAGGTTGAACTTGGGTGCCTCGGCGCCGGCTTCCCAGCGGCCCACCAGGCGGAACGCGGCGTGGGCGGCAGCGAGGACGCCATAGGCACCGTCGTAACGTCCCGCCGTCGGCTGTGAATCCATGTGCGAGCCGACCACCACGAACGGCGCACCGGGCACGGCTTCGTAGAGGCCCCACTGGTTGCCGGCGCGGTCGAACTTGACCGTGAAGCCGTGTTCCTCAAGGAGGCCGGTGAGCCAGCGGCGCTGTTCGCCGTCGGGAATCGTTGCGGCCTGGCGGTCCACGCCGCCGTTATCGGTGGCCCCGAAGGCGCTCATGGTGCGGAAGTCCTGGACGAAGGCGGTGTCCTGGGCGGTGAAGCTTGTGGTGGTTGTCATGGTCTCCCCTAATTGCTCTGGTGGGATTGGCCGGAAGGAACGAGGGCCGCCGGCGCAGCGTGGAAGTCGGTTGATTGGTACGTGAAGTGACCTCCGACGGCGGTGGCCAGGACACGCAGTCGGCTGATGTCCGGCGCGTCCAAGGGAGAGGCGGAGAGGACGGTGAAGTCCGCGAGCTTGCCCTGCGTGAGTGAACCCTTGTCCGCCAGCGTGCCCGTGGCTGAGGCAGCTCCGCTGGTGTACGCGGCGAGTGCCTGGAACGGGGTCAACCGCTCTGCAGGACTGCCAAAGACTGCCCCGGACGACGTTCGCCGGTCCACGAAGGCCTGCATTCCGCGGAGGACGTTCCCATCGGCGACAGGCCTGTCCGAGCTTCCAGCGAGCACCACGCCGGCATTCAGGAAGCTGGCTGCGCGGTAGGCCCACGGCAGGCGCTCGGGACCAAGGGAATCGGTCATGCCGTCCCCGCCGTCGCGGAAGAAGCTCGCCTGCGGAGTGACGGCAATTCCGGCTTCCGCAAGCCGGGAGAGCTGCTCGGGCCGGGTCATGGACGCGTGCTCGATCCTGTTGGGCACGCGTCGCGGACCGTAGGTGGCTTGGCAGTCGGCGATGATGTCCAGCGCCAAGTCGATGGCCCGGTCCCCGATAGCGTGCGCCGCGATGGACCAGCCAGCGGCATAGGCTGCCTCGATGCGTTCCCGCAATTGCGCAGGATCAGCCTGGAAGTAGCCAACGTTGCCGCGGTTGTCCTTGTGGCCGTGGCTGCAGAACTCGTGGCTCACAGCCGCGGTCTCGCCAAGGAGGGAGCCATCCAGGAAGACCTTGGCCGGGCCGAGGGACAAGTACTCGTTCCCGAATCCAGTGGAGATCCCAAGATCCAATCCGGCAGGAGCCACCCCGGCGCTGTCGGCGCTGTGCCCATCCAGACCGTGCAGCACATCCAGCACCGGCATGACCTGCGCCCTGGCGTGGAGCCGCCCCTCGGCCGCAGCCCGCTGATACGCTGCGAGCTCGGCCGGGCTGTGCCCGATCCAGCCGCCGCCCACCCCGGCCTCGGTGAAACTCGTGATCCCCTCGGACGCGTAGTACAGCGTTGCCCGCTCCAAGGCGGCCTCGATGTCCTCCAGCGAGTACGGCAGGATCAGCTGCTGGATCAGTTCCTGGGCCGTCTCCTGGACGAGTCCCGTGGGACGTCCCGCCGCGTCGCGGACGATCGCTCCGCCGTCGGGATCGGGGAACCACGGCGACTCGGCACCTGCCAGCCGCAGCGCGGCTGTGTTGACCACGGCCATGTGACCGGAGTTGTGGCGCATGAAGAGCGGCCGCTCGCCGGTGATGCGGTCCAGCTCGGCGATGTCCGGGAAGGAACCCGCGTGCTGGGTCTGGCTGAAGCCTGTGGCGAAAAGCCAACCCTCGCCATGAGCCATGGCATCTGACAGCAGTCCATACAGCTCTTCCAATCCACGGGCAGAGGACACGTCCAGCTCCGCCAGGCCCAGCCCGAACCACGTGGTGTGGCAGTGGGCATCGATGAATCCGGGCGTGACCGTCGCGCCGCCGAGGTCCAGGACGTCAACGGCCTCCAGCCCGGAAAGCTCCTCGTCCAAGCCAACAATGCGGCCCTGCCAAATGCCCAATGAGCTTGCCACTGGCCGGTCCGCATCCATGGTGATGATGTCTGCGTTGCGCAGGAGAAGATCGAGTTTCATGGCAGTTTCTAGCGGTGGGACGTGGTGACGGACTTGATGCGGGTGTAATCCTCCAGGCCGTAAACGGAGAGGTCCTTGCCCGTGCCCGAGTGCTTGAAACCGCCGTGTGGCGCTTCGGCAGGGATGACCTGGTGGCAGTTGATCCAGACGGCACCGAAGTCGAGTTCCGTGGAAACGCGCGTCACCACCCCGTGGTTCTCGGACCACACGCTGGACGCCAAGGCGTACTTGGTGCCGTTGGCGAGCTCCAGGGCTTCCTCTTCAGTGGCGAACGGCTGGACGGTCAGCACGGGACCGAAAATCTCGTCGCACACCACCTCGTCGGTCTGGAAAACGCCGTCGATCACTGTGGGTTCAAAGAAGTAGCCGGTTCCGGTGCGCTTGCCGCCCGCCAGGACCTGCGCGTTTGCGGGGAGCCGGGACATGAAGCCCTCCACACGCTCCAACTGGGCTGAGCTGTTGAGCGGGCCGAGGTCCGTTCCGACCTTCAGCGCCCCGGCAGCATCTGCCAGTGCTGCGGCGAACTCGGTGTGGATGTCCTGGTGGACCAGGACGCGGGTAACCGCCGTGCAGTCCTGCCCGGCATTGAAGAACGCGGCCAGCGCGATTTCACCGGCGGTCCGCTGGATATCGACGTCGGCAAACACCACAGCGGGCGCCTTGCCGCCGAGCTCCAAGTGGACGTCCTTCAGGGTCTTCGACGCCGCGGACATGACCTGGGCACCGGCTCGGGTGGAACCGGTGATGGAGACCATTTCAGGAATGTCGTGCTCCACCATGGCGGCACCGGCTTCCCGTCCGCCACACACGATGTTCACGACGCCCGCCGGGTAGACCTGCTGTGCCAGCTCGCCCAGGACCACGGTGGACCACGGGGTGGTGTCGGCCGGCTTGAGGACCAGCGTGTTTCCAGCAGCCAACGCGGGGCCGATCTTCCAGATGGCCATCATGAACGGGTAGTTCCACGGCGTAATCTGAGCCACCACACCAATCGGCTCACGACGGATGGTGGACGAGAAACCCTCCACATACTCCGTCTGCGCCGTCCCGGACACAACCCGGCACGCTCCGGCGAAGAAGCGAAGCTGGTCGGCGCCGCGCAGGATTTCGAGTTCCTTGGTGAGGGCTGCGGGCTTGCCGGTGCAGGCCACCTCGGCTTCGAGCAGGCGGTCAACGTTCGCCTCGATAAGGTCCGCAAGCTGCAACAGCAGCGACTGGCGCGTTCCCGGCGTCGTGCGCTTGTAGCTCTTGAACGCTGCGGCAGCAGCCTGGAAAGCAGCGTCGACCGTGGCGGCGTCGCTGTCCGGGGCGGAGCCGATCTGCTGGCCCGTAGCGGGGTTGAAGAATGGCAGCGTGTCCGCTGCGGGTGCGGACTCGCCGTTGATGATGTTCTGAAGCTGGATCACGTGTGGGTCCTGACTCTAGTTGGACGTTTTGGGCGAGCGCGTCGTGGGGTCCTGCGGCAAGTGCAGCAGGGCCGGGAGGCCGGAGTCGACGGCGCGGCGGAACGCGGCAGCGAAGTCCTCGGTACGCTCCACCCGCTCGCCGAAGCCGCCGTAGGAGCGGGCCAGCGCGGCGAAGTCCGGGTTGGTCATATGCGTGCCGGACGGGCGGTCCGGGTAGTGCGCTTCCTGGTGCTCGCGGATGGTGGCGAAAATGCCGTTGTCCACCACGAGCACGATGAACTGTGCGCCGTAGCCCATGGCCGTGGCGATCTCCTGGCCATTCATCATGAAGCAGCCGTCACCGGCAACGGAGATGACCTGGCGGCCGGGGTATGCCAGCGACGCCGCCACGGCCGCGGGGATTCCCATGCCCATGGCACCGTTGCGGGGCGCAGCCAGGGAGTTGGCGGAGTTGTGATCCAGGTACCGTGCGGGCCACAAAGCGTGGTTCCCGGCACCGAAGGTGAGCACTGCGTCCGGATCCATCTCCTTCTTGAGGACCTCCATGGCGACGCCCAGGTCGACGCCGATGCCACCGTCGGGCTGCGGCGTGGAGAACGTGAGCTGCTCGGCGCGGGCGCTGGCGAACCAGCCTTCCTCGCGCTCGCCTGCTGCATCAGTGGAGGCGAGTGCGCTGCTGGAAGCCAGCGCACCCGCGAACGCCGTGACGTCGGCAACGATGTGCTGGTCCACGCGGCCGAAGTGGCCCAGGAGGTTGGCATCTGCGTTGACCACCACCGTCTCGGCGTCGAGCCCGCGCTTGTAGCCATCGGACAGGACATCGCCGCGGACGCAGCCCACGAAAACCAGCAGGTCGGCGTCGTCCAAGCGCTGGGCGTTGGAGTCGCTCCGGCCGTAGCCCAGGAAGCCGGCGTAGGCGTCGCTGCGGTGCGGAACGGCGTCGTAAGCGCGGAAGTCGGCCACCACCGGAATGCCATGGCGGCTCGCCCAGGCGGCCAGCTGCTCGCCGGATTCCTGCGTCCAGCCTTCGCCGCCGACCACGATGAGCGGCTTGCGCGCCTTCTCCAGCTTTTGGGTGAGACCGGAAAGGTCCGCTGCGGCCGGTTCGGGCCGGGCCACCTTGCGGGGTTCCACGGTGGCGTCCTCGACGGCGTGGACCAGCACGTCCTCGGGGAGGCCGATGACGACGGGGCCGGGGCGTCCGCTGAGGGCCGTGAAGATGGCGTCGTCCACCACGCGGGCGGCGGAAGCGGCGTCGTCGAGCGTGACCACTTTCTTGGCCGTGCTGCCGAACCAGGCGTTGATGTCGAATTCCTGGAAGGACTCACGGCCACGGTCGGCCACGGGAATGAGCCCAACGAACAGGATCAGCGGGGTGGCATCCTGGTAGGCGGTGTGGATGGCAATGAACGCGTTGGCGGCACCCGGTCCACGGGTCACCATGGCCACACCGGGCAGCTCGGCCAGGCGGCCGTCGGCGAGGGCCATGAAGCCGGCGCCGCCTTCCTGGCGGGCCACCACATTGGTGATGGGCGAGCCGTGCAGTCCGTCAAGGACATCGAGGAAGCTCTCGCCGGGGACGGTGTAGACGCGCTTGATGCCTGCCCGTTCCAGCTGACCGACAATCAGGTGGCCCGCGGTGGTTGTGCTCAATGCTTCATTCCTTCTTCTTCGATGGAAAGGCTGGGGAGGAACAGGCCGGAGAGGGCCGTCAGGGCGGACACGACCAGCAGGATGATGGCGCCCGGCCAGAAGGAGTTGTTGGCGGCCACCAAGGCCGTGGCGATCAGCGGAACAAAGCCGGAGATGACGCCGGCGGTGTTGGAGGTGATCGCGACGCCGGTGTAGCGGACTTTCGTGGCGAACAGGGCGGTCAGCGCGGTGCCGGAGACTGCGTACGGAATGGACAGGACGGCGACGCCGATCATCATGCCGAGGACCACCAGGATGGGGTTGCGGGAGTCGATAGCCAGGAAGACCGGGACCGCGATAATGGCGGAGGCCACGCCGCCCCACAGGATGACCTTGCTGGCGCCGAACTTCTCGCCCAGGCGGCCTGCCCAGATGAGGGCACCGATTTCCAGGGCAGCGGCAAGCAGGGTGCCCAGCAGCAGGAGTTCAGAGGGGAGCTTGAGGACCTTGGTGCCGTAGAAGACCACGAAGCTGGTGATCAGGTAGAACCCACCGATGCCGAGGAGGGCCGAGCACATGCCCACCAGGATCTGGCGCCAGCTGTTTTTCAGGACGCCGCGGATGGGGGCGTGCTCGGTTTCGCCGGATTCCATGAGGGCCTCGAACTCGGGCGACTCGCTCAGGCGGCTGCGGATCCACAGAGAGATGGCCAGCAACGGAATCGCGGCTATGAACGGGATGCGCCAGCCCCAGGCGTCAAAGTTGGTCTGTCCCACCAGGAACAGCATGCCGAAGAAGCCGCCTGAGGACAGGATGGTGCCGATCGGCGAACCGATCTGCGGCAGGGCGGCGTAACGCGCACGCTTGGCCACGGGAGCATTTTCGACGGCGATGATCACCGCGCCGCTCCACTCACCGCCGACGGCGAGGCCTTGGACGATGCGCAGGGCGACCAGCAGGATCGGGGCCGCGATGCCGATGGTCATGTAGTTGGGCAGGAGGCCTATCAAGCCGGTGACAATGCCGATGCCCACGATGGTGACCATCAGGATCTTCTTGCGGCCAACCTTGTCGCCCAGGGCTCCAAAGATAAAGCCACCGATGGGGCGGGCCACGAAGCCGACAGCAAGGGTGGCAAAGGAACCCATGGCTGCAACGAACGGATCCTGCGAGACGAAGAACTGGGCGTTGAACACCAGGGCAGCAGCCGTGGTGAAGAGGAAGAAGTCGTACCATTCCAGCGCCGTGCCAACCAGGGCGGCCAGGGCCACCTTCTTGGTGACGCTCTCGTCGATGACGCGATCTGCCGCTGGGCTGATGCCCGTGGCTCCGCTGACGGTGCTTGCCATTGTTGCTCCAAAAGTGCGAAAACGGGTCCGGGCGTTGGGAGCCCGGGCGGTGGTGTGGATGCTGTGAGGGGGTTCACTCCACAGTGACTCATTCCATAGTGCCAGTAGTTTTTCCCAAAATAACTAGCGATACATCACGCAAACGGGCCGCTAGGATGTGTGAATGCACAATGTGGATACCTTCGCCCACACCACCCGCTGGACTGAACTAGTGGATCAACTCGACGGACGGCTCGATGAACTGGCTCGCGCCTTCACCACCAGGGTCCGGGAAATCCCCGAATACGGGGAAAGCCAAGTCACCGTCCAGGAGATCCAGGAGACCGCCCGCGAAACGTTCCGGCGGCTCATCCGAGGGCTCAAGAACGGGCCGTCCAACACCCAGGACGGGCTGCTGGACTTCGCCTCGGACCTGGGCTCCAAGCGTGCCCGCGCCGGCATTCCGCCCGAATCCCTGACCTCCGCAGTGCGGCTCGACTTCAGCATCCTCTGGGCAGAGTTGCTGGAGATCGCCCGGCCTGAAGACGCCATGCTGCTCGCTTCGCGGGTGGACCAGGTATGGCGGGTGGTGGACGAGTTCGCCACCAGGACGCACACGAGCTACCTCACCGAACGGGTGCGGATGGCCCAGGAGGAATCGAGCATCCAGCGCGAATTCATCGCGCGCCTTTTCAACCAAAGCACCCCCTCGCTGGAAACCTCGGCCCAAGTGGCTTCGGCACTGGGAATCAACCCCGACGGGCGCTTCGCCCTGGTGGCAGCCAGCGGAGAACCCGGCGCCCGCCTTCGGGCCGCGGTATCCCACTTCGGCACGGCCACTCCGGGCCGACCAAAGCCCTTCGTCCACGAATCGGGAGGCAACACGTACGTGTTCTGGGCGTTACCGGCCGTGCGCACGCGGGGTCCTGAAGCCGACCACCAGCAGCTGCCTCCCGGCGTCGTCGATGTCCCCTGCGGCTACGTGCCCGAAGTCCTGGGCCTCCGCGCCCTCCCTGCAGCCGCGCGAACGGCGGAGAGCCTGGCCGCCCTGCTCCGCCCCCGCGATGTTGGGCCGCTCTCCGCGGATTCGGCGTGGGCCCGGCTGGCCCAGCAGAACCTCCAGGACGCCGGGTTGGACCTCGCCGCGGAGCTTGAGGAAGCCTTGGCCGAATGCAAAGGCGGCGAGCGCGAGCGCCTGCTGGAAACCGTGCGGCACTACCTCAACACGGGCAACGTGACCCTGACGTCCGAACAGTTGTTTTGCCATCGCAACACCATCCTCAACCGGCTCAACCGCTTCCAGGAACTCACGGGCATAGACCTCGCAGTCCCGGCAAAGACCGCCAGGTTGGTTGTGGCCTGGGCGTAGCCGGTGTGTGTTTTCACATTTCCGTCCCGGTTTTGCTGGGATTTTTGCCATTGAAGCTGTGATCGGCAACACAGAATAGTTGTAGCTACCTTGCACCGGACATTCGTCCCCGCACCCCATCCGGAGATTCTGATGGCCCAAACGGTAGATACCGACTCCGCATCCACAGCCAGGCTCGACCTCACGAAGATGCGCAAAATTGCCCTCGCCAGCGTTATTGGCACCACCGTCGAGTGGTACGACCTTTTCGTCTTTGGTACCGCTTCCGCACTCGTCTTCAACAAGATCTTCTTCCCCAGCTTCGACCCCATCGTCGGCACCATGCTCGCATTCGGCACCTTCGCCTCTGCCTACATAGCCCGCATGGTCGGCGCCATCATCTTCGGCCACTTCGGTGACCGGCTGGGCCGCAAATCCATGCTGCTGGTGTCGCTACTGACCATGGGCGCGGCAACCTTCGCGATCGGCCTGCTCCCGGACTACCAGAGCATCGGCATCATGGCTCCGTTACTGCTCCTCCTGCTGCGCGTCATCCAGGGCCTGGCCCTCGGCGGCGAATGGGGCGGTGCCGTCCTCATGACCGTTGAGCACGCTCCCCCGGCGCGGCGCGGCTTCTTCGGATCCCTGGTCCAGGTGGGCGTCCCCGCAGGTACCCTGATCGCCAACGTTGCGTTCCTCATCGTGGCCTCCAGCATGAGCACCGACGCACTGCACTCCTGGGGCTGGCGCATCCCGTTCCTGGCTTCCGTGCTGCTGGTGGCTGTGGGCATCTACATCCGCTTGAACATCGAGGAAACCCCGTCCTTCCAGGCCGTCAAAACCGCCGGCGCCAAGGCAAAAATGCCGTTCGCCTCGCTCATGGCCAAGTACTGGAAGCAGGTTGTCCTGGGCGGCGTCGCTACCCTTTCCACAGGCAGCACCTTCACCCTGCTGGTGGCGTCCGGCGTCTCCTACGGCAAGAAGGAACTGGGCCACTCGGAAAGCCTCATGCTCTGGGTTGTCCTGGCCGCCTGCGCGCTCTGCTTCGTCCTGATCCCGTTCTTCGGCAAGCTCTCCGACAAGTACGGCCGCAAGCCCATCATCTACGCCGGTGTTGCCGCTGAAGCCGTCCTCGCTTTCCCGATGTTCTGGCTCATGGACACCAAGTCCGTGGCGCTCCTGTTCGTCGCCTACCTCGCCATGATGACGGCCTTCGCGGCCAACTATGGTCCCATCGCCACGTTCCTCGCCGAACTCTTCGGTTCCAAGGTCCGGTACTCCGGCCTGTCCGTGGCCTACATGCTCTCCGGCCTCCTGGGCAGCGCGGCCACGCCGTTCATCACCACGTGGCTGCTGGGCCTGACCCACCAGAGTTCCTCGATCGCCTGGTACATCATGGCGGCAGCCATCCTGTCCCTGGCAGCGCTCTTCGTCCTGACCGAAACGCGGCACGGCAACATCGACGCCGTCGATGAAGCACCCGCGGACGTGGCCGGTCAGCCGGAAGCAGCGGCAGCGAAATGACCGCAACCACCATCGGGCGCCTGGCCGGAATCCCCGGCCAGGCGCCCGCCGTCGGGCCTTTTTCCCCGGCGGTCATTGCCAACGGTTTCGTGTTCACGTCCGGCCAGATCCCCGCCATTACGGGACTGGGCGATCAACCCGACACTTTCGAGGGACAGGTCCGCCAAACCCTCGAAAACCTGTCCGGTGTCCTGGAAGCAGCGGGATCCAGCCTGCAGCACGTGGTCAAGGTGAACACCTACCTCACCAGCGAAGAGCAACTCGAGGAATACAACCGCGTGTACGTCGAGTACTTCGGCACGGCCAAACCGGCCCGGACCACCGTGTGCGTCAGCTTGTGGGGCGTTTCCCTGGAGATCGAATGCGTTGCGGTACTGGCCTCGCAAGAGGCGGTCTCATGATCACCACACTCCTCGAGGACCTGGCAAACGTCAGCTACCCCACCATCGGCCACTTCCTGGAAGACGGCTTCGTGGATCCAGCCATCCAATCCCTGCTGCCCAGCGTCAAGATCGCCGGCCCCGCCGTCACGGTGCGGATCGCCGACCATGACGCCATCGCCATGAACCGCGCCCTGCTGGCCATCCAACCCGGCGATGTGCTGGTGGTGGACATGCTCGGAGACCACCGCCACGCCCCGGTGGGGGCCGTGACGGCAGCCGCGGCGATCGCCCAAGGCGCTGCCGCCGTCGTGGTTGACGGCATGGCGACGGACCTGCTGGAGCTGCGGCAGGCCGGGCTGCCTGTCTTCGCGCGCGGTACCACTTGCCTGACCACGAAGCGCAAGCACGGCACGGGCTCCGCCGTGAACGTGCCCGTCCGTTGCGGCGGTGTTGAAGTGAACCCCGGCGATCTGGTGCTCGGAGACGCCAACGGCTTGATCGTTCTCGCGCCGCAGGCCGCCCGGGATGTCATTGGGCAGGCCTCCGCCTCGGACGCCGCCGAACCCGCCATCCTCGCCCGGATCGCGGCCGGCGAACCGCTCAACGCGATCCTGGCCGTGTAACTCCGGCACCCGTAACCCCGCTGTGGCACCAACGGACTTCGGCCGGGGATGCGGTAGAACTTAACCATGAGCGTACGTACACCCGACCCATATCCCGGCTGGCTTTCGGACGAAGACCTCTTCGAAGCCCGCGGCCGCCTCCCCATGGTCTACGTGGAGGCTGTTCCCGTCCGCCTGGATCCGCTCGGGTACGTCAACGAAGTCGGCACCCTCCTGCAGGGCGACGCCGACGGCAACATGGTCCGCTACCTCGTCTCCGGCCGTGTCCTCTACCGCGAAACCATCCGTGCGGCCCTGCTTCGGCACATGGAAAAGGACCTCGGCCCCCTGGCTTTCCCGCAGCTGCCCATCAGCCCGGTCCCGTTCACGGTGGCCGAATACTTCCCGGCGCCGTCCCAGACCGGGTTCACCGATGACCGCCAACACGCGGTATCGCTCGTGTTCATCATCCCGGTCACCGGTGAGTGCGAACCCCGCCAGGACGCGCTGGAACTCACCTGGATGACACCGCAGGAAGTGCTCAGCGAAGGCGTCCAACAGGAATTCGAAGGCGGCCGCGGGAACCTCGTCCGCCAGGCGCTGGCCTATTCCGGCATCGTCGTCTAGAGCGGGTCCGCGGGCTTGGGGCGGTCCGCTTTTGTAGACTGGACGGCGGACCGCAAGAGAACCAAAGGACTTCCGATGACTCACAGCCCAGCCTCACAGCAATACCGCGAAAAGCAGGCTGGGGACCTGCAGCCCGGGGACTTCGTGTACCTTCCCGGCGACGGGCCGGCCGAGGAAATCGCCTCCGTTGAGGTCCAGAACGACGATTACGGCGTTCCGGCGCTGCTGCTGGTGGCAACGCACGACGCCGGTTCGGTGAGGATCGCTGTAGGGTCCAGTGTTCCTGTGGGGGACGGAGTTCCGCGCGGTTCAGCCAGCACCACCGCGGAAGCCGACGCCGATGCTCCCGCGCAACCCGCCGTCGTCGTGCCTCCCCGTCCGGAGGCGCCACCCGCTGCCACCGGTCCCAGCGCCGAAGAACTTGCACTGATTCCCGAACCCAAGGGGACGCCCGAAGCGGTAGTGCGCAAGGCGGCTGCAGACCACAAAGGCAAGAACGGCGTGCAGGTCTTGGCAGAGCGCCTCGCAAAGGGCATCAACACCAAGTCCGGCAGCTGCCTCCGGGACTTGAGCGACCTCGCCTTCGACCTATGCATCGTGCTGCGCGACCCGGACCATTCCCTCGAGGTCGCCGACCTGTTGAACGTGCTCCCCTTCGACGGCAACCTGGACCGCTGGGCCTCGATCGAGCGGGCGCTGGCACTGTCCAGTTTCATCTGCCGCGAAGCCGGGCAGGCGGAACGCGCCGCCGTCTACGAGAAACTGCTCCGCGCGCCCGAGTCGCAGGAAGATGACCCCTTCAAGGCCCTGATCAACGCCCGGGTGCGCCAGCGTGCGCTCAACGAACCCAACCTGTACGACAAGGAAATCTTCCGCGCCGTGGACAACGGCAACCGCGACGCCGAGCGTGAGTGGCGGTTCCTGCGGCTTGAGGCCCTGATGTTCCTCCGGGCCCACGGTGGTTCCAAGACCATTGCCGAAGATGAGCTGGGCCGACGGATCGCGAACGAACTCGAAGCAGTCCGCGCCTAGTCCTCTGCTGCCGGAAGTTCAAGGCCTGTTGTGGGCACCCAAACGGCGGTAGATTCGGGGCCATGACGAACAATCTGAGCGTTGTGATTAATGCTGACGCGCAGCAAGTTTGGACAATGCTGCGCGAACCGTCGCTGGTGGCCCAATGGCATGGCTGGGAAACCGACGAATTGACCGACGAAATCAAACAAATCTATTTCGATCCGAGCGTTGTTGAAGGTCCCGATCACACCAGCCTGACCGTTCGTGGCGGCGATGAGTTCGAGCTGCACCCCGTTTCCGGCGGCACGGAAGTCAAGGTCACCAGGGCCGCGCTGGACCACGACTCCGAGTGGGCGGAATGGGACGAGGACATCACGCAGGGCTGGCTCACTTTCCTGAACCAGCTGCGTTTCACCCTTGAACGCCACCCGCACGGCAAGCGTCGGACGCATTTTGTTTCCGTTTCCGGTGGCGGCTCGGCGATCGAGAAGCTCGGACTGGGCGACCTCCCGCCGGTTGGCGACGAGTACTCGCTGACACTGTCCACAGGCGAGGCTATTTCCGGGAAGGTCTGGTTCAAGAGCCGGCACCAAGTAGGCGTGACGGTCCACGGCTACGCCGAGCACGGCGACGGGCTGCTGATCGTTGCCGAGCAACTGGCGATCCCGGACAAAAGGCCCGACGGCGGTGCCATGGTTATCGCCTCGACCTACGATTTGGGGGCCCACACGCTGGCGGACATTCGGTCTTCATGGGACAAGTGGAAGGATTCGGGTTCCTAGAAGCCCACTGGGCAGGTTACCCGCGGTAAAGCTGGCACACTTGGTAGCGTGCCAGCTTCCGTTTCTCCGCCTTCGTCTGCTCCGTCGTCCCCTCCTGCCGGGCTTTCCGCACGGCAATCCGAGTTCGGGTTCCAGGTGGGCCGGCGCCTGACGGAAACGTCGACGCCGTCGTCCTCGCTTGTGGAGGCGAACGGGGGCGAGTTTTTGGGCCGTACCGGCACTATCACCACGCCGCACGGAACCATCCAGACGCCCGCGTTCATCGCCGTCGGAACCAAAGCCACCGTCAAGGCCGTCCTTCCCGAGTCAGTGGCTGACCTCGGTGCGCAGGCCGTGCTGGCCAACGCCTACCACCTCTACCTGCAGCCGGGGCCGGAAATCCTCGACGCCGCGGGTGGGCTCGGCGCGTTCATGAACTGGTCCGGGCCGACTTTCACGGACTCCGGCGGGTTCCAGGTGATGAGCCTGGGCTCCGGATTCAAGAAGGTCATCGACATGAAGAACGTCGACACCTCCGGACCGGACGACGCCGTCGCTCCGGGCAAGGAGCGCCTGGCGCACATCGATGACGACGGCGTTTGGTTCAAGTCCCACCTCAACGGGGACAGGCACCGCTTCTCCCCCGAGATCTCCATGCAGGTCCAGCACCAGATCGGGGCGGACATCATGTTCGCTTTCGACGAGCTCACCACCCTGCAGAACTCGCGGGCGTACCAGGAAGAATCGCTGGAGCGGACGCGGCTGTGGGCCCTGCGCTGCCTGGACGAGCACTTTGCTTTGACTTCTTCGCGTGTGGATAAGCCCTATCAAGCGTTGTTCGGCGTCATCCAAGGTGCCCAGTACGAGGACCTCCGGCGCAAGGCTTGCCGCGATCTCGGAGCGATGCCCTTCGACGGGTACGGAATCGGTGGCGCGCTGGAGAAGGAGAACCTCGGCACCATTGTGCGCTGGTGCAACGAGGAACTCCCCGAAGACAAGCCCCGCCACCTGCTGGGCATCTCCGAGCCGGACGACATCTTCACAGCCATCGAGAACGGTGCCGACACCTTCGACTGCGTCTCCCCCACCCGCGTGGCCCGGAACTCCGCGTTCTACACACCGTCCGGCCGTTTCAACCTCTCCGGGGCCCGCTACAAAAAGGACTTCGGGCCCCTGCAGGAAGGCTGCGACTGCTACGCCTGCGAGAACTACTCCCGGGCCTACATCCACCACCTGTACAAGGCCAAGGAGATGCTCTCGGCCACGCTGATCTCCATCCACAACGAGCGCTTCGTGGTGAAGATGGTGGACGATGCCCGTCTGGCCATCGAATCCGGGGATTTCTTCGAGTTCAAGGCCGAGACGCTGGGCCGGTACTACTCCTAGGCTTGGGCTGCGACGGCTCCGTAGCTCGGTTCACGCTTCTTGATCCAGCCCACCACCAGCACGGTGATCGGCACGAAGAGGAACTCCACGGCCGTCTTGTACACGAAGCCCACCAGGACGTAATTGACGAACGAGCCAACGTCCGAGATGCCGATCACGGATGCGGCGATGCTGCAGAAAATCAGGGTGTCCACGAACTCGCCCACCACAGAGGAACCCATGAGTCGTGCCCACAGGGTCTTTTCGCCGGTGCGTTCCTTCATCTTCACCAGGATCCACGAGTTGATGGTCTGGCCCGCCAGGAACGCGAGCAGGGATGCCAGGACGATCTGCGGCACGGGTCCAAGCGCGCCTTCGATCGCCGCCTGCTTGGCGGTTCCGTAATCGTCGTTGAAGCCGGGGAGGATGATGATCACCCAGTAGCACAGCGACGCGAACACAGACAGGGCGAACGAGGTGATGATCGCCTTGCGGGCAACCTTGAAGCCATAGACCTCGCTCATGACGTCGCCCAGGATGTAGGCCAGCGGGAAGAGGAAGAACCCGCCGTCCGTGATGATCGGGCCGAGCACCACGCCCTTGGAAGCGCCGATGTTGGACAGGATCAGCACAACGGCCATGACCGCGAGCATGATGCCGAAGTAGGGGGAACCGATCGAGGCAAAGCGGGGTGCGGGCTTGCTCAAGGTGCTGGAGCCTGAGGGCGAGGGCATGGGTCATCCGTTCGTAGTGGTTCGCGCAGGCGTTGTTCCTAAGGCCGCCCCGCTGTATTAGCACTGTGGTTGGTGGGGGCATCCTGCCCGGCACCGAGTACATTCTCCCACTCCCCCGACGCTCTCTCACCAAACCACCCCTTCCAGCCGATCCTCTCTCACCAAACCACGCCTTCCATCCGGACGCTCTCTCAGCAAACCACGCCTTCCGGAGAATTTGAACACGTTCAGAAACTGTGTCACACTCACTCTTGAACACGTTCAAAAACTACCCGGGGAACAGACCATGGCCGCAAAGAGCGAACAGACCAGGCAACTCGTCGCGGACGTCGCACTGAAGATGTTCCGCGAGATTGGCTTCGAGAAAACAACCATGCGCGCTATAGCGCAGGAAGCCGGCGTCTCAGTGGGGAACGCCTACTACTACTTCGCCTCTAAGGATGAGCTGGTCCAGGAGCTTTACATCCAGGTGCAGATCGAGCACGCAGCCGTTGCGGCAACAGCACTCACCAATGTTTCCGACTTCTCGGGCCGCCTGAAGGCTGTGCTGCACACCGGCATCGATGTCATGACCCCGTACCACCAGTTCGGGTCCGACTTCATCGCGACGGCGATCCGGCCGTCGTCGCCCGTCAACCCGTTCGGGGAGGCGTCCACCGCCGCCCGCGACGCTTCCCTCGCGATCTTCCGCACCGCCGTCGACGGCTCCTCTCCGGCAGTTGCGAAGAAGCTCCGCGGCGACCTTCCCGAGCTGTTGTGGCTGGCGTACATGGGAATCGCGCTGTTCTGGGTTTACGACAAGTCCGAGGGTCAACGCCGCACGCGCAAACTCATCGACGGCGCGGCGCCACTTGTTGCCCGAGGCCTCTCACTCGCCAAGCTTCCCGGCGTAGGCAAGGTTTTCGACGACGCCCTTGGCTTGGTGCGCAGCGTCAAGGCCGGCTCGTGACGCCGCGGACGGTGGTGATCGCGGGCGCTTCGGGCTTCATCGGGCGCTACTTCCAGCGGCGGTTCGCGTCCGAGGGCTGGCACGTTCGCACGGTTGGGCGGCACGGCTCGGCGGACGCCCAATGGAACGACGACGGAGGCATCACCAAGGCGCTTGACGGTGCCGAACTGCTGGTGAACCTCGCCGGACGGACCGTGAATTGCCGTTACAACGAGCGGAACCGGCGGGAGATCCTTGAATCGAGGGTGCAGACGACGCGGTCGTTGGGGCTTGCTCTGTCCCGTTGCGCTGCACCACCCAGGACATGGATCAACGCGAGTACGGGCACCATCTACCGGCACGCTGACGATGGTGCACAGTCGGAAGAGTCCGGCCAACTCGGCAGCGGATTCTCGGTCTCCGTGGCGCGGGCATGGGAGGAGGAGCTTGCCCTGGCTTCAACGCCTCGTACCCGGAAGATTCCTCTCCGAATCGCCATCGTGCTGGGCGACCGCGGCGGAGTGATGGGTCCCTTCCGTCACCTGGCGAGGCTCGGTCTGGGCGGGCACATGGGCCCAGGCACGCAAAAGTTCAGCTGGATTCATGTGGAGGACTTGTTCCGCTCGGTCCTGTTCGTCCACGACCGGCCCGAGCTGGCTGGCCCGATTAACGCCGCCTCGCCATTCCCCGTGAGCAATCGCGAGCTCATGTCCCGGGTCCGTCGAAGCCTGGGTGTGCCGTTCGGGATGCCGACGCCAGCGTGGCTGTTGGAGATGGGCGCGGTCCTGATCCGCACCGAGACCGAGCTGGTCCTGAAGAGCCGATGGGTGGAGCCACGGAAACTGCTGGATGCCGGTTTCACGTTTCGGTACCCTGCGCTGGCCGAAGCCCTCAGCGCGATCGGGAGTGCACGGTGAGCCGAAGCCAAGACGACGCGGCAGGAATCGGCCGACTGTCGGTCTGGCGGCTCGTCCGCCTCAACCAGTGACGCTCTCTCACATAACGACACCTTCAACCGATCGCTCTCTCACCAAACAGCCCTTCCAACCAAACCCTCTCTCGCCGTCCACCTCAAGGTTCGTGGCGCCGTGGGATTCCGACATAACGCGGCACAATCCTCGCGTATTCGACATAGGGCTGGCCAAACTCCTGCTGGAGCATCTTCTCTTCCCATAGAGCGCCAAGATGTTCCACCGGCCGGCAGGGTCCCCAGGGCCCACGATGAACCCCTGAAGACAGCTACTCCCGCATGGATCATCCACCAGCCCAGGTACATCGGATGACGACTGAGCGCATAGGGGCCGCTGGTTACCAGTTCCTCGGGGTGGCCCAGGGCGAAGCTGCCCACAGTGTGGCGTCGACGTTCCACCACAGCCCAAGCCGTCATTCCCGTGCCAGCTAGGATCAGGCCTGCCCCGGTGATCCTGCGCAGGCTTTGAGCGGGCGGAACCGGGGTGCTGAAGAATCGCCCGAGAACCCCATCCAGCACCAGCCCTACCACTTGCCCTGGCGGCAGAGGTATCCTGCCGACTTCCTGTTTCAGGATGAGAACCACCCGCCGAACTTCGCCCATTCCTTGACACTATTCCCGGCCTCGCCCGAAGGCCACGGTCTTGCTCACCGGGAGTGAGAGAGCGTCGGCAGGAAAGGGCGATTTGGTGAGAGAGCGTCCGGCGGGGGGAAACCTAAGGAAGTGTTAGGAAATCCCCTCCCGCGTTGGCTGTGCCGTGCATCACCCCTAGTTTGGAATACGTCCTCTTCACCCCCAAGAGGGCCTTTCTTAGTCGACGAAGAGCCATGCGCAAGGACGCCATGAGCACGAGCTTCATGGACAGAACGAACTCATGAAAGACACGGCTGCCACGTGCGCAGCCGCCAGGAAGGTTCATTGATGAGCACCCAACAAGCTGCGCCCCTCAGCGAGGCGGCCCAAACACGGAAAGCCGTGAGCAATATCCTCAAGGGCTCCGCCGGCAACCTCGTGGAGTGGTTCGACCTCTACGTGTACACCGTGTTCGCGGCGTACTTCCAGTCGCACTTTTTCAACTCCTCGGACGATCTTCAGGCCGGCCTCGAAGCAATGGCCGTCTTCTCTACGTCGTTCCTCATGCGGCCGATCGGCAGCTGGTTCTTCGGCCGCTACGCCGACCGCAAGGGCCGCAAGGCCGCGCTGACGTTGAGCGTGACCATGATGTCCGCAGGTTCGTTCGGCATCGCGATCCTCCCAACGCAGGATGTCATTGGCCTGTGGGCGTTGATCCTGTTGGTGTTCATCCGCGTGGTCCAGGGCTTCTCCGTGGGTGGCGAGTACGGAACCAGCGCGACGTACATGTCTGAGGCGGCGACGGCCAAGCGCCGCGGCTTCTTCTCGAGCTTCCAGTACGTGACGTTGGTAGGTGGCCAGATGTTGGCTCTCCTCGTCCTCGTGATCCTGCAGAACACCATGACCAAAGAAGCCCTCACCGAGTGGGGCTGGCGTATCCCGTTCGCGATTGGCGGGGTCGCTGCATTGGTGGTGCTCTGGCTGCGCCGCTCCATGGAAGAAACCGTTTCGGCTGACCAGATCCGCGCGGCCCACATCAAGGTGGAAGGCGAAGCGCAGCCGGGAACCATGAAGCTGCTTTTCACGAAGCACTGGAAGCCATTGCTCATCTGCATCGGCATCACGCTCGGTGGCACGGTGGCGTTCTACACGTACACCAACTTCATCCTGAAGTTCATGAACGATACCTCCGGCATCGCCAAGACGGACACCTCGGTGATCAACTTCTGGGCACTGTTCATCTTCATGCTCCTCCAGCCGGTGTATGGCTTGATCTCAGACAAGATCGGCCGCAAACCGTTGTTGATCTGGTTTGGCGTCACGGGCGTTCTCTTTACGTGGCCGCTGCTGTCCATGCTCGGCGGCACCAAGGATCCGCTCATGGCGTTCCTGCTGATGATGGGTGGCCTGCTCATGGTGGGCGGCTACACATCGATCAACGCGTTGGTCAAGGCCGAGCTGTTCCCCGCATCGATCCGCGCCCTGGGTGTTGGGTTGGGTTACGCGATCGCCAACTCGCTCTTCGGCGGCACGGTTCCGCTGATCGGCGCGGCGCTGCAGAAGTCCGGCCAGGAGGACCTGTTCTTCACCTACGTCACGGCGGCCATCTTCATCTCGCTGCTGGTCTACATCTTCGCGCTGAAGAACAAGAAGGCCACACACCTGGACACTGAGCAGGGCCACGCCTGGGAAGGCCGCGGAGACGACAAGAAGGATCTCGTCGACGCCTGAACCCCTCTTGTGAGAGAGCGTTGCCCTGAAGGTGCCGAAACGTGAGAGAGCGTTGGGGGGAACGCACGACGGCGGCTGCCGCACCCGGGTGCCCCGGCTAGCCCCTCTGTGAGGCCCGCTTTGCGCCCTTTGGTCACCCCGAAGGACGCAGAGTGGGCCTCACACGGTTAAGCTCTAGTAGCCAACACCCGAGCCAGAAGGACCCACAGTGCACGTGCTCATAGTCGAGGACGACGACGCCATGGCGTCAGCCCTGGGTGCCGCGGTGGCTTCGGCCGGCCACAAACCCACCAGGGTGTCCCGCGGCGAGGACGCCCTCCTGGACCACAGGAACCACGAGGTGATCCTCCTGGACTTGGGCCTTCCCGATGTGGACGGCCTCGACGTCCTCAGGAAACTCCGGCAGGTCACCCACGTCCCCATCCTGATCCTTACCGCGAGGGATGACGAGCGCAGCGTGGTCCTGGGATTGCGTTCGGGCGCCGACGACTATCTGGTCAAGCCCGTGAAGCTCGTGGAACTGCTTGCCAGGATCGAGGCAGTGACCCGTCGAATCAACCGCGCTGGCCAGCAAACTCCCCACAGCATCGTTCTCGGCGAACTGGAAGTCGACCTCGACCGCCGCCTGGCCGCCGTCGGTGAACGCCAGCTCCCCCTCACGGCAACGGAGTTCGACCTCCTCAGCCTCCTGGCCAGGAACGCCGGATCCGTGGTCACGCGCGAACAGATCCTGGACTCACTCTGGGGCGACGCCTTCGTGGCACACTCACGTTCCTTGGATGTGCACCTGACCGGTCTAAGGTCCAAGCTTCAGCTGCCCGGTTTCATCATCAACGTGCGCGGCGTCGGCTATCGCGTCGAGCAGCCGTGAAAGTCCGCGTCCTAGGCATCCTGAGCCTGTTGGTGGTGATCATCGTGGTGACTGTGTCCAGCGTGATCCTGACATCGGCCAGCCGGGAACTCACCCAGGAACTGCAAATCAATCGCGTCGCTGCCCTCAACCGCTTCGCGCAGCTGGCCAGCGATGCCGCGGAGGATAACGACACCACCCAGCTCCAGCGCGAAATGGACCGCTATTCCGAGCTTTACGGTGAGGGAATTCTGATCCGGCTGCAACAACAAACTATCCGCTCTGGCAATCTCGTCCCCGACCAACCCGAAGTACGGGACGCCCTGAACCGCGCAAGCCTCAACCTCAGCGACACCACGCTCAACCCCGTCCGCGCCTTTGGATCAGGTGGGGACATCATCTCAAGATCCTTCGGCACCGCCAGCCAAGTACTTGGCGAGGTTGTCATGGAGGTCAATCTCGACGCAGCCAGGCAGAAGCTCCGGGAGCGCTGGCTCGGCGTCGGAATCGCAGCGTTGGCGCTGGGCGCGCTACTCTTGCTCGCCGCGTCCCGCATCACCGCATGGGTTCTTCGCCCCGTCCACAGACTGAGCAATGCTGTCCATGAACTGGAAGCCACGGGCAAAACGGGCCAGCTACCCGAAGCCGGCCCACCCGAATTACGCGAGCTGAGCCGTTCTTTCACCGCCATGGCCGGCACCGTGACCGACAGCATGGAGTCCCAGCGCCGGCTTATCGCCGATACATCGCACCAGCTCCGCAACCCCGTCGGAGCGCTGCGGTTGCGGATCGATCTTCTGCAGCTCGAGCTCAAAAGTGGGCCGGAAAAGGCGGCGGCACCAGGCGTCGTTGCGGAACTTGAGCGCGTGGAGGAAATGCTCGACGGCGTGCTGAAGCTGGCCGCTGCGGAACATCGCGCCTTCGAAGGGGCTGCCCGTGCCGACCAAGCGGAGCACCAACGCCACGCTGTCATTGACCCCTTCCCCATCCTCCAGGGCGAAGTGGATCGGGCAGCCCCAGCGGCCGCGAGTGCTGGGGCCAGGTTGATACTCAAGGATCCCGGCCCCTCGAGCACAATCGTGTGCCACCCCGACGAACTCGCGCACATGGTGGGCGAGCTCCTCACCAACGCCATCAAGTACGCTCCGGGCTCCCACATCACCGTGGCGACCGAGCAGGCGCACGGCGGGACCGCCGTCGTCATTTCCGACGACGGTCCAGGCCTCCCGGCTGAACAACTCGCCGCGTCCACCACTAGGTTCTGGCGGGCGCCGCAACACAGCGGGATCCCCGGCAACGGCTTGGGCATGACCATCGTGGAACGTCTGGCTCAGGCAAACGGCGGCCAGCTGGTCCTGGAACCGCGCGAGCCGCACGGCCTGACAGCGCGCCTCGAATTCGCGAAGCCGGAGGAGGACGTGCATGCCTGATCAAGTCTCCCGGCGAAGCGTCTTCAAAGCGGCCGTTGCCCTCAGCCTTGGCGGGGGCATGCTCGGATCGACTGCCGCCTGCACGCCGGAGGAGCGCCCCAAGGAGCTCACGGTTGCCGGCGGCGAATCCGGCGGCTTCTACCTGGAGTTCGCCACACTGCTGGCGGACTTGCTGCAGCGGGAACGCGTCGCCGAACGGGCCGCTGCGCTGACTACCGGCGGAAGTCTTGAAAACATCCAGAGGGTCTTGTCCGGCGAGGCGACCTTCGCCGTCGCGCTGGCCGATGCAGCGGCACAGAATGTGGCTCCCGGCGGGAAATCAACACAGCCCGGAGAGAGCTTGGTGGCACTGGGCAAGGTGTACCAAAACTACGTCCACTGCATCGTGCGGGAGGACAGCGACATCCGAACCTTCGCCGACTTGGCCGGGAAGACTGCCGGCGTGGGCGAAGTGGGCTCGGGGACCACCCTGACGGCGGGACGCATCGTCACGGCAGCGGGACTGCATGAACCATCCCGGACCGTGAAAGAGGTGAACCTCGGGCTGAACCAGGCTCTGGCGTCGCTGAAGGACGGTTCGATCGACGGCATGATCCAGTCCGGAGGCGTTCCGACTGCTCCCATCGCCGCCGCTGCGCAGGACATAGGCATCCGGCTCCTCGATATTTCCGGGCTGGTTCCGGCGACGCGGGCTCAGTCGGGGTTCTTCTACGACCGCGTCCTGATCCCCGCCTACAGCTACGGGGACGCGCCCGCCGTATGGACCATCGGCGTCGCGAACCTTCTCTTGTGCCGGAGGGACCTGGCCGACCACGTTGTTCGCAAGACTGTTGAACTGCTGGTGGAGCAAGCCCAAGACCTGGTCCCGAAGTCGAGCACGGGCGTCCAGTTCCTCAGCCCGGAAACGCTCATCAACACTGCTGGCGTTCCGCTGCACCCTGCCGCCCAGGCCGCCTACCGGGCCCTGCACGGCTAGCGGGCGGGCGTTCCGGCAGAAAATGGCAAGATGGAAGACATGACTTCAGCCGTTTCCCCTGCCATTGCACTGACCATCGCCGGCTCGGAAGCGACCGGCGGCGCCGGTGCGCAAGCCGACCTCAAGACCTTCCAGGAATTGGGCGTCTTCGGCATTGCGAACCTCACGTGCATTGTTTCGTTCGACCCGGCGAATGACTGGAACCACCGTTTTGTGCCGGTTGACCAGGACGTCATCGCGGACCAACTTGAAGCAACGACGGCGGCCTACGGTCCCGCTTCGGGCGCACCTTCGGTATTGGACACCGTAAAGATCGGGATGCTCGGTAGCCCGGCGACCATCAGCACCGTGGAGAAGGCCCTGGCCGCTGGCTCGTTCGCGAACGTGGTGCTGGACCCGGTGCTGATCTGCAAGGGGCAGGAGCCCGGGCACGCACTGGACACCGACCAGGCGTTGAAGGCACAGATCCTGCCCCTGGCCACGTTCGTCACGCCCAACCACTTCGAGGCCGAGTCGCTCTCCGGGCTCACGATCACCGACGAGGAAACCCTCCAGGCAGCGGCAATCCGCATCCACCAGATCAGCGGCGCAGCGGTCCTCGCCAAAGGCGGAGTGCGGCTGGAAGGTGCTGACGCCGTCGACGTTTACTACGACGGCGAGACGCTGGAAGTCCTGCGCGCCCCGAAGGTGGGTGAGGTTGCCGTGTCCGGCGCCGGCTGCTCGCTGGCAGCAGCCGTGACGGCCGAACTGGCCAGGGGCGCGTCGCCGCTTGAGGCAGCCCGGACCGCCAAGGCTTTCGTGACCGCCGGCATCAAGAACCGCGTGGCGTCCGGCGCTCCGTTCGATGCCCTGTGGCAGGGTGGAGCGCTGGGCTAGCGCGAAACCTTGCCCATCAGCGACGCGATCGGGCGCAGGAACAGTGGCCGGGCCAGGAACCATGCAGCCGCCGTGAACACGATGGACGCGGCGAAGATACCGAAGCCCCACCAGCTGTAATCGTTGTTCGAGGCGTACATGTGGTTGAGATTGTTCAGGGCACCCGTAGCCAGCACCAGCGTCACGTGGACGATCACGAAGGCCACGAAGTAGATCATCACGGGGAAGTGGATCTTGCGGGCGAGCTCGATCGGGTAGAACTTGTTGACCGCTGCCTTCTTGGGCCAGGCGCCGGACATCCGAAGGCCGGTGATGATGGCCAGGGGCGATGCGATGAAGACGGTGATGAAATAGGTCAGCAACTGCAGCGAGTTGTAGTTGTTCCAGCCGTTCTCCACTGGCCAGTTCAACGACGCGTACTGGAGCCCGGCCGAGACCGCGTTCGGGAACACGTCCCAGTTGGTTGGCACGATGCGCAGCCATTGGCCAGTGGCAAACAGCAAGACGATGAAGATGATGCCGTTCAGCACCCACAGGGCGTCAAGGGTGAGATGGAACCACAGGTCCAGGCTGATCTTGCTGGGAGCGTTCTTCGTTTTAATGAAGCCCTTGTTGTTGCGGGTCCAATAAGCGGGCGGCCTGGTGGTGGTCCGGACCTGCCAACCCGAGCGGATGATCAGGACAAGGAAGAACATGTTGAGGAAGTGTTGCCAGCCGAGCCAGGCAGGGAATCCTGTGGGCGCGCCCTCGGGAATGGCCGAGTGTCCGGGGTAGTCAACAAGGAACTGCTTGACGGGGTCCATGGTGCGGAGCCACTGGGCGATGAGCACCAGGATCAGCGCGATGACCAAAGCCCCTGCGGTGACGACGACGGGTTTGAACCACCTGTTCGACGTGATCCCGGACGACTTGCTTGAAACGGACATCAGGCCGCGTTCCTCTCTGGCTTGTTGGCGTGCGACCAGTTGGCGCTCTCATAGCGATTCAACCAGTTGCTGCCCGACGGTGAAAACGGCACCCGGGTTTTGGGGCGTTCGGCGTCAAAAATCGCAGCATTCGGATACATACCGCAATACATATTTCTAGAACAGACTTCCAGAATTATTTCCTGTATTTTTGGGATGAGTCAAGGTTATCTGCTGGTTTCCGCGCGGGCTTTCCTTCCGAGCGGATTCCAAAAAGTTGCCGAACGACACACCGATGATGCGGCAGGAGGGCCCATGGTTCGAAAAACGTCCGACGCCGCGGTCCATGCCGGCGCCTGGCAGTGGTCCAGGACGGCAACCACACGGCGAAACCTCCTTGACGCGGCAGGCGAAGTCTTCTCCGAACAAGGCTTCAGCGACGCCGGAATCTCGGGCATTGTTGCCCGCTCCGGCTCGAGCGTGGGCAGCCTCTACCATCACTTCGGCGGCAAGACGGAACTCTTCCTGGCGCTGTGGGACGACTACCAAAACGAACACGAAAGGCTCGTGGCGGAGGCTGTGGCCAAGGCCCGAAGGTCCGGAACCACCGATCCCCTGGAACTCTTTGCCGTGGGCAGCCGCAGCTACTTCGACTACACATGGAAGCACCGGGCTCTTGAACGGGTCTTCATCGAGGGCGATACTCCCCCGGGCTTCGAGGTCCTTCGACGCGAACGCGGGCGCGAATGGGTGCGGCAAAACACCGTCCTGCTCGGCACCAGCAATGACACGCTGGGGCGCCTCACGGTCGCGGTCATCACGGACATCATCACAGTTGCCGGCCAAGAGGTCGCCTTGAGTGCGACCAAGAAGGAGGCGGACGACGTCGTACAGGCTGCGGCGGTACTGGTGGCGCGGCTGGCCCGTTAGCCTGCCGCAACCGGCTGTATGGGGGTACCATACAGTCATGGAGATCAACACTGAGCAGCTGATCCGGGAAGCTGCGGAGCTGGGTCGGCGAAGCGAACAACTGCGCCAGGAGCAGTTGATTGCCGCCCACCGGAGGCAGGAAGCCATCCTGTCACTCCATGCCGTGGGCCTTTCCATACGGGAAATCGCCAAGAGCATCCACTCAAGCCCTTCTGTCGTTCAAGCTTCGATAAAGTCAGCCAGATCGCGTCGCCCGCACATGGTTCGACGGGAAGAACGGATTCCGTTTGAGCTCCATGTTCAGCTGGGACTCAAGCTTCATGCCGATGAAGAAAGAGTCCGCCGGATAGGCCGCGCCGGCATCGAAAAAATGCGCGAAAGAGCAAGGAATCCGATAGCCGAGGAATGGGTCGACCGGTGGGAGGACCTTTTGAGGTGCCCAATTGCAGAGATCGAGGCCGCAATGCTTGAGGACAGCCCATTCGCGAAAGAGCTCAGGCAAATGAGCCCCTTCGCGGGAGCTCTGACCGAGCAGGAACGAATGCTCGCGATCAAGAAGGCGGCAGCGGTTGCGCCGTGAGGAGCTCGAGCACGCCATCCGCGCCGCCACCGAAATCGTTCACAACGACCGCGTCATCGTCATTGGAAGCCAATCAATACTCGGGTCCTACTCTGAAGAACAGTTGCCCGCCGCGGCGACCATGTCCGATGAGGTCGATATCGCTCCAATGTCGGATGACGACGCGGGAATCCTTGCGGACAACATCGATGCCGCCATCGGAGAATGGTCGCCTTTCCACGCGGAGTTCGGTTTCTACGTCCAGGGCGTAGGCAAGAAAACCGCCGTGCTCCCGCGAGACTGGGAATACAGGCTCGTCAGTGTCCGGAATGAGAACACCAAGAACAGCACAGGTCTCTGTTTGGACCCATATGACCTCTGCGCGGCTAAGTTGATTGCCGCGCGGGCCAAAGACCATGCTTTCGTCGCGGCCTTGGTGGAAGCCAAATTGATCGCTGCAGCAACGCTGGTCGAACGACTAGGGCTGATCGATGAGGCCGAACCGAGGCGCGAGAGTGCGTTGGCTTGGGCGAATTCACTGGACGCCTGAGCCAGCACTGTGCCGCAGGCCGCAAGCGGGCCCCCGGAAACTTCCGGCGGCGCCGCACTGTTCCAGCGAACTCGACTCGCCTGGGCTCACCTCGGATCCGCAACCCACCCCGTGAACAGCGGCATGCCCGTCTCCACGTGCACAATCTCGTAGTGGAACGGGTGGTCGAGGATGATCTCGCGCTGAACTACAGTCCCGCTGGTGGCCATCCCGTTGATCTGGGTCACCGCCGCCGCAACCGTCCCTTTCTCAGCAACGGTGATGTTGGCTGCCTGCGCCGCCTGCGTCAGCTTCA
Organism: Paenarthrobacter sp. NPDC058040; assembly: GCF_042885775.1. NCBI lineage: Bacteria > Bacillati > Actinomycetota > Actinomycetes > Micrococcales > Micrococcaceae > Paenarthrobacter > Paenarthrobacter sp. NPDC058040. The sequence continues at coordinate 110,152 of NZ_JBHVRN010000002.1, forward strand.
TCCCCGTCTGGATAGCGTTGAAGTCACTTTCGGTCCGAAGCATCTCCTTGAGCCCCAGGGATTCAAAGACCTTCCGAAGGTCGAACGTTGTCTTGTGGTCCCACTTCGGAAGCGCGATAGTGACCATTTGGGCCCGGGCACGGGACAACCCATCCTCAACCCCGGCCATCACCTCTGCGGAAACGGCCGCCGAACCCGGCGTGCCGGCGTCGGGCAGTACCAAACGCATCACGAAACCTTCGGCGTACGGGAGGTCCACCGCTTTCCAGCCACTGGCCTCGGCGTATTTCATGCTGACGGTGGCGCCCATGGTGGGCACGGGGACCACTTCCCCGCCCGCCGTAGTGAACGGCCTGTCAGAGGTGTTATTCGCATTGAACGGCGTCTGCCACGCGGCCGCGAAGTAGAGCGCATTGAGCAGGCTGAACGTGTTGTCGCGATCATAACCAGCGGGAGCTTCCTTGATCCGGCCTCCGGTGTTCTCGCTCACCCATCGGTCAATGGCGGGCTTGGTCACGGCTTCGTCCTGGAAGGAGACGGGGTACACGCCAGTGCCGAACTGCCGGGCAAGGTTCGCCAGGAAGGCCGGCCCGGTGGGCACGTCACGGTCCACGAACAGCCCGTTCACTGTATGCATCACCGGTTTGCGCGGCGGGTTGTCCTCATCGACGGAGCCGGGGTCGCCGTCGTACTTCGCCAGGGAGGTGAGCAGCGCGTTCAGTGCCTCGTCGCGCCCCTCCGCGGGCAGCCCCAGAACCGTGTCCATCTCAGCCGCGGTGACTCCCGACGTTCCGGACCGCAGCATGCCCAGCGCGATCAGCAAACTGGCGGGCGACGAAACGACGTTGCCGTTGGTGCCATCGCCGCCATCCGCCAAAAGAGCGCCTCCCAGCTTCCGCACGGAGGCGTTGAGCGCCTTAAGCTGCGCGCTGTAGTCCTGCGGCTGCACCGAAACCCGGGCCACGCCCTCGGCCTTCACCAGCACGACGGCGGCTGGCTGGGGCCCGCACGCCGTGACGGCTAACAGCGCACCCACCACAGCAACTGCAGCGATCCTTGACAACGTCCGAGCCATGACCCAACCCCTTGGAAACCGTGATGGCTTCATGGTGCCCCGAAGGCGGGCAAAGTTCACGCGAAGTGAGAGAGGGATCCGGAAATGTGGCCTTTATGTGATAGAGGGTTGGGGAGGTCAGCGGGCGGAGTGGGCCGCGAGGAAGGAGTAGACCTCGGTTTCGTCCACGCCGGGGAAAGCCCCGGGAGGCATGGCCGCCAGCAGGTGTGAGTGGGCCCGGGCAGAGGGCCACGCGTTGCCAGCCCACTCGTTCGCTAGAGATGCCGGGGGCCGCTTGCAGCAATTCGGATCAGGGCAGTTCGACGTTGCCCGTGCAGTGGTTTCACGGCCCCGGAACCACTTCACGTGCTGGTACGGCACTCCAATGCTCAAGGAAAACTCGCCGGCCGCCGACCGCTCGGTGCGGGCCGTGCACCAGTACGTTCCGGACGGCGTGTCGGTGTATTGGCTGTAGGCGCTGAATTTGTCGGGCACATCGAACACGGCCCGCGAGGTCCACGCCTTGCACGAGGGCTGCCCCTCGATGGCCCCGGTGTGGTCCTGCGGGAAGGTGACGCCGTCGTTCTCGTAAGCCTTGTAGATGATGCCCGACTGGTGGGTCTTCTGGAAGTGCGTGGTGATCCCCAGGTGCTTGGTGGCCAGGTTGGTGAAGCGGTGCGCGGCGGTCTCGTAGGACACGGCGAAGGCGTCGCGGATGTCCTCCACAGCGATTTCCTTGGCGGCCTTGGCCTTTTGCAGGAACTCCACCGTGGCCTGCTCCGGCAGCAAGAGCGCGGCGGCGAAGTAGTTGGTAGCAACCCGCTGCGCCAGGAAATCCCCGTAGTTCCGCGGTGTCTCATGGCCCAGGACGTAGTGGCCCAGGGCCTGGAGGAGTACCGAGCGGGGGTCGTGATCCTGCCGCTGGTTCTGTGTCAGGTAAATTCTGCGGTTCTTCAAATCCGTCACGGACCGCGTGGAGTGGGGCAAGTCCCCCACATGATGGAGGCTGAAACCGAGGTTCTCGGCAATGTCCGCAATGACGTGCTGGCTGAGCGGACCCGTCGTGTAACCGACGCCCTTGAGCACCTTCTGCGCCTCGGCCTCATACTCGGGGAAATAATTACCGCGCTCGCGCATCATGGCACGCAACTCGCCGTTCGCGCGGCGGGCCTCTTCCGGCGTCGCAACCTGATCGTTAAGTTTGCGTTCGAGTTCCTGAAGCAGCCCCACCTGAGACTCCAGCACATCGAGCGGAAGCCGCGAGCTGATGCGGATTTTGGGCAGGTTCAGCGACTCGTAGAGCGGTCCGCGCTGGTACCGTTCAAGCTCGATTTCCAAGGCCGCGCGACGGCTGGGCGGCTCTGCCCCAAGCAACTGGTCGATGCTCACATTGAGGGAGGCGGCCAGCTGCTGAAGGAGCCCGAGTTTGGGCTCGCGTTTGCCGTTCTCGATGAGGCTCAACTGGCTTGGCGCGGTCCCGACGGCGGCACTCAAGTCATCGAGCGTCAGACCGGCCTGCTTGCGTAAATGGCGCACGCGGCGGCCAAGGCTGATGACGTCCAGTTCAGGGGACGCAGGGGACGACGACGGCGACGCGACTTCGCGGCTCCAGCTCACAGGCGACATTTCTTGAGAATACGCGAAGAACTGCATTTCTTTCCATAGTTTTCCTCTAGAAAGCCTGTTGAAAGTGCAGAAAAGTAGTTCTCACGAAAAGAAATACAGACCCCGGGTAAGCCGGCCGAAGCAGCAATGACGCAGCGGAGGCCGGCCCGGGGAGCCCCGCCAGGATATTAGGAGACATGCAATGACCGCATCGTTTGAACCAGCCGAGCAGACCGCCGAGCAGCAGGCCGCAGCGCTGGAACTTGAATGGTCCGCCAACCCGCGCTGGGAGGGCGTCACCCGTGATTACTCGGCCACCGACGTCGTCCGCCTCCGCGGTCGCGTCTCTGAAGAGCACACCCTGGCCCGCCGCGGTTCGGAGAAGCTCTGGAAGCAGCTCACCGAGGAAGCTCCCACCGGCGGATACACCAACGCCCTCGGAGCCCTGACCGGCAACCAAGCCGTGCAGCAGGTCAAGGCCGGACTCCGCGCCATCTACCTCTCCGGCTGGCAGGTAGCCGCTGACGCCAACCTTTCGGGTCACACCTACCCGGACCAGTCCCTGTACCCGGCCAACTCGGTGCCGCAGGTTGTCCGCCGCATCAACAACGCCCTGCTCCGCGCCGACCAGATCGAATACGCGGAGGGCATCAAGACGGTCGAGGACTGGCTGGTCCCGATCGTCGCCGACGCCGAAGCCGGCTTCGGTGGCCCGCTGAACGCCTACGAACTCATGAAATCCATGATCACCGCCGGCGCCTCGGGCGTTCACTGGGAAGACCAGCTCGCATCCGAAAAGAAGTGCGGCCACCTGGGCGGCAAGGTCCTGATCCCCACCCAGCAGCACATCCGGACCCTGAACGCAGCCCGCCTGGCAGCCGACGTCGCCGGCACCCCCACGGTGGTCATCGCCCGCACCGACGCCGAAGCAGCAACACTGATCACCTCCGACGTCGACGAGCGCGACCGCGAGTTCATCACCGGCGAGCGCACCGCCGAGGGCTTCTACAAGGTCCGCAACGGCATCGAACCCTGCATCGCCCGCGCCAAGGCCTACGCACCGTACTCCGACCTCATCTGGATGGAGACCGGCACCCCGGACCTGGAGCTGGCGCGCAAGTTCGCCGAGTCGGTCAAGGCCGAGTTCCCGGACCAGATGCTCTCCTACAACTGCTCCCCGTCCTTCAACTGGCGCAAGCACCTGGACGACGCCACCATCGCCAAGTTCCAGCGCGAACTCGGCGCCATGGGCTTCACGTTCCAGTTCATCACCCTGGCCGGCTTCCACGCCCTGAACTACTCGATGTTCGACCTCGCCCACGGATACGCCCGTGAAGGCATGAGCGCTTACGTCGAGCTCCAGGAAAAGGAATTCGCCTCCGAGTCCCGCGGCTACACCGCCACCAAGCACCAGCGCGAAGTCGGCACCGGCTACTTCGACGACATCGCCACGGCGCTCAACCCGAACGCCTCCACCCTCGCACTGGTCGGATCGACCGAAGAGGGCCAATTCCACTAACCCACTTGGCCCAACTGAGTCGCAATTGTGCGCGTTTTGAGCCGTCAAAACGCGCACTTCTGCTACTCAGTTGGGTTCCTGAAAGGACAATCCAATGAACAGCTTCACCGACAACTTCACTATCAACGGGATTACTTTGACCGCGCAGCCCATTTCGCGGCAGAACGAGGTCCTCACGCCGGATGCGCTTGAGTTCGTCGGCAAGCTGCACCGGGCTGTTGCTGATCGTAGGCAGGAGCTGATGCAGGCACGGCACGCTCGACGTAACGCGATTTCGAGTGGCCAGGATCCACGGTTCCTGCCGCAGACCGAAGCGATCCGCAATGACCCGTCCTGGCGGGTGGCTCCCCCGGCACCCGGTTTGGAGGACCGCCGCGTGGAGATCACCGGCCCGGTGGATAAGAAGATGACCATCAACGCCCTGAACTCCGGCGCGAAGGTCTGGCTCGCGGACATGGAGGACTCCTCCACCCCAACGTGGCGCAACGTCATCCAGGGCCAACTGAACCTGACCGATGCCTTGGAACGCCGCATCGACTTCACGTCCCCGGAGGGCAAGGAGTACAAGCTTAAGGCCGCCGAGGAGCTGCCCACCATCGTGGTGCGGCCGCGTGGCTGGCACCTTCCGGAGAAGCACATGCTGATCGACGGCAAGCCGATCGCCGGCGGGATCGTGGACTTCGGCCTGTACTTCTTCCACAACGCCCGCCGCCTGCTCGCCCAGGGCAAGGGCCCGTACTTCTACCTGCCCAAGATCGAGAACCACCTGGAAGCCCGTCTGTGGAACGACATCTTCATCCTGGCCCAGGACCTGCTCGGCATCCCGCAGGGCACCATCCGCGCCACGGTGCTGATCGAAACCATCACGGCAGCGTTCGAGATGGAAGAGATCCTGTACGAGCTGCGTGACCACGCCTCGGGGTTGAACGCCGGCCGTTGGGACTACATCTTCTCCCTGATCAAGAACTTCCGTGTCCGTGGCCCGCGTTTTGTGCTCCCGGACCGCGGCCAGGTAACCATGACCCAGCCGTTCATGCGTGCCTACACCGAACAACTGGTCCGGGCCTGCCACCGCCGCGGCGCCATGGCAATTGGGGGCATGGCAGCAGCGGTTCCGAACAGGAAGGACGAGGCAGCCAATGCCGCGTCATTCGAGAAGGTCCGTGCGGACAAGACCCGCGAAGCCAACGACGGCTTCGACGGTTCCTGGGTGGCCCACCCGGACCTGGTCCCCGTGGCCCGCGAAGTCTTCGACGCGGTACTCGCCGAGAAGCCGAACCAGCTGGACCGTAGCCGTGAGGACGTCACCCCGGACGACCGCGCCCTGATCGACATCTCCACCACCCAGGGAACCATCACCGAGGCCGGCATCCGCCTGAACATCGAGGTAGGCATCCGCTACATCGAGTCCTGGCTGCGGGGCAACGGAGCCGTGGCCATCCACAACCTCATGGAAGACGCCGCCACCGCTGAGATTTCCCGGTCCCAGCTGTGGCAGTGGATCCACTCCCACGCGATCACCGAGCACGGCGACATCATCAGCCGCGAGTGGGTCCAGGACATGTTGGATGAGGAATTCGCCCGCCTGGAACGCTTCGACGGCGACCGTTTCGCAGATGCCCGCAGCATCTTCGAGGAAGTCACCCTCACCGAGGAGTTCCCCACCTTCCTGACCATCCCCGCCTACGCCCGCTTCCTCACCGAAGCCAAGGAAGAGGCAACGGAAGAAGAACTGGTCGCCGCCTAGCGACGGCCAAACCATAGCCCCGACGCTGGGCTGCCTGCACTCTTCGCAACAAGTGCCCCCGAAGGCCGGGGAGGCAGCCCAGCACCGGAATGCCCCAAGTAGGTCGCAGTTAAGCGCGTTTTGAGCCGTCAAAACGCGCTTAACTGCGACCCAGTTGGGTCGGTACGACGGCGGTGCACGGCTCGCGCGGCAGGCCCACCTCGCGCGGCAGGCTCACCCCGCCGGGCGGCTCACCTTCCTTGGCGGGACACCCAGCGGACGGAGACCGTGGTGCAGACGCAGAACGTGACTACGGAGCCCAGGATCACCAGCAAGGGAACGGTCCAGCCGCCGGACACGCTGTGCACGTAGCCAACGATCGTCGGTGCCAGGGCCGCGAAGCAGTAGCCAACCCCCTGCACCACGGCGGACATCTTCCCTGCAGCTGCCTGAGAGTGGGCGAATTTGATGACGGCGATGAAAATGACCGTGATGCCACCGCCCTGGGCAATGCCACCGAGCGAGGACCACAGCCACCAAAATCCGGGTGCGAACAACAAGCCAACAGGAACCGTCAGCCACAAGGCACTCAAGGTGACCGCCACCGTCGTCGTACTTGAAAAGCGCGCCAGGAGCGGCACGCCAAGTCCGCCCACAATGGCAAAGATCTGGAACAGCGACGATCCCGCGCCCGCCTCGGCGGTGCCCATGGAGAGCTCGTCGGACAGGAAGCTGGGCAGCCACGCGGTAACCCCGTAGTAGGAGAACGCCTGCCCCGCGAAGCCCAGAGTCAGGCCGGCAACAAGCCACCCCACTCCGCGGCCCTGTCCGGAGGCAGAAGCAGCAACCGGTGGGACCGGTGAAGGAACCAGCGCCCGGCGCACTCCCACGGTGGGAATCCAGAACACGATTGCCGCCAGCGCCAACACAGCACTCGCAGCGAGGGAGAGCCGCCACCCCAACAGCTCGGCAAGCGGTGCGGTGACCACCGAGGTCAGGAACGAGCCTATGTTCAGCGCGGCCGTGTAGACGCCCATGGCCGTGGCTTGCCGTCGCGGAGCAAAGTCCCGGCGGATGATCAAAGGCACGGCGATGTTGCCGATGGTGATGGCCACGCCGATGAGGACCGTGCCCACCATGACCGGCACTTGCCCGCCACTGGACCGGACCACGACGCCCGCCAGCACACCCAGGAGCGTCAGCATGATGGCGAACTCGGCACCGAACCGTCGTCCGGCCAGTGATGCCAGCGGCGAGGCGAGCGAGAAACACAGCACGGGGATGCCGGTCAGGAGGCCCAGTTCAACGGGCGAGAATCCGAGGTCGGTGCGCAGCGAATCCACTACCGGGGCGACGGCAACAAAAGGGCCCCGCATGTTGAGCGCGATCAGCCCAATGCAGGCAAGAATCAGCCAACCACGGGGAACTTTGGCAAGGAGTTGGCTCATCGGGCAGGCAGGAAGGGAGCGGGAAACGTTTTCATCACTTTCATTGCTATCACGCCGGCAACCCGCGAGGCGCCGGAAAGCGAAACTAACCCGTAGCTTGCAGCGTGGCTTCGATCACGGCCGGGGATAGCACGTATTGCGTGACCATTTGGCTGGCACCAAGGATTGCCGCCCGGTCGCCGGCCATGGAGATGCCGATCCGCAGGTGGGTGGTAGCCAAGGGCAGCGAGCGTCGATACACCACTTCGCGGATGCCAGCCACCAGGTGTTCGCCGGCTTCGCCCACGCTTCCGCCGATGACGATCATGGATGGATTCAGCAGGTTGACCACGGTGGCCAGGACATCCCCTACGTCCCGTCCGGCCTGCCGCAACGCCTGGATCGCCTGCAGGTTTCCCTCTGCCACGAGTCGGAGCACGTCCGCGCCGGTTGCGGCTTCCAGTCCCTGCACCTTGAGTTGACGTGCGACGGCGGGACCTGAGGCGAGTGCCTCAAGGCACCCGTAGTTGCCACAGCGGCAGAGGACATCGTCGCCGCGCGGGACACGGACGTGCCCGAGGTCGCCGGCCGTGCCGTTGGCGCCGCGCTGCAGCTCTCCGCTGCTGATGATCCCGGCACCGATGCCGGTGGCCACCTTGATGAAGAGAAAGTTCTCGTGCTCTGGCCAGTAGGCGGTGCGTTCACCGAGAGCCATGATGTTCACGTCGTTGTCCACCAGCACCGGAACGGGCAGGGACCGCTGGACGTAAGGGACGACGTCGAACCCGTCCCAACCGGGCATGATCGGCGGCTTCACCGGCCTGCCGGTGTCGTGTTCAACAGGGCCCGGCAGGCCGATGCCCATTCCGGCGAGATCGCCAAGGTCGCGGCCTGCCTCTGCCAGCAGTTCCTTGCCCGCAGAGATGACGCGGCCCAGTACCGCTTCCGGACCATCGGAGACGTCCTGCTTCAGGCGCCTCTCGGCGAGGATCTTTCCTCCGAGATCCGTGACGGCGACGATCACGTGCGTGGCTCCGACGTCCACTGCAAGTACTACGCGGGCGGCCGGGTTGAAGGCAAAGCGCGACGGCGGCCTGCCGCCGCTGGAGCTTGCCTCGCCTGCAGGACCAACCAGTCCGGAACTGATGAGGGCATCTATGCGGGAGGCGACGGTGGAACGGGCAAGGCCGGTGGTCAGCGCCAGTTCGGCGCGGGTCCGGGCCTGCCCGTCACGGAGCAATTGGAACAGATCACCAGCGCGCGAAAGACTGCCGGGCTCCTGCGCAGAGGTGTCTTTTCCGGCGTCGTTTCCGGGGGCTGATGTCATGCCTCCAGTGATAGCACGGATGGTTGTGCGTGTCACGCATCAAAAGATTGTCGGGAATATTTCAACTTTTGCTTGACGCTCGGCAAAAGTCCTCATAGGTTGTGAGCAGCACCACATCACGACAAACGATGTCCGGTATTGCCAGCATCGATCTCCCGTTCCTGATTCTGCTTACGAAGAGGTAACTGAACTTGTCCAGCCACACAGACGCCGCCCGAACCCTCGGAGTCGGCATCCTCGGCGCCGGCCCCGTGACGCAGGCAATCCACCTGCCGTCCCTCGCCCGTCTTGGCGATCTCCTGACCGTCCGGCACATCATGGACGTCGACCCCGCAGTTGCGGAGTCCGTCGCCGCCCGGGTCGGCGCCACCCACAGCACCAGCATCGACGCCCTCCTGGGCGACCCCGAGGTAGATGTGGTGGCCATCTGCAGCCCGCACCAGTTCCACGCCGAACAGGTCATCGCCGCCTGCCGCGCAGGAAAGAAGGCCGTGCTCTGCGAGAAGCCCTTCGCCTGGAACGCCGAGGAAGCCGCGCAGATTTCGGCCGTCAGCCAGGAAACGGGCGTGCCGATCATCGTCGGCGCCATGCACACATTCGATCCGGGCTGGTTGGCAGCCGAGGCGAACTGGGGCGAACTCCCGGAGACAGCACACACCATCCGCTCCTCGATTGTCCTTCCGCCGAATGCCCGCTTCGAAGACTTCGCCACTGAGATCATCACCCGCCCGGCCTCCGGCACCCCGGACTACACCGACGTCGAGGTCATCAAAGGCATGCTGCGCGGCGGCATCATGGGCCTGGCCATCCACGACCTCCCGCTGGTCCGCCGGTTCACACCGGACTTCGAAGCCATCGAGGTGCTCGAAGCACGCCACGTCCGCCCCTTCGGCTACGTCATTTCACTCCGCACGCCAACCCGGACTATTGAATTGCGCGCAGCCATGAACAACACGTGGAAGCCGGAGTGGAGCTTCGAGGCCTTCTCCGACGACGACGCCGTCCGCGTCGATTTCACCCCGTCCTATGTGCAGGCGGGTTCCGCCGTGGCCACGTTCAGCCGGGCCGGCGAAACCGCCGTGCACGGCCCGTTCGACCACAACGGCTACGAAGGCGAATGGCGCGAGCTGGCCGCACTCGCCAACGGAACAAAACAACCGCCATCGGCACAGACCCTCATCGACGACCTGACGTTCGCCCTGGACATCGCCGAGGCCACCGCCGCCCGCGTGGATGCGGACCACAACGCCCAAGCGGCTGTCACCGAAGGAGCCCACGCATGAGTAAGCCGTACACCGTGCAGGCCACGCCGGAAGCACAGGAAGCCGGAGCCGTGGCCCTGGCCGTCGCTTCCCTCCCGGCCACGTTCGGCCCTGCCACCGACGCCCCGGACATCAAAGTCATCGCCGGGCAGCCGGGCTGGACCGCATCCGCCGAGCAAGCCATCAAGGACGGCGCCCGAGGCATCATCGTCGTCAACCCTGCACCGGAAAACACCCACGCACTCCAAGCGGCAGCCGAAGCCGCCGGCACCGCCATCCTCCTCGACCAACGGTGGGCCTCGAACCCAGCGGTCGCAGGAGCCGAAGACGCTGTCCGCACCATGGCCGGCCGTGCCGCGGTCCTCGATTCGGTGGCCACGGCCCCGGCGGGCACAGAGACCGGTGAGTTGATCGCGGACCATCTCGCCGCCGTCGTGCGTTTGACCGGTCCGCTGGAGAACCTCCGGCTCATCAACCGCGGAACGCACGGCTACACCGTGTCCGGGCAACTCGCCAACGGAGCTCCCGTGGCTCTGCAGGGCATCCTCAGCAGCGCGCGTCCGGCAGGCGTCCACATCAGCCTGTTGACCGACGACGGCGGCGTCAGCGTTGCGCTTCCCGAACCCTTGGCAGCGTGGCCGGCAACGGTCAAGGTCACCGGCCCGCAAGGCGAACTGCTCCTGCCAACGCTTTACGAATCAGCCCACCGAGCCACGTGGCGGCGGCTCAAGGAACACCTTGGCTCCGGCACTACGTCGTCCGATCTGCACCGCTTCGCGGCGCAGACGGAATCCCTGTCCACCCTCTCCTAGTTCGCAACTCCTCAACAGCACCAACCGCTTTACCAGTCATTCACATCATTTGCCCTTCTCAACGTTGAGCTGGATCGGCCACCCGGAAAGTGGACCGATCCCGAAAGGAATCATCATGAATGTTCAGCCCGCAGCCAACAAAGCCTTCTCCCGCCGCGGTTTCCTTGGCCTGACGGCAGCCGCCGCTTCGGTTCCGCTCCTGGCCGCCTGTGGTGGCGGCTCGGCCTCACAGGGTGGAGGAGGAGCCGGCGGCAGCATCAAGTTCTGGGATATGCCGTGGGCAACGCCGGCCTACAACGACGCCGCAAAGAAGATCGCCGAGGGATTCTCCGGGGCCAACAGCAAGGCCACCTACCAGATCATCCAGTGGAACAACTTCTACCAGACGTTCTCCTCGGCCATCGCGTCCAAGACCGGCCCGGCCGTTTCCACCGGTGGTGGCTTCCAGGCGTTCCAGTTCGAACAGCAGGGCCAGATCGCCTACGCAGACAAGGTCATCGACAAGCTCAAGTCCAACGGCACGTTCGACGACTTCCTGCCCGGAGTGGTGGAACCGTTCAAGACGTCCAAGGGCTACGTGGCCGTGCCGTGGCAGCTGGACATCCGTCCGCTCTGGTACCGCAAGTCCCTCTTCGACAAGGCCGGCGTTGCTGTCCCCACCGACTGGGCATCCCTGCTTGAGGCGGGCAAGAAGATGAAGGGTATCGGCGCCGTCGGCTTCGCCACCGGCTCCGGTGCGGGCAACAACATCGGCAACCACTTGATGATCATGATGATGCTCAACAACGGCGGCGGCGTGTTCACCAAGGACGGCCAGTTGGACGTCATGAACGACCGCAACGTCGAAGCCGTCGAATTCCTGCTGGAACTCGTATCCAACGGTGTGATCGACCCCGCAGCCGTCAGCTACACCTCGGACAACCTGAACGCACAGTGGAAGGACGGCAAGGCCGCCTACGGCATGCTGACCCTGGGCGTACCGGAGCGCGTTGGCGATACGTCCGGCGACATCGTGGTGGCAAGCCCCATTGCCGGCCCGCACGGCGACAAGGCCGCCCTGATCTTCCCGAACAACATCATGATGTACACCAACACTCCCTCGCAGGAAGCCTCCGAGGAGTTCGTGGTGTACTACCTGGGCAAGCTCAAGGAACTCTGGCAGCAGAAGCTCATGAACGCACTGCCCGTGTTCAAGTCCATCACCGAACTGCCTGAATTCACGGCCGACCCCAACAACGTCAAGATCGTCAAGGAGTACGTCCCGATCGCCAAGACGTTCGCTGCGCAGGGCACCACGCTGAGCGCCGACCTCGCAGCCCTGGACGGCGGCCAGGCCCTGAACCAGTTCACCCAGACCGTCCTCACCGGCAAGACCGACGCCAAGTCCGCGCTGACCGCCTTCGAGTCGGGCCTCAAGTCCGTCCTGAAGAAGTAGGCGCCGGCACCATGTCCTCCACTACAGCGCAGTCCGGCCTGGCCCGGGCCCGCAAGGGGCTCGCCCCGGGCGGGTCCGGGGGCGGGTCCCATGGCTCCCTGAACCGGAAGAGCAAGCTGTCGGCGCAAACGTCCAGGACCTTCTTCTGGCTCCTGCTGCCGTCCGTCGTCCTGCTCGTCCTGATCCACGGGTATCCGCTCTTCCAGGCCGGTATCCAGGCCACCCACGACGGCAACCTCATCCAGACCGGCGACTTCGTGGGAATCCAGAACTTCCAGCAGGTCCTGTCCTCGCCGGCTTTCTGGAAGGCAGCCCAGTTCACCCTCTGGTTCACCATCGTGGGCGTCTTCGGCTCCTGGGCCGTGGGCCTTGGCCTGGCACTGCTGCTGCGGACCAAGATCCCCGCCGGCGGCACCTTCAAGGTCCTCCTGCTCCTGCCGTGGGTTGTGCCGATCGTGGTTTCCTCCACGGCGTGGAACTGGCTGGTGGCCACTCCGGACAGCCTGATCCCTTCCATCTTCCGTGGCCTCGGACTGGGCACGCCGCTCTTCCTGGCCGATCCGACGCTTGCCGCGGTCACGGTGATGATCTTCAAGGTCTGGGTCAGCTTCCCCTTCATGATGATGATGATCTCCGCCGCCCTGGCCTCCGTAGACACCACCGTGTACGAGGCCGCAAGCATGGACGGCGCCTCCCGGTTCCAGCAGTTCACGCAGATCACCCTGCCGCTGATCGCCCGCTCCACCTACATCAGCTGGATCCTCATGACGATCTTCTGCGTCAACGACTTCCCCACCATCTACCTGCTCACCGGCGGTGGACCCGTTGACGCCACCACGTCCCTGGTGGTCCTGGCCTACCGCACCGTGTTCCAGGACTTCGCCACCGGCCCCGGCGTCGCCATCGCCTTCCTCATGACCCTGACCTTGGTTGTCGTATCGGTCATCCTGTACCGCCAGATCCGAAAGTCGAGCGTCGAATAATGAGCGCAGTACTCCACGCCCATCCCGAGTCCGGCCCTGCGCTGGGCGTCGCAGAGACCGGCAAGACCCGTAAAGTCCTCTCCGAGGCCGGCATGCGCGGCCGCTGGTGGCGCTTCGCCCTGATCCTCATCATCACGGCGATTGTGCTGGTACCGATCTTCGTAACCATCATCCTTGCCCTGACCCCCGCACCGAACAGCACAGCCACCGGGCTCACCCTCGAGAACATCACCGGTGTCTTCTCCAAGACCCTCGCCGGAACCTGGCTGCAAAACAGCCTCGTCACCACCCTGGCCACCGTAGTGGTCTCGGTTGTGGTCGCAGCACCGGCCGGGTACGTCCTGTCCCGCGGCCGTTCCAAAGCGGTCTCCGGCTACTCGCTGCTCCTGTTCGTCATGCAGTCGCTGCCCATCATCACATCCGTGGTCCCGCTGTTCATCCTGTTCGCTGCCATGGGACTCGTGGACAACCTCCTGGGCCTGACCATCATCTACGTCGGTTCAACCATGACCGTTGCCACTTGGATGATGGCCGCCTACTTCGACTCCATCCCGATCAGCCTGGAAGAAGCGTCCTGGATTGACGGGTGCTCTGTCTTCGGATCGTTCACCAAGGTGGTCCTGCGAAACTCCCTCCCGGGTGTGCTGTCCACCGCGATCTTCGCCTTCCTCCTGGCCTGGAACGACTACCTGGTAGCCATCGTCTTCCTGCGCTCCAACGAGATCTTCACCCTCCCGATGGGTGTGCAGTCCTTCTTCCAGCAAAACCTCACGGACTGGTCCGGCGTCATGGCCCTTGCCGTGATCATGATGCTCCCGCCGATCATCGTCTTCGCCACCCTGAACAAGTACTTCAGCGTGGGCGGAATCGGCGGATCCCTCGCCGGCCGCTAACCCTCCCGCATCACCAAGCCGAAGCGTAACGTCAAGCAAAAACCCACTGCCTGTAAAGGAAAACCATGTCTTACTCTCTCCAGCTGTACACCCTCCGCAACGCCATCGCCGAGGACCTGCCTGGAACCATCAAGAAGGTTGCAGAGATCGGCTACACCCAGGTTGAGCCCTACAACTTCGTGGCCCTTGCTTCGGAACTCGGCGCCGCGTTGAAAGAGAACGGCCTCACCGCACCGTCGGGCCACGCACCGCTTTTGAGCCAGGACCAGGATGAGATTTTCGCCGCGGCCAAGGAACTGGGTATCAGCACGGTGATCGATCCGTACCTTCCCGCCGAGCACTGGCAGAACGCCGAGGACATCCAGGCCACCGCAGCCAAGCTCAACGCTGCAGCCAAGAAGGGCGCCGAATACGGCATCCGCGTCGGCTACCACAACCACGCCTGGGAGCTGGAGTCCACCATCGAGGGCCAGACCGCCTTGGAGTACTTCGAGACCCTCCTCGACCCCGAGCTGGTCCTGGAAGTGGACACTTACTGGGCAGCCGTCGGCGGGCAGGATCCCGTGGAACTGTTGGCCCGCCTGGGGGACCGCGTGAGGTTCATCCACATCAAGGACGGCCCGGCCAACACCGACACCAAGGCACAGCTCCCCGCCGGCCAGGGCACCGTCCCCGTGCTGGATGTCATCGCGGCGGCCAAGTCCCTCGAAGTGGGCGTCGTTGAATTCGACGACTACTCCGGCGACATCTTCCAGGGCATCACCGAGAGCCTGAACTACCTCAACGCAGCAGCCGACGGCGCTGTTTCCCAGGAGGCAGGGGCATGAGCTACTCCCCCTCCGCGAAGACGGGCCCCGTTGGCGTCGCAGTCATCGGCGCGGGCAACATCTCCAAGCAGTACCTGGACAACCTGACCACGTTCCCGGACCTGAAAGTCCATGTCATCGCCGACCTGTTCGTCGAGGCGGCCGAGGCGCGGGCCAAGGAATACGGGATTCCGGAATTCGGTGCGCCGGAGCTGGCACTGAATCATCCCGACGTCGAAATCATCGTGAACCTGACCATCCCGGCCGCGCACGTCGAGGTCGCCACCGCAGCAGTGAACGCGGGCAAGCACGTCTGGACGGAGAAGCCCTTCTCCCTGGACCGCGAATCCGGGCTGGGCCTGCTCAAGGCCGCCGATGCCGCGGGCATCCGCTTGGGCACCGCCCCGGACACGTTCCTGGGTGCCGGGTTGCAGACTGCCCGCCGGATCATCGAACGCGGCGACATCGGAACGCCGCTGACCGGCATGACCACATTCCAGACCCCCGGTCCGGAGTCCTGGCACCCGAACCCGGCGTTCTTGTTCCAGCACGGCGCGGGTCCGCTGTTCGACATGGGCCCGTACTACCTCACGGCCCTGATCCAGACCTTCGGTTCGGTCCGCAAGGTGGCCGCCGTCGGTTCCTCCGCGAAGGCCACCCGCATCATCGGTTCCGGTCCCAAGGCCGGGGAGGAATTCGCCGTCGAGGTCCCCACGCACGTTTCCGCGATGGCGCAGTTCGAAGGCGGCCAGTCCTCCCACAGCGTGTTCTCCTTCGAGTCCCCGCGACTGCGGATGGGCTTCGTGGAAATCACCGGCTCGGAAGCGACGCTGTCCCTGCCTGACCCGAACTACTTCGACGGCGACCTCAAACTCTGGCGTCCCGGCGCGGAAGAACCCGAGATCATCCCCGCTGCTGGTCCGGCCCAAGGCCGAGGCCTGGGCGTGCTGGACATGGCCCGGGCCCTGCGCTCCGGCACGGCCCACCGCGCCACCGGCGATCTCGCCTACCACGTCCTGGACACCATGGTCTCGATCGCGGAGTCCGTGGAATCGGGCTCGTTCGTGGACGTCATCAGCAACGCACCCACCTCGGCGGCTGTCCCCGAGGACTGGGCACCGGAAACCGCCACCCTTTAAGAATCTGCGAGGAATCGAAACATGACCACCCCCGCCAACACTGACCAGAGCCCCGGTTCGCGGCAACGCCCCCTGGGTGTGGCCGCCATCGGATACGCCTTCATGGGGAAGGCCCACTCGAATGCGTGGCGGAATGTGGCCAGTTTCTTCGACGTCCCGGCCTTCGAGCAGAAAGTGCTCGTGGGCCGGGACGCCACCCAGGTAGCCGAAGCCGCAGCCAAGTACGGCTGGGCCGAATCAGCAACGGACTGGCGCGATGTGATTGACCGGGATGACATCGACATCATCGATATCTGCGCCCCCGGGTGGATGCACGCCGAGATCGCCATCGCAGCCCTCCAAGCCGGAAAGCACGTGCTCGTCGAGAAACCCCTCGCGAACACCCTGGCCGAGGCCGAACTCATGACCGCAGCCGCCGCCAAAGCCCGCGCCCGCGGAGTGCAGTCGATGATCGGCTTCAACTACCGCCGCGTCCCCGCCCTGGCCCTGGCCCGCGAACTCATCGCGGAGGGCCGCCTCGGCACCATCCGCCACATCCGCGCCGCGTACCTCCAGGACTGGCTCACCGACGCCGAATCCCCCATGACCTGGCGCCTCCGCAAGGAAACCGCCGGCTCCGGGGCCCTTGGCGACATCGCCTCCCACGCCATCGACCAGATCCTCTTCCTCCTCGGAGACGCCGTCACCGAGGTCACCGGCCGCCTCCACACGTTCGTCAACCAGCGCCCCGGCGCTGACGGCCTGGAGGATGTAACGGTGGACGACGCCGCCTGGGCCACGCTCACCCTCACCTCCGGAGCAATCGCCTCGGTGGAAGTCTCCCGCGTGGCCACGGGCCAAAAGAACTCCCTCAAGCTCGAGATCTATGGCGACAAGGGAACCATCCTGTTCGACCTCGAAGACCTGAACGAGCTCGGTTTCCTGGATGCCACCGTCCCGGTCCGGGAGCAGGGCTTCCGGCGGATCCTGGTCAACGAGCCCGAGCACCCCTACCTCGAAGCCTGGTGGCCGCAGGGGCACATCATCGGCTGGGAACACACCTTCACCCACCAGGTCCGCGACTTCCTCCTCGCCATCCGCGACGGAAGCCAGCCCTCGCCGTCGTTCGAGGACGGCCTCCAAATCCAACGCGTGCTGGCCGCCGTCGAAGAGTCCGCTGCCGCCAAAAGCTCACTGATCCAACTCTCCAGCACCGCCACCACCGAAGGAGCCTGACCATGCCCCGCCCGTACACCCTGTTCACCGGCCAGTGGGCCGACCTCCCCCTCGAGGAAGTCGCCAAGCTCGCCTCGGGCTGGGGCTACGACGGCCTGGAAATCGCCGTCTCCGGAGACCACCTGGACGCCTGGCGCTGGGACGAACCCGGCTACGTCGAATCCAAACTCGAACTCCTGGACAAGTACAACCTCAAAGTCTGGGCCATCTCCAACCACCTCAAGGGCCAGGCAGTCTGCGATGACCCCATCGACTTCCGCCACGAAGCCATCCTCGGCTCCCGCGTCTGGGGCGACGGGGAACCCGAAGGCGTCCGCCAACGCGCCGCCGAAGAAATGAAACACACCGCCCGCCTCGCCAAAGCACTCGGCGTGGACACCGTGGTCGGATTCACCGGCTCCTCCATCTGGCAGTACGTGGCGATGTTCCCGCCTGTCCCCGAGAAGGTCATCGACGCCGGCTACCAGGACTTCGCCGACCGCTGGAACCCCATCCTGGACGTCTTCGACGAAAACGGTGTGCGCTTCGCCCACGAAGTCCACCCGAGTGAGATCGCCTACGACTACTGGACCACGGTCCGGACTCTCGAGGCGATCGGCCACCGCGAAGCCTTCGGCCTGAACTGGGACCCCTCCCACATGATGTGGCAAGGAATCGACCCCGTCTCCTTCATCTGGGACTTCAAGGACCGGATCTACCACGTGGACTGCAAGGACACCAAGGTCCGCCAGACCGGCCGCAACACCGTCCTCGGCTCGCACCTGGCCTGGGGCGACCCGCGCCGCGGCTGGGACTTCGTCTCCGCCGGACGCGGCGACGTGCCCTGGGAAGCCTCGTTCCGCGCCCTCACCGCGATCGGCTACAACGGACCCATCTCTGTTGAATGGGAAGACGCCGGCATGGACCGCCTCCACGGCGCCCCCGAAGCCCTCGCCGCCCTCAAGAAGTTCGACTTCCCCGCGTCGCAGACCTCCTTCGACGCCGCCTTCAGCCAGGACTGACGCGTGGCTGAAACACGAACGCACGACGACGGCGACGGTTTCGTCCCGTTGTTCGATGGCACCTCGTTGTCCGGCTGGTACTCCGTTCCGCGCGTCTACGGCACGGAGTACCCCGGCGGTCCGGCTCTCTCGGAACGCTTCGAGACTTTGGGCCTGACCCCGCCAGTGGAGCCCGAGAAGCATCCGGCCCGCTGGTTCGTGGAAGACGGTGTGCTGGTGGGTGAGCAGGATTCCCCCGGCAGCGGCTACGGCGGCTACCTCGTGAGCGAGCAGGCCTTCGGCGACTTCGAACTGGTCCTGGAGATGCGCCCGGACTGGCCGGCCGACACGGGCGTGATGCTTCGCCGCCGTCCGGACAGCTGGGAGGGTTTCCAGGTCCTGGTGGACCACCGTCCTTCCGGCGGGATTGGCGGGTTCTTCGGCAATGGCTTGGCGAGCTTCTCGGCGGTTCCGTTCGCCGTTGACGTCGCCCTGGATGCCGACGGCCACCCTGTTGGGTTGGTGGCCGATGATCCGGCCACGTCCGTGGAACCCGTCACGGAAGAAAAGCGTGCCCGCCTTCGCTACGCGGCCGACGTCGACGATTTCCTTAAAGTGTGGCGCTGGGACGGCTGGAACGAGTTGCGCATCCGTTGCGTCGGCGCCCTGCCGGTCATCACCACGTGGGTCAACGGACTGAAGATCGCCGAATTGGACACCGCCACGCTCGATTCACCCAACTACGACCCCGCGGCTGTGCTGGAAACCCTTGGCGAGCGCGGGCACATCGCGCTGGAAGTGCACGACAATGACTCCATGTTCGGCGAAGCCCGCTGGGGCAAGGGTGCCCAGTGCCGGTGGCGCAACATCCGGATCAAGGAACTGGCCTCCGGTGACCCGGCGGTGGGCGAGTGAACCGGACCCTGCAATCCGGCCAGCGCAGCGAGGTCTGGATCGCGTCGGTGACCGGCGAATCCACGCTGCTTTACAGCACCGATGAGATCCTTCTCGAAGCCCCGAACTGGACCGTGGCTTCGAAAGGACCGGGGGACGGCACTTCCCTGATCCTCAACGGGGACGGGAAACTGTGGCGGCTCGACGCAGCCACGGCCGAACTGACCCAGATCCCCCTGACCGGTGTCCCGGACCTGAACAACGATCACGTCCTGGCGCCCGACGGCGAAACCATCTTCCTCTCCGCCAACGACGGCCACATCTACCGGGCATCCTTGGCCGGCGGCCAGGCCGCCAAGATCACGGACGAGGACGGCTCGTGGCATTTCCTCCACGGCGTCAGCCCGGACGGCAAGGAGCTGGCGTACGTGGGGATCGAGGGTGGAGACTTTTCGCAGCCAGGTCGCCTCATGACCATTGCGTCCGACGGCGGTGCTCCCGCCGGCGTTGATGTTGGTTCCGGTCACTGCGACGGGCCGGAGTATTCGCCCGACGGAAAGTGGCTGTACCTGAACACGGAGTCCTTCAGTGCGGACCCCGGGCATGCCCAACTCGCACGGATCCGGGTGGACGGCTCCGGATTCGAACAACTCCTGGAATCCACCACCGTGGACTGGTTCCCGCATCTTTCCCCGGACGGAGAGTATGCCTCCTACATCCGGTTCCCCACCGGTACTGTTGGCCACCCGGCTGACCTGTCGGTCGCCGTCGTACTCGTCTCCACAGGTGACTGGGAAACTCCGCTGCACACATGGCCGCTCGTTGGTGGCCAAGGTACG
This sequence comes from Paenarthrobacter sp. NPDC058040, assembly GCF_042885775.1. Lineage (NCBI taxonomy): Bacteria > Bacillati > Actinomycetota > Actinomycetes > Micrococcales > Micrococcaceae > Paenarthrobacter > Paenarthrobacter sp. NPDC058040. The sequence goes on from NZ_JBHVRN010000002.1 coordinate 130,068, forward strand.
CTCAACGTCAACAGCTGGTCGCCGGATTCCAGGCGCTTTGCGTTTGTGGCGTACCCGATCACTGACTCATCAAAGGACTAAGCACGTGACCCTCAGCAATGGCACTTCAGACGGGACAATCCGCTGGGGAATCCTCGGCACCGGCTTCATCGCGGGGCTGCAGACCCAGGATCTTAAGGAGAACGGCTTCACGGTGCAGGCCGTGGGCTCGCGGTCGCTCGAATCATCCAAGGCCTTCGCTGAACAGCACGGCATCCCCACCGCGCATGGAAGCTACGAGGAACTGGTTTCCGACCCGTACGTGGACGTCATCTACATCGCCACCCCGCACCCCATGCACCACGCGAATGCTCTCTTGGCCTTGAACGCCGGAAAGCACGTGCTGGTGGAGAAGTCATTCACCATGAACGCCCGGGAGGCTGCCGAGGTGACCGAGGCGGCCGCCGCCAAGGGGCTCGTGGCGCTGGAAGCCATGTGGACGCGGTTCTTGCCGCACATGATCCGCATCCGCGAGATCATCGCGGCCGGCACCATCGGCGAGGTCCGCAAGGTCATCGCGAGCCACAACCAGAGCCTGCCCACGGACCCGGCCCATCGGCTCAACGATCCCGCGCTGGGCGGGGGCGCGCTGCTGGACCTGGGCATCTACCCGATTTCCTTCGCCTTCGACATCCTCGGCTCGCCGAGCGCCATCCACGCGAGCGCGTCGATGACGGCCACCGGCGTGGACCGCCAGACTGCCGCGATTTTCGAGTACGACGGCGGTGCGCAGGCCTTGGTGGACTGCGAACTGGATGCGGCAAGCGCCAACCGTGCCCTGGTGATCGGGACTAAGGGCTGGATCGACATCGAGCACACTTGGTACAACCCCGTGCCGTTCACTGTTCACGCCGTCGATGGCACGGTGGTGGAGCGTTTTGATGAACCGGTGAACAGCCGCGGCATGCAGTTTCAGGCCGCGGAGCTGGAGCGCATGGTGAAGGCCGGTGAGGTTGCGGGGACCATCCTCCCGCCTTCCGAGAGTGTTGCCATCATGGCCGCCATGGACGAGATCCGCAGGCAGATCGGACTGAGCTACGAGGCGGACCGGGCATGAGCGATTCACCGCGCATGCTCGAGTTGCGGCAGCAGGAGGAAGAACTGGTGTTCGCTTCGTTCGACAACCATGACGCGTGGCGCCTGGGATCCCTGATCGCCAACCACGCCATCTCCTCGGACTTTGGAGTGGCAATCGACATCCGCCGCCACAACATCGTCCTCTTCCGCTGCGTCCTCCCCGGCGCCACCTCCGACCAAGAGGAGTGGATCCGCCGGAAGTCGAACACCGTACTGCGCTTCGAACACAGCACGGCGTTGTTGTCCGAGCAGTTCTCCGCCCTCGGCCACAACCCCCTTGGCGGTGGCTGGCTCAACCACGACGACTACACCCTCGCCGGTGGTTCGTTCCCCCTCCGTGTCCGCGGGGCAGGGGTCATCGGGGCCATCACGGCCTCCGGGCTCGCTTCCGATGAGGACCACGGGTTGGTAGTTGACGGCATCCGCAATTACCTGAAGACGGTTGGGGCATAATCCTCCCGTTGCAAGGCCCGCTCTGCGTGCTAAACCCCGAGTTTGGGGCGCAAAGCGGTCCCCACAACGGCAAGTGATGGGGAGCCACTAGGCCATCAACCACGCAGCGCCCAGGCCAAGGGCCGCGATCAGAGCCCACGCGCACAGCGCCATGACAAGCGACCGTGGTCCGGCATGCAGGAGTTCACGCACCTGGACCGCGGAGCCCAGGCCAAAGAGGGCTGCTCCGAGGGCGATCTCCTGCAGCAGTCCTCCGACGTCCAGGACCACAGGCGGAGCCCAGCCCACGGTGCGAAGAACCATCATGGCCAGGAATCCCAGCACGAACAGGGGAACGATCGGCGGAAACTTCGCTGGGCTTTCATTTCCGCGGACCTGACGAAACCGCTGCCACACACCGGCCGTGGCAACGATCGGCGCCAAAAGGACCACTCTGGTCAGCTTGATGACGACCGCGGCACCAAGGGCAACCGTGCCGGCAGTCTGGGCTGCGGCCACCACCTGGCCCACATCGTGAACCGACGCTCCCACCCATCGTCCGAAGGTCACGGCGTCCAGTCCCAAGGGGTGCATCAGCAGCGGCAAAGTACCAATGGCCAACGTCCCGCATAGCGTCACGAGGGCAACGGGCAGGACTGTGTCATGGTGCTTGGTTCCCCTCACGGCGGCCATGGCCCCGATGGCCGAGGCACCGCAGATGGAGAAACCCGTGGCAATGAGCAGCGGAGCATCGCCGGGCAGCTTGAACAGCTTGCCCAAGGCATACGTGCCGGCAAAGGCGAGCAACACCACGGCGACGATAAGCCCAAAAGCCTGCCAGCCCAGGGCGGCAATGTCACCCAGGCTCAGCTTCAGCCCCAGCAGGACGATCCCCGCCCGCATCAGATGCTTACCGGCAAAACGGAGACCCTGCTGCCAGGCACCGCCAACCCAGCCTGTAACTCCGGGCACATTGGCGGCGGCAATCCCCAGGACGACGGCAAGCGTCATGGCCGGAAGGGACGGCAGCAAGGCGTGGATGCCGAAAGCCAGTGCCACCGCCACCAGACAGGCAGCCAGTCCCGGAGCAACAGCGCGGACCCGTCCACGGCGCCGAACGGCAGCGGGCAGCACCGGGACAGCCGGGGACGTCGCGTTGCTTGTGCTCATGCTTCCACGATCCCCCTCATCCGCCGTCCACGGTAGCCGTCCTTTCAGCCTGAACCCATGCTTAATTGACATGGGCCGAGCATCAGGCATATCGTCCACGCATGAGCAGCCGCCCTGACCTCACCGCACTGGAAATCCTGGTCCTGGTGGCCGAAACGGGATCCCTCGGGGCTGCGGCCCGCCGAGTGGGCATGGCACAACCCAATGCCAGCCGCGCCCTTGCCCGGCTGGAACGGCAACTCGGCCTGACCCTTGTGGTCCGCACTCCAGCCGGTTCCCGCGTCACCAACGAAGGGGAAGTCGTCACGGCATGGGCCCGCGAGGCGCTCGGTGCAATGGACCGGATGATCCTGGGAGCCCGATCGCTCGCCGAGGAACGGGCAGCCCATTTGACGGTCGCGGCCAGCCTGACCATCGCGGAGTACCTGGCCCCACGTTGGCTGGCCCGTTTCCGCCGGGCACACACGGACCTGCATGTCAGCCTCGCCGTCGGGAACTCCGGCGAAGTCCTGGAACAGGTGGCTGCCGGAAAAGTACCCCTGGGCTTCGTCGAGACTCCGGCGTTGCCCCGTAGCGTGGCCTCAACCACCGTGGCCCGCGACGAACTTGTGGTCGTCGTGGGAACAACGCACCCTTGGGCACGGCGGCGCGTCCCCGTCCAGCCTGACGAACTGATCGCCTCCGAATTGGTCCTTCGGGAAGTTGGCTCGGGAACCCGCGACACCCTGGTCAGGGCCCTTGAGCGTTCGGGCAATCCGTTGGGCGATCCCCGGATGGAACTCGCCAGCACCGTGGCAGTGAAGGCTGCCGCCATCGAAGGCGCGGCCGTGGCGGTCCTGAGCGAACTCGCTGTGACAGCCGAACTCGCCACCGGCCAGCTCATCGCCGTTCCTGTCCAGGGCCTGGACCTCACGCGTTCCCTGAGGGCGGTGTGGTTGCCGGAGCGGCGGCCTGAGGGAAGCGCCGCGGAGTTGATCCGGATTGCCAAGGCAAGCCGCTGAGTTCACCGCGCCTTGAGGACGTACCGCCTTTCGGGACGTCCGACGCCGTACTTCAGCCTGACGTCCAATGCGCCGGTTTCGTGGAGGTACTCAAGATAACGCCGGGCGCTGACCCGGGACGTGCCCAGTTGCTCGGCAACCTCGGCCGCAGACAAGTCACCGGCCGCGGCTTTCAGCGTTGACTCGACCCGCTCCAAGGTTTCCACGCTGCAGCCCTTGGGCAGCGTCCGTTCCGATGCGCCCAGGCCGAAAACCCTGTTGACGTCGGACTGTTCGGCTTCCACTTTGGAGGCATCCATCCCGTGGTAGGCGTGCAGGTAATGCTCCAGCCGCTCCTGCAGGTCGGCCTGGGAAAAGGGCTTGATAAGATAGTGGACAATGCCGCCGCGCAGCGCCTTGCGCACGGTTTCCACCTCACGCGCTGCACTGATCACCAGGACATCAAGGTCCGGGGCCACATCCCGCAGCTGGTGCATGAGGTCCAGCCCGTTGGCATCGGGCAGGTGGATGTCCAGCAAAACCAGGTCCGGCTGCAGCCGCTGCGTCTCCACGATGGCCTGCGCGCCCGTGTGTGCCACTCCGAGCACCGCGAAGCCGGGGGTCCGCTGAATGAAGCCGGCATGTACTTTTGCCACCATGAAGTCGTCATCGACGATCAGGACTTTGATCACGGGTGAACTGCCTCCTTCATGAATCTCGCGGCGAACACGGCGCCGTGGTGGTTCGAAACCGTCAGGTCTCCTCCGCTGCGACGGCAAATCACCCGGGAAAGGGCCAGCCCGAAACCTCGCGCGTCTCCGGGCCCGTGGTCCTTGCTGGAAAAAGCCTGTTCCTTGGTGGAAAAGCCTTGCTGGAAAATATCCCCAAGGGAACCTTCAGGTACCCCGGGCCCATTGTCCCGGACGGTGACCCGCACATCGTCATCCGAGTCCACCACCAACACGGTGACCGTTGCCCCGGGAAGGCCAGTGACGGCGTCGAACGCGTTGTCCACGAGGTTGCCCACGACGGTGGTGAGGTCGCGGGATAGCTCCTCCGGAACCCGCGGAAGCACAGAGTCCGGGTCCAGTTGGAGCTCCACCCCGCGCTCTGTGGCCAGGCTGGCCTTGGCCATCAGCAGGGCGGCGAGCGCCGGGTCCTGGATCCGACTGGTCACTTCATCGTTGAGCCTGGTGCGATCGACGGTGGCGCCGTTGACGAACTGGATCACGGACTCGTACTCCTCCAGTTGAAGGAGGCCGGAGATGACGTGGAGTTGGTTGGCGAACTCATGGGCTTGGGCGCGCAGGGTGTTGGTCACGGTCCTGGTGGCCCCGAGTTCGCGTTCCAGCGAGGACATCTCCGTGCGGTCCCGCAAGGTGGTGACGGACCCGATGTCCCGGCCACCGGACTTCAGTGCCACCCTGTTCATGACCACCAGCCGGTCCCCCACCAACACCAGTTGGTCCGGATCCGCCTGCTCACGGGCGAGGACGATTTTCAGTGCGGGGTCCACGGACAATGAGCCGAGGCGCCTTCCGACACAGTCGTCCGGAAGGCCCAGGAGTTGCCGGGCGCTCTGGTTGGCCACGGTGATCCGTTCATGCGGGTCAAGGGCCACGACGCCTTCCTTGAGTCCTTGCAGCATCGCCTCGCGGTTTTCCACCAACCCGGTGATTTCGCGGGGCTCCATGCCCAAGGTTTGCCGCTTCACCCTCCGGGACATCAGCAGGGATCCGGCAATGCCCAGGACGCTCGCCACGCCGAGGTAGGTCAGCAGATTCGGGGCTGCGTCGCCCAGCCGTTCCAAGGTGGAAGGGTAGTTGCGGCTGATGGAGGCGATACCGATCATCTCGCCGGAATCGTCCAGGACCGGAACGTGGGCCGAAAGGACCGGGCTGCTGCCGCCCGCCAGCACGCCGGTCCACGCCCGGCCCTCCATCACGCGGCTGTCGCCCAGCGGCAGGGCCTTACCCACCAGGCCCGGATCAGAAGCGGTGACCACAGTCCCGTCCAGTTTCGCCAATGCCACTTGGGCGGATCCGGAGACCGTCCGCACTGATTCGGCCACCGCCGGGAGGGCAGAACCCGACCGTGGCCCCGCCGTCGGAAGCAATTCACGGACGGTGGGGTTGTTTCCCAAAGCTTCGGCGGCTGACAGGGCGCGCCGCCCTTCCGTGCGTTCGAAGGATGCTGCAGACTCGGCGAGGGAAATGGCGGCGACGGCAACGAGCACGGCCAGCACGATCAGCAACTGCAGCACAAGGTACTGTCCAGCGAGGGACATGCCTCTTCTTCGAGTCAATGCTTGGTCCTTTTGGATGATGTCCAGGTTGCCTGGAGTACCGGAACTATACCTCAGTGCTGGTCAGAAGCGGTCCGGAGCGTGAACGCAATGAACTTAAAGATCACTGCGTACACAAGAGTGATCCCCGTCACTGACCGGCCTAGCATCAACGGCAGGGCAGGAAGCCAACGGAGCCCTGCACAGAGATTCGATGACGAATTTTCACACTGAGAAGAGGAACACCATGCGCCAGATCCGCGCATTGCGAATTGCCGCCGTCGCAGCCGGCATCGCCCTGATGGCCACCGGTTGCGGTGCCACCAGCAAGAACTCCACAGGCACCGAAAGCTCCGGAGCTGCCAAGCCCATCAGTGGGCTGCAGATCATGGTGCCGAACACCCCTGGCGGAGGATATGACACGACAGCCAGGGCTGCAGCCAAGGTCCTGGACGACGAGAAGATCACCACCAACACCGAGGTCTTCAACCTGGCCGGAGCCGGCGGCACCGTTGGCCTGGCGCGCGTGGTCAACGAGAAGGGCAATGGCGATCTGGCAATGCTCATGGGCCTGGGCGTTGTCGGAGCCAGCTACACCAACAAGTCCGAGTCCAAGCTGACGCAGACCACTCCCCTGGCACGCCTCATCGAGGAGCCCGGCGCGATCATGGTGGGCAAGGACTCCCCGTACAAGACCATCGATGACCTGGTGAAGGCTTGGAAGGCCGATCCTGCGTCCATCTCCGTCGGCGGCGGTTCCTCCCCTGGCGGCCCGGACCACCTCCTGCCCATGCAGTTGGCAGGTGCCGTGGGGATCGACGCAACCAAGGTGAACTTCGTTTCCTACGACGGCGGCGGCGACCTCCTCCCTGCCATCCTCGGCAACAAGCTCGGCTTCGCAGCTTCCGGAGCAGGCGAGTACCTGGAGCAGATCAAGTCCGGCGAAGTCCGCGTCCTCGCTACCAGTGGCGAGAAGCGGCTTGACGGCGTGGATGCTCCCACGCTCAAGGAATCCAACATCGACCTCGTGTTCACCAACTGGCGCGGCATCGTGGCACCTCCGGGCATCAGCGACGACGACAAGAAGTCCCTCATCGCAGCCTTGGAGAAGATGCACCAATCCGCCGGGTGGAAAGAAGCACTGAAGACCCACAGCTGGACCGATGCCTTCATCACCGGCGACGAATTCCAGACCTTCCTGACCGACCAGGACAAGCGCGTTGCCGATGTCCTCACCAAGCTTGGCTTGGCGTGAGCACTGCAATAAAAGGCCTCAAGGGCCGCGCCGAGCTGGGGGTTTCCCTCCTGCTCGGCGCGGCCGGGGTCCTGGTCTTCCTGGATGCCAACGGCCTGGTTACGCCGTATTCGAAATCGGACCCTGTTGGGCCCAAGACCGTGCCGTTCATCGTGGCGGCGCTCCTGGTGGTTTGCGCTGTGTTGCTCGCCATCAACGTCCTCCGTGGCGGCAAGGGTGAAGCCGAGGGCGGCGAGGACGTGGACCTGGCCCACCCCGCCGACTGGAAGACCGTCCTTCCCCTTGCCGGGGCATTCATCCTCAATATCCTGCTCATTGACTGGGCCGGCTGGGTCATCTCCGGGACGGTCCTTTTCTGGGGCAGCGTCCTGGCCCTGGGCAGCCGCCGCTACATCCGTGACGGCCTGATCGCCCTGGCCCTGTCGCTGCTGACCTTCTACGGCTTCTACCTCGGCCTTGGCATTGCGCTCCCGGCCGGGCTTCTGGAAGGAATCCTCTGATGGACGTCCTGTCCTCCCTGATGGACGGTTTCGCAACCGCCCTGACTCCCATGAACCTCTTGTACGCCATGATCGGCGTGCTCCTTGGCACCGCCGTCGGCGTCCTTCCCGGCCTCGGCCCGGCCATGACCGTGGCGTTGCTCCTCCCGGTTACGTATGCCCTTGAGCCCACCAGCGCCTTCATCATGTTCGCCGGAATCTATTACGGCGGCATGTACGGCGGTTCCACCACCTCCATCCTGCTGAACACTCCCGGCGAATCGTCCTCTGTTGTGACGGCGATCGAAGGCAACAAGATGGCCAAAGCCGGGCGCGCTGCCCAGGCCTTGGCGACCGCCGCCATTGGCTCCTTCGTTGCAGGAACCATCGGTACCGCATTGTTGGCCGTCTGTGCGCCCATCGTGGTCAAGTTCGCCGTCAGCCTGGGCGCTCCCAGCTACTTCGCGATCATGATCCTCGCCCTGCTGGCAGTCACCGCCGTCCTGGGCTCGTCCCGGCTCCGTGGCTTCGCTTCGCTGGCCCTCGGCCTGGCCATCGGCCTGGTGGGCATCGACTCAGTGACAGGCCAGCGCCGGTTGACCTTTGGCCAGCCGCTGCTGGCCGACGGTTTGGACATTGTGGTTGTGGCCGTGGCCATCTTCGCCGTCGGTGAAGCGCTCTGGGTAGCCGCCCACCTTCGCCGCAGCCCCCTCCACATCATCCCCGTGGGCCGCCCCTGGATGGGCAAGAAGGACTGGGGCCGTTCCTGGAAGCCGTGGCTTCGCGGCACCGCGTTTGGTTTCCCCTTCGGGGCACTGCCTGCCGGTGGAGCGGAAATCCCCACATTCCTCTCCTACGTGACCGAGAAGCGGCTTTCCAAGCACCCGGAGGAATTCGGCCATGGCGCCATCGAAGGCGTAGCCGGCCCTGAAGCTGCCAACAACGCAGCCGCAGCCGGGACCCTGACTCCCATGCTGGCCCTCGGCCTGCCCACCAACGCGACGGCCGCCGTCATGCTTGCAGCCTTTACCACGTATGGCATCCAGCCGGGTCCGCAACTGTTCACCAGCCAGGGTCCGCTTGTTTGGGCACTGATCGCCAGCTTGTTCATTGGGAACCTGCTGTTGTTGCTCATCAACTTGCCGCTGGCTCCGATCTGGGCGAAGCTGCTGCAACTCCCCCGGCCCTACCTGTACGCGGGCATCCTGTTCTTCGCCACCCTCGGGGCGTACTCGGTGAACCTGCAGGCCTTCGACCTGGTGATCCTGCTGGTCCTCGGTGCCCTCGGCTTCATGATGCGGCGGTTTGGCCTTCCGGTCCTGCCGCTGATCCTGGGCGTCATCCTTGGACCGCGCATCGAAGGCCAACTCCGCAAGACGCTGCAGCTGAGCGCCGGCGATCCGGCAGGGCTCTTCAGCGAGCCGATCGCCGTCGTGGTCTACATCCTGGTGGCGATCATCCTGGCGTGGCCGTTCGTGTTCAAGCTGATCCGCCGGAACCGGCCCTTGCCGGAACTGTCCCACCCAGTCCCCCAGAAACAGGAGAACCCATGACCATCGTGGTGGGATACGTCCCCACGCCCGAAGGTGAAGCCGCGCTGACGCAGGCCATCGCCGAGGCCAAGAAGAGCAACCGCCACCTGCTCGTCATCAACTCATCCAAGGGCGACGCCCTGGTGGACAACCGGTACGCCCAGGAACCGGACATCCAAAGCATCGAGGAACGCCTGGCAACCCAGGGCATCGAGCACACCATCAAGCAGCCCGTCCGCGGCCATGATGCCGCCGCCGAGGTCCTGGACGCCGCCGACGAACACAACGCAGAACTCATCGTCATCGGCCTTCGCCGACGCAGTCCGGTAGGCAAGCTCATCATGGGCAGCGTCTCGCAGCGGATCCTGCTGGAAGCCGACTGCCCGGTGCTGGCGGTCAAAGCCGACTAGGAGTTCCGGTACGGAAAATGCCCCTAAGATGCGTTCTTAGGGGCATTTTCCGTACAAGCCAAGGGGACGCACATGACCGAGACCATTCGCACCGCCCAGACGGACGACGCCGGAAAGCTGGCCGGGCTTGCCGCCGTCACCTTCCCGCTGGCGTGCCCTCCCGGCGCGTTGCCGGAAGACATCCAGGCCCACCTCCAAAAGCACCTCAGCGAGGCCAACTTCGCGGAGTACCTCGCCGATGCGAACATCACCATCCTGGTGCTCGACGACGGCGGGCAGCTGAACGGGTACACCATGCTGATTGCCAAACCGGCAAGCGACCCGGAGGTCGCCTCGGTCCTTTCGGCGCTGCCGTCCACGGAACTCAGCAAGTGCTACGTTCACCCCGACCACCATGGCCAGGGCGCAGCCTCCCGTCTGATGAGGGCCTCCCTGGCTGACGCGGCAGGCAAGGGCGCGGCCGGTGTGTGGCTGGGCGTCAACAGCGAGAACGCCAAAGCCATCCGCTTCTACGAGAAGTCCGGCTTCCAACGGGTGGGCACCAAGTCCTTCAAGCTCGGCGACTCCGTGGAGCACGACTTCGTCATGGAACACGAGCTCTAGCCAAACAAATCCCCCGCCAGCGGTGGCCGCGGATCGTCACGCAACTGCAGGCCCTCCGGCAGCCCTTCCACCGTCCCGGACGAACCAGAGGCCCTCACAGTGATCCGGGACGTGCCCAGCAGCACGTTGTCCGCCGTGAATTCCCCGAAGGATTCGGGCAGGATCGGCGCGAGGTGCAGCACGTCCCGGGTGAAGTCGGGATCGAAACGCAGCAGGATCCTGGCGAGCTGCACGGGAGCGGCAGCCGCCCACGCCTGGGGGGAACACGCCGTCGGGTACGGAACAGGCTCCGGAAAGTCCGAACGGTCAAAGCCACAGAACAACTCCGGCAACTGCCCGCCAAAGTGCCCGGCGGCGTCGAACAGTCCTCGGGCAATCCGGCTCGCCTCGTCAACAAAGCCGTAACGCATGAGGCCCGTTGCGACGAGCGCGGAATCATGCGGCCACACCGAGCCGTTGTGGTAGCTGACCGGGTTGTAGGCACCCATGTCCGAGGCGAGGGTCCGGATGCCCCAGCCGGTGAACATTTCCGGCGACATCAAGCGCTCCGCAACCAGAGGCGCCTTGTCCTCGTCCACGATGCCCACCCACAGGCAATGGCCCATGTTGGATGTGCACGAGTCGACAGGTTTCTTGTCCTTGTCCAGCGCCAGGGCGAAGTAGCCCTTGTCCGGAAGCCAGAAGGTTTTGTTGAAGGCCTCCTTCAGTGCCTCCGCCCGGTCGGCGCAACGGCGTTCGACGGCGGTGTCCCCCGCCGCCCGCGCCAGAAGGGAACGGCCCACGTAGGCGGCGTAGGCGTAGGCCTGGACTTCGCAAAGGGCTATCGGGGCCTCGGCCATGGTGCCGTCGGCGAAGTTGACGCCGTCCCAGGAGTCCTTCCAGCCCTGGTTGACGAGGCCGTGCGGGTTGGGCCGGACGTATTCAATGAAGCCGTCGCCGTCGCGGTCCCCGTACTTCTCCATCCATTCGATGGCCCGGTCCGCGTGCGGCAGGAGGGATTCGATGATGTCCGAGCCCAAACCCCAGCGGCTTAGTTCACCGAGCGTGGAGACGAAGAGCGGTGTGGCGTCGGCCGTTCCATAGTAGGCGGTGCCGCCCAGGGACAACCCGGCAGTGATTCCCAGCCTTACTTCGTGTGGCATGCGCCCGGGTTCTTCTTCTGAATCGACGTCCACTTTGCTGCCCTGCAGGCCGGCGAGGGTTTGCAAGGTTCCGGCGGCGAGGCTGGGGTCGACCATGAGTGACATGTAGGAGGCCAGCAGCGAATCCCTTCCGAACAACGCCATGAACCAGGGCGCGCCGGCTGCCACCGCGGCGCGGCCGGGGTGTTCGTCGTCGAAAATCCGCAGTGCTCCCAGGTCGCGCTGGCTCTGCGCAAGCACCCTCGTGACGTTCATGTCCGAGACCGTGACCCGGGGAACGTGTTCTTCCCACTGGGTTTGGCGTCGGGCACCGGTGCTGTGCTGCAGCGGAGTGCCCGCCGTGAATGGGTCGTCCGGGACTTCACCGTTGACCAGCGGCAGCGCAATGATGGTGGTGGACCAGTGGCTTCTTGCGGGAATGGTGACGTTGAAGGTCAGCCCTTCCTGCGTGGCCTTGGCGCCGTCAGCCTGGAATGACACACCCCGCTGCTGTCCGTTTGAGTGCCGTGCTTCAAGGTGCAGTTCGTGCTCGCCAGCAGCCTTTGCCACACCGTCTGCGTTGCTTACCCGCCCGCCTTTGACGTCGAAAAGGTCCGCCAGATCGGCGTCGATGAGCAGTTCTATGGTGCAGTTGGAGTGCTGGCCGGAGTAGTTGCGGATGGTGATGTCATCCCGGAGTCCGGAACCCACGCTCCTTTGGTGCTGGACCAGCAGAGGACTTTCGAAGCGCCCATCCTCAGTGCAGGCGCGACCGACGTATTCGGCTTGGAAGGCGCTTGGATTGCGCGCCACCAGCGGCTCGCGTGGTTCGCCGTTGATCCGAAGGACCCAGCGGGACACGATCCGCGTGTCCTGGTAGTAGGCACCTTGGGAGCCGCCGGCATGGATGTCACCTGTGTGGGAGGAGATACAGAAGGAAGAGCCTTCGACGACGGTCACCGCCCCCAGTTCCGACGCTCCGGCTTCCGTATCTGCGTTCCAAGCGGTCATATGCGGCGGGCTCCTCAGCGGGTCTCGGGGTTTCGCGGCCCGCAACCTCCGCTACAGGGCCTGTCTCTGATTCTCTTTCACGTATCCATCCCTCGTAACCCCCTTGCTGCCGAATTGATGGAGAACGTGCGCGTAGAGGTCCAGATGTTCCGCCGCCATACGTTCCGCGCTGAAGCTCTCTTCCACGGAGCGTCTGCAGACCGTCCTGTTCAACCGGACGGCCCCATCCATGAAGCCTGCGAGTTCGCTGACCTGGCCGAGGAATCCCGTCTCACCATGCCTGATGATTTCCGGCGCGGCGCCCATCCTTGTCGCCAACACGGGGGTTCCCGTGGCCAAGGCCTCGATCATGACCAGGCCGAACGGCTCAGGCCACTGGATCGGGTTGATCAACGCCACCGCGTCGCCCATGAGTTCGTATTTCTCCGGATCGGACAGCTCACCGAGGAACTCCTCGTCCTTTGCCAACGCTGGCCGGACCACCTCGTCATAGAACTGCACCTCATCCTTGGCGTGCATCTTGGCCGCTATCCGCAGGGGAATTCCGGCCTTCCTGGCCACCCCCACAGCCTCCATGAGGCCTTTGTCCGCGCACATGCGTCCCACGAAGCACGCGTAGCCCCCTTTTCCTTCACCTACGGCCACTGTGGAGAGGTCCAAACCGTGGTGGATGACCGCGGCGACATCGAGGTCGGGGACCATCGACCGCTGATCGTGGGAGATCGAGATGATGGCGGTGTCCGGGGCCATGGCGTGGTAAATCCTGGCGGATTGCTCCGTGAGCTGGCCGTGGATGGTGGTGACCACGGGAATGTCCGCGGGCCTGTGGGCATACAGTGGCCCGGCCAGGGTGTGGTCATGGATGATGTCCACGCCACCCATGCCGTCATAGGCCTTGACCACGTGGCTCAATTCGCTGAGCGTCAGCCCGACTTCCTCCGGTGTGCTGGTTTCAAACCCGGGCAACTGGGGCACCGGGCAGGTACTGTCCGAGGCCGCTGCGAGCAGGACCTCGTGCCCGGCGTCCACGAGTGCCCGCGCAAGGACATCAACAACCCGCTCGGTGCCGCCATATTTCTCCGGCGGCACGGTAAACCAGGGTCCAACAATGAGTCCGATGCGCATGCCGGGCCTCCGCGCATAACCCCCAAATGAAAGGCTGTCTGCGTAACCTCCCCTAAACATATTCCCGAAGGGCCGGCCCGGCAACTGGTGAGGAATCTAACGAGGCCGAACGGAATGCCCGGAGCAGGGCAACGGTTGACGAAACCATGAAGATTGAGATCTGGTCCGATGTCGCCTGCCCGTGGTGCTACATCGGCAAGCGCCGTTTTGAAACTGCCCTGGCACAGTTCCCGCACCGTGAATCCGTCGATGTCCAGTGGAAGAGCTACCAGCTGGATCCTTCCGTCCCCGAGCACTACGACGGTACGGAACTGGACTACCTGAGCAAGCGCAAGGGCATGGCTCCGGAGCAGGTCAAGCAGATGTTCGCCCACGTCACCGAGACTGCCAAGGGCGAGGGCCTGGATTATCACTTCGACAAGGTTGTTGTGGCCAACAGCTTCACGGCTCACCGGCTGATCCACCTCGCGGCCACCCATGGCAAGCAGGACGCCGCCAAGGAACAATTGCTGAGCGACCACTTTGAGCACGGCAAGGACATCGGCAACCAGGAGTACCTCACGGAACTCGGGGCCGCCCTGCAGCTCCCGGAGGAAGAAGTCGCCGAACTGTTCACCACGGACAAGTTCACCGACGAAGTTACCCAGGACATCAACGAGGCCCGCGCCATTGGCGTGACCGGCGTTCCGTTCTTCGTTATCGACCGCAAGTACGGCATCTCGGGCGCCCAACCGGCCGAGCTCTTCAGCCAGGCTTTGAACCAGGCCTGGCAGGAAGCCAATCCGCTCATCCCGGTGGGCGCCTCCGACGCCGAAGCCTGCGGCCCGGACGGCTGCGCAGTTTAGCCAGCCAGCCGCCGTCGTGCATCAACCCAACTAGGTCGCAGTAGTGCGCGTTTAGAGCGGTCTAAACGCGCTTAACTGCGACCTAGTTGGGTTCCGGCGCTAGGCTTTCGCCACTTCAAGCTCGACGACGGCCCAAGACAGGGCGGGCAGCGTCAGGCGCAGCTCGGAGCCACTGGCTTTGACGTTCTCCAGCGGCGTCAGCCCCACGCGTTCCGGCTGGGACTGGCTGTTGATGGTGAAGCGGTCGCCGCCGTCGGGAATCTCCAGGACCTCCGCCCGCAGAACCTTCCGGGCGTCGAAACCACGCAGGGCGGTTTCGACGTCGGCCGCCTCTTCCAGGCCGCGGTTGGCGAAGAAGAGCGCGAGCCGCCCGGTCTCCTCATTCCACGTCGCGCTGACGTCCACCAGGTCCGTGTCGCCGAAGCGGGCATTGGAGTACTTGTCCGAGTCCACGGACAGCTGCAGGATCTGCCCCTTGGCCAGCTCCGCCATGCGGGCGAACGGGTGGAAGATGGTCTGCTTCCATGCGGGCCCGTTTTCCTCGGACAGGATCGGCGCGATCACGTTGACCAGCTGGGCCTGGTTGGCGATCTTGACGCGATCGCCGTGGCGCAGCAGCGAATTGAGCAGCGTGCCCACCACCACGGCATCCGTCACGTTGTACTTGTCCTCGATAACCCGCGGGTGCTCGCGCCACGGCCCCTTGACGATGTTGCGCAGCTGGTCCTCGGTGTCCCGGCCCCGCTGATACCAGACATTCCACTCGTCGAAGGACAGGTTGATGTGCTTCTTGTGCTTGCCCTTGGCCCGGACAGCGTCCGCTGTGGCAATGACCGACTCGATGAAGAAGTCGGTGTCGACGGCGGACGCCAGGAAGCTGCCGACGTCGCCTTCTTCTTCGAAGTAGTAGGCGTGGAGGGAAACGTAGTCCACCTCGTCATAGGTGTGCGTGAGGACAGTCTGCTCCCACTCGCCGAACGTGGGCATCGCGGATTTTGAGCTGCCGCATGCCACGAGTTCAATGGACGGATCCACGTATCGCATGGCCTTGGCGGCTTCCTGTGCCAGGCGGCCGTATTCGTCTGCCGTCTTGTGCCCGATCTGCCACGGCCCGTCCATCTCGTTGCCCAGGCACCAGAGCTTGATATCGAACGGATCCTTGTGGCCGTTCTTCGCCCTGAGGTCCGACCAGTACGTGCCAGATGGATGGTTGGAGTACTCAACAATGGCGCGGGCTTCTTCCACTCCCTTGGTGCCCAGGTTGATGGCCTCCATGATTTCGGTGCCGGCCTGCCTGGACCAGTCCACGAATTCGTGCAGGCCGAACGCGTTGGTCTCTACCGTGTGCCACGCACCGTCAAGCCGGCGGGGCCTGTTTTCCCGCGGGCCGATGCCGTCCTCCCAGTTGTAACCGGAGACGAAGTTGCCGCCGGGATACCGGATCACGGTGGCACCGAGTTCCTTGACGAGTTTCAGGACGTCCTGCCGGAAACCGTGCTCGTCGGCTTCCGGGTGGCCGGGTTCGTAGATGCCGGTGTAGACACAGCGGCCCATGTGCTCCACGAAGGAGCCGAAGAGGCGGCGGGGTACTTCCCCCACCGTGAAGTCGCGGTCGAGGGTGATGCGTGCGCGGGACATGGTTCTCCTTCTAGGTGGTTCAGGTCTGGGTGCGTCGGTGCGCTTAGGTTCCGGCAAGTCCGGTGGTGGAAATGCCCTTGATGATCTGGCGCTGGAAGAACAGGAAGACGAGGATCAGCGGCAGCGCTGCGAGAAGCGCGGATGCCATGTTCTGGGCGTACTGCACGCCGTAGGCGCTCTTGATGGTTTGCAGTCCGACCGGAAGGGTCAGCAGCGAGTCGTCGTTGGTGGAGATGAACGGCCACAGGAAGTTGTTCCATGCGCCGATGAAGACGAAGATCGCGACGGCGGCCAGGATCGGCCGGGACAACGGAAGGATGATCTGCAGGAAGATACGGATCCGGCTGGCTCCGTCCATCACGGCTGCTTCCTCAAGTTCATGCGGAATCTGGTCGAAGAACCTCTTGAGGACAAACACCATGGCGGGGTGGATCACCTGAGGGAGGATGATGGCCCACGGGGTATCGATCATTTTGAACGCGAGCATTTGGTAGAAGAGCGGAATCATGAGCACCGGTGGCGGCACGATGATCGACGCGATAATCACGGTCATCAGCACCTTCTTGCCCTTGAACTCGATCCTGGACAGTGCGTAGGCAATGAAGGCGGAGATCACCAGCGTGATGAGCGTGATGGCCGCGGAGGTGTACAGCGAGTTCCACGTCCAGAGCGGGATGTTGCCGGCTTGGAACACGCTGGCGAAAGCATCGAACGTAAAGCCCGACGGCGGGAACCAGCTGACCTTGGACGCCGAGGCATCCGCTTCGGATTTGAAGGCGGTGACCGTTGCCCAGGCGAAAGGAACCAGCCAGAGGACGGCCAGGATCGCAGCGACCACGACGGCGGTGATCTTGCCCGCCGTCAGCTTCTTGCGTGGTTGGCGGATGATTTGGCCGGAATTAACGCGCGGAACGGATCGGGTGAGGGTTGTATTTGCCATGGCTATGCACTCCTGCGGCGGGTGATGACGAACTGCAGGGCGGAAACCAGCACGATCAGTCCGAAGAAAATGTAGGAGATGGCTGCGGAGTATCCCAGCCGGTATCCGGTGAACCCGGTTTCGAAGATGTACTGCACCACCGGACGGGTGGATCCGCCCGGGCCGCCGGAGGTCATCTGGTAGATCTGGTCAAACACCTTCAGCGAGGCGAGGATCTGGAGCAGCACGATCATCACCGTGGTGGGCGTGAGCTGCGGCAGCGTGATGGAGAAGAACTGCCGCCACGCTCCGGCGCCGTCCAGTGATGCCGCTTCGTAGTGCTGTGCGGGGATGTTTTGCATGGCCGCCAGGTAGAGGAGGAAGTTGAACCCAACCGTCCACCAAAGCGTTGCGATCACGATTGACCACATGGCCACATTGGGATCGTTGAGCCATCCGACCTTCGGGATGCCGAACTTGGACAGCAAATCGTTGATCAGGCCAAGCTGCGGGTTGTACATCCAGACGAAGAACAGGGAAACAACCGTGGATGCGAGCAGGTACGGGGCGAAGTAGGAAAGCCGCCAGAGCCACTGGGCTGGAAGGCCGATGTTCAACAGCGCCGCCATCACCAACGCAACAAGCACCAGTGGAACCGTGCTGATCACGGTGAAATAGAGGGTGTTGCCCAGGGAACGCCACATTCCGGCGTCGGCAAAAGCCTCGGAATAGTTGGCGAAACCAAGGAGGGCGTCGTTGGCTCCGGTGAGGGATTTACCCGTCAGGCTCATGTAGAAGCCGTACAGGATGGGCCATACGAGGAATACCAGGAAGAACACGAGGAACGGGGCCGCGAATGCCCAGCCGCTCACGTTGTCCCTGCTTCTGCGCAGGGAGGGGCCGGTCTTGATGCCGGGTTCAGTTGTTGTCCGTGCTTGGCGGGTCTGCCGGGACAGAGTAGAGGAACTCATGAAGGACTCCTTTGTCGCTCGGTGTGCTGGTGCCGGTCAGACCGGGTTGGGCCGGTAGAGAAGGTCGTTGGTGCGGGCCACGAAGCCGTCCCAACCGTCCTGTGCCTTGCTGCGTCCCAGAAGTACGTTCTGGATGAACTCGGCGAAATAGTTCTGCCAGTCAGAGCCGGATCCACTGAACCAGGCCTCAGGGTCGTAAGAGATGATCTCTGCCGCATTGGCGTAGTGGACTTGCGGGGTGAGTTCCTTGTAAGCCTGTGACTGCACCACGGGCTGGTACGCCGGGATATGGCCTGCCTCGGCCCACGACAACGAACCCTTGAGGATGTCGCTGACGAACTTGTAGACGTCCCTGCGCTTTTCCTCATCGACGGCCAACTGCCGCGGAAGGACGAACGAGTGCGAATCGGCGTACGAAGCCGGCGTCCCGTACAGAGTGGGAATGGTGAGCGCGTCAACGGGCAGCTTTGCCTTCTTCATGGTGGGCAGTTCCCAGCCACCACTGAAGAGCATTCCCGAGTCGCCCCGGACGAACTCCGCAATGCCCGTGTTGATGTCGTTGCCCTTGGCCGCGATGGTGTCGTCAAACAGCGTTGCCATGAACTCCAGCGACTCTACGGCCGCGTCCCGGTTGGCCTGCATGGGTTGGCCGGGAGTCAGGACGATTTCGGCCCCGTGCTGCTTGTAGAGCGTGTAGAACAGGCGCCACATCTGTGAGCCGAGGTTCAGGTAGCCGAAGGACAAGCCGTGGGCTTTGGTGACTTTCTGCATCTCCAGTGCCATGGCTTTGAACCCGTCCGGCGACGTTGCCTCCTGCAACTGGCCGTTGCTTTCCAGCAACCCCGCTTTGCCGGCTATGTCCGTGTTGTAGAACATGATGAAAGGGTGGGAATCCAGTGCCAGGGAGAACACTTTTCCGTTTTGCTGGCTCTTTTCCCAGATGCGCGGTGCAAAGTTCTCCGGGGTGATGCCGTTCTCCGCCAGCAGGCCCAAATCCCAGGGCTCAATGAGGCCGCCTGGCGCGTATCCGGGAACGCGGCTTGCGTGCATGATGGCTACTTCCGGCGGACGGCCGCCTGCCGATGCCATGGCGAGCTTGGTGTAGTAGGGCGCACCCCAGGCCAACACTGTGGGGTGGACTTTGAAGCCCGGATTCCCCTTGTTGGCGTTGGCGATCATGGCCTGCATCTTGGTGCCGTCACCACCCGAGAGCAGATGCCAGAAATTGATGGTCTGGTCCGGAGCGCCTTGGGCCTGGCCCCCGCAACCCGAAAGGGCGCCCATCATGCCCAAGCCACCCAACGCCGCTGATCCCTTGAACAGCTGTCTCCGGGATAAGTTCCTCCCGGCAATCGATTCAAACTGCTTCACCCGTCACTCCTTTGGAGGGTCCGCTGAAAATCACTGCTTCATTGCAAATCCGGTTCCGGTGCGTCCACGATCCGGGTGAAGGGTGGCCCAGTGGGTGGTGACGCAGGTCTCACATTACATCGATGTAAAACGCAGGGCAAGAGAAAATTGTTAGCGCAAACAATTTTCCCTGATGGGCCTTCCAACGGCCCGAAAAAGTTTCAGCCTCCGCTGCTGGCCCGCTCCACGATCGAATAGTCCACACGCACCAAGCGCTGGGCGTCCCCGCGGCTGCCCATCCGCTCCGTCAGCAAGCGGATGGCCTCAACCGCAATGCTCCGCTTATCGAAGGAGACGGTGGTCAACGGCGGCACGGCGAACCGCCCATCGGCAATATCATCGAAGCCGGCCACGGCAATATCCTCGGGAACCCGGATGCCGCGCTCCCACAGCACATGGAGCGCACCCAGGGCCATCGAGTCCGTGAAACAAAACAACGCTTCTGGTACCGGATGCGAACCCAGGTACTCCGCGAGCGCTTGGGCTGCCGACTCGGTAGTCCACCGTTCACAGCGGATCAGGAGATCCTCGTCCACCTGGATACCGAGCGATTCCAGCGCCGCTTCGTAGCCGGCCGCCCGGTGGATGGCAGTGGATGAGTGGCGGCCGCGATTTATGCCGAGAACAGCGATCCGCCGGCGCCCGGGACGCGCCAGGGCCAGGGTCATGTCCCGGGCAGCACCGAAGCTGTCCACGTAGACACGGTCCGCCAGGTGCTGGGTTACTTCTCCGAGGAGGACCACCGGCGGCAGCGAAACGCCGACTTTGACGGCGCTCTCCTGAAGGACCACGGGATTCAAAATGAGTCCGTCCACCAGGTTGGAGCGGGCCTTGGTCATCAGGTCCTGTTCACGTTGCGGGTCCAAACCGGTTTCCTCGATCTGGACACTCCAGCCCTGCTCGTGGGCCACCTCCACAATGTGGTGTGCAATCTCGGCGGAGAACGGCGTGGCCAGGTCCGGCAGGGCCAGCGCGATCACTCCCGAGCGGCCGTTACGGAGCCCTCGCGCAGACAAATTGGGAACGTAGTCCAGATCCGCCATGGCCTGCTCCACCCGGAGCCGCGTGGGAGCGCTGACCGGCACGATTCCGTTCATGACGTTCGAGACGGTTTTAGGTGACACTCCTGCGCGGCGCGCTACATCCTTGACCGTTGCCCGCAACAGTCCCCCTTTTGAATTTTGTCCGGTTGAGTCGATGCTACGCGAGCCTGCCCCCTCCGGACCGGATTTTGAGAGGCTCGAGGAGGCAACAGACGGACACACAGTCACCCGTCTTGCTGACAGATCCCTGTAAAGTGTCTATATGCCAAGGATCACGGCCGCCACGAATGCTGCCCAACGCGCCGAGACCCAACGACGAATCCTCACCGCGTTCGGAGAGCTGCTTTTCACCCACGGCCTCCCCGGCCTCACCATGACGGACGTCGCCCGCCACGCAGGCGTGGGCCGCACCGCCGTCTACAACTACTACGCGGACATGGAGCAACTGCTCATCGCGTACGCTCTGGATGAGACCGAGCGTTTCATCGTGGACCTCCGTGATTCGCTGGCTGCGTTGGAGAACCCCGTGGACCGCCTGGCGCTCTACGTCCGCGCCCAGGTGGAAGACCTCAGCCGGCGGCACCTGCCCCCCGGACCGGCGATGGCCGCAGTCCTCTCCCCCGGTTCCTTCTCCAAGCTCGCAGACCATGTGGGCGAGCTGAACATCCTGCTGGAGGACATCCTCAACGACGGCGTGCGGCAGGGCTACCTGCCGGACATCGACGTCGCCCAGCTGGCGCGGCTCATCCACGGAACGCTCTCGGCCAGCGCCGCCCGGCGCAACCGGACGCCCGACGGCGAGACTCCCCTCCCGGCCCCGCTTGCCGACGTCGAAAGCGCCACAGCGCAGACGGTGCGGTTTATCCAGCTGGGCGCCGGAGCGCGTTTCGACGACGCCGGCCGCCCGGTCCGCGATGGCTCCGCGGACACCCAGCTGGGTCGCACTTAAGCGCGTTTTGAGAGCTCTAAACGCGCACTAATGCGACCTAGTTGGGTCCCGAGGGATTCGTAGGGATGATGGGCCACTTGGTACTGTCCACGATCCGCAGGTCCTCCCGGGGGCAACCGAGTTTCCCGGGCGTCTGGTCCACGAGTTGCGGCTCAACCAGGCCTTGGTACCCCGGCGTAAGGACCACGTCCACGGACTCGTCTTCGCGATTGTCCTGGAAGTAATCGGTGCCGGCGAGGTTGCGCTGGACGTTGAACGCGGCAGCCTGGCCCTTGACCCCGGAAATGACGACGCCAACGCCGGAGTAGGCAGTATCGCTGTTGTCCACGGAGCCCATCTTGTAGCCACGCGCCGCGAACTGGTCCGCGACAGTGCGGGCCAGGCCACTGCGGGAGGTGGCATTGAAGACGTTGAGGTTCACCGTTTCGTTCGGAATGTAATCGAACGTGGTGGTGGGACACAGGCTCACTGGAGCTTTGCTTGCGACGGCGGTGGGAACTTTGATGACGCCGTTCATCACCGCCCACGCTCCAACGGCCCCGGCAGCGATCACGCCGATCAGGAGCACCAGGACAATGCCATGGAAGAGCCTGCGCCCGAACCGGGAAGGAGGCACGGCGGTGTCCTCCGCGAAAGTCGCCCGAAGCTCGGCTCCCGTCACCACATGGTGCCCGTGCAGCCGGGAGACGTCCTGCGGACGGCTAGCCATCGATCACCAACACGCGTGCGTGGATCGCAGTCCGCTGGTGCAGCGCGGTCCGGACCGCCCGGTGCAAGCCGTCCTCGAGGTACATGACGCCTTGGTACTGGACCACGTGGGGGAACAAATCACCGAAAAATGTTGAATCCTCGGCCAACAATGCCTCCAAATCCAAAGTGCGCTTGGTGGTCACCAGCTCATCGAGCCGGACGGGCCGTGGTGGGAGGGCTGCCCAGTCCCGCGGCGCAGAGTATCCATGGTCAGGGTACGGGCGTCCCTCGCCCACAGCTTTGAAGATCACCCTGCAAGCCTATGGGCGTTGCTGCCCTAACGGAACTTGTGACCCGCGGCACAGGAAGGTTGTAGCCAAATGGTGACTATCCTTTCGTGCTGCGTCACAGCTGTGGAGGAGAGACTGCGGACTGACAGAATAGGGGCATGACTCAACCGCTCCAAGGCACTGACCGGACCGCTGCCCGGAAAGCCCCGGCCCTCGCGCTGCTGCTCGACGTCGATGGCCCCATCGCCAGCCCCGTGACGCGGGACGTCAAACCGGACATCATCGCGGACCTCGTGGCCCTGGCCTCCGCCGGCATCCCGGTCATCTTCAACACCGGCCGCTCGGACGCTTTCATCGCCGAGCAGGTCATGGAGCCGATGATCGCCGCAGGCATGCCCTCCGGCACCGTCATCCATGCCATCTGCGAAAAGGGCGCGGTCTGGTTCAGCTACACCGCTGCCGGCCCCGGACCGATCCACGTGGACCACGAGCTTGCCGTACCCAAGGCCTACGGTGACGATATCCGCAGGCTCGTTGCCGAGGACTACTCCGCCCACATGTTCTTCGACGAGACCAAGCGCGCCATGGTCTCGGTGGAACAGCACCTGGATGTAGCCAGCGAGGACTACCTTGCGGAACAGAAACTCTTCGACGCCGATGCCCTGGAGATCCTCACCCGGCACGGCCTGAACGCAGCCCTCCTGGACCACCATGCACCGGAATCGGACGACGCTGCCGACTACCGCCTGGACCCCACCATCATTTCCACGGACATCGAATCCGTGCGCCTCGGCAAGGACCTGGGCGCCAGCCGCGCCGTCGAACTCCTCGCCGCCCAGGGCATCACGCCGCTGGCCTGGCGGACGGTGGGCGATTCCCGCACGGACTACGCCATGGCAGACTGGCTCCACCACAACGACCACGACGTCAAGCACGTGGATGTGCGCCCCGCGGACGGCGTGCCCGTCAAGCCGTACACCATCCTCACCGCAGCCGACCTTGAGCTGGCGGACGACGTCATCCACGACGACGCCGGCGGAGCCTTCCTGCGCAGCTGGCGTGAAGCACTGAACATCTAAGAAGCCGGTCCACCCACGCACCACGGAACAGTACGGAGAAGCAGCCATCACTGAAGCACAGGTCGATCCGGTTTACCACGGCAGCCCCACCGTCGAAGAGGACGCAATCGTCGAGGCGGTCTCGCCTTCCGTCGTTGCGCACCTCAAGCACAGGTCCGACGTCGTCCGTCACCGCGGGCGGTACGCGCTGGTGAATGCGGACCTCACGCCACAGCAGGCCATGGTGTCCGACCTTCTGGCCGTCCGGGCAGCCCTGGACGCTGCCGGCGTCGATTTCATCCTGGTGCGCGGCAACGACGAACGGCCCGTCATCGCCGTCGATTGGGAGTCCCGCAAGGCAGTCCGGGACGCACTGGTGGAAGCGTTCCGGAACGAGCCCTTCTACTCGATGACCGTGGACGCCAAGAAAAAGGCCTCGGTGCTGGTGGCCGACGGCGAGCTCTCCGCCAACCGCAAGTCCCGCATCTTCCGCTTGTACACGCCGCGCGTCGAGACCGGGGGCGGCCTCTGGTATGGCCCTGCCCTCGGTGTCCAGCTGGAGCTGTGGCGCTTCGACGGCGACCGGTTGGAATTGCCCGTGGAGAACTCCCTGACCCGCCGGACGTTGCTGCGCCAGGACGCGGTCCGCGGTTCCGTGCAACGTCATGGACTCGAATGGCCCACCATCGAGAACATGTTCGCCGACCACGCGAGCGACATCGACTTTGACGTGGACATTGTCTTCTCATGGGTGGACGGCAGCGACCCCGAGTACATTGCCCGCAGGCGCGCCCAGCAGGCCGAAGCCGTCCTCGGCGAGGGCGATGACCACGAGGCCCGTTACCGCCAGATCGACGAGCTCAAGTACGCGTTGCGTTCGGTGCATATGTTCGCACCGTGGATCCGCCGCATTTTCATCGCCACGGACTCCCCTGCCCCCGCCTGGCTCGCGGAGCACCCCAAAGTGAGGATTGTCCGCAGCGAGGAGTTCTTCGCTGATCCTTCCGTGCTGCCAACGCACAATTCACAGGCAGTGGAATGCCAGCTCCACCACATCGATGGACTCTCGGAGCATTTCCTGTACTCCAATGACGACATGTTCTTCGGCCGTCCCGTGGGTCCGGACATGTTCTTCACGCCCGGAGGCATCACCAAGTTCATCGAAGCCAACACCAGGATCGGCCTGGGCGAAAACGACGCCGAACGCAGCGGCTTCGAAAACGCGGCACGCGTCAACCGCAAGCTCCTCTGGGAGCGCTTCGGCCGGATCACCACCCGGCACCTGGAACACACGGCCGCCCCGATCCGCCGCAGCGTGGTGGCGCAGATGGAGAAGGAGTTCCCTGCCGAGTTCACCAAGACCGCGGCAAGCCGTTTCCGGGCCGCGGACAACATCTCGGTGACCAACTCCTTCTACCACTACTACGCGCTCCTGACGGGCCGTGCAGTTACCCAGACCAATGCCAAGGTCAAGTACGTGGACACCACCCTGTGGTCCGGGCTCCACTACCTGCCGAAGCTGCTGGCCAAGCGCAACATGGACCTTTTCTGCCTCAACGACGGCAGCTTCCCCGAGGTCCACGCCGACGAACGCGCCGGACTGGTCACGGACTTCCTGGAGAAGTACTTCCCGGTCAAGGCACCCTGGGAGAAGTAGCGCCGTTCGGCGAAACAGTGACGCGCTGCTGGCGGGGCCGGCTGGTGCGTGGGTGTTTCGGGATGGTGATTCCCGCTTCGCTGAGCCGCCTCTGGACCTCTTCGGCATCAACGGGCTCACCCACTGTCACGCCGCCGGACATGGGCACCACCGAGTGCACAATCGTGTGCTCGTAGACGTGGACCATGTTGTAGGACTGGGCACCGTCCCGCCCGCGCTGTCCACCGGCTTTCACCCCGAGGTCCTGCGTGTAGCACGTGGCCGAGGCGACCGAGACCGGGATGCCGGCGAAGCCCGCCGTCGTGGAGTAGTGCAGGTGGCCGCCCAGGATGGTGCGGACGTCCGTATCACGCACGACGTCGGCCAGCGCGGCCTGGCCGCGCAGCTCCACCAGGACTGCGAGGTCCTGGACGCACGGGACGGGTGGGTGGTGCAGCGCCAGGATGGTGCCGTCGGGAGCCGGGGTGGAAAGCTCGTCCGCGAGCCATTCGAGCTGCGCGTCCGACAATTCCCCGTGGTGGTAGCCGGGCACGGTGGTATCCAGGGTGATGATCCGCAGGCCGTTGACGAAGTAGCTGCGGTCCATGGGATCTTCTGGCCTGCTGTTCTCCGAAGCATCGAGGAACGCCGAGCGGAAGTTTGCCCGATCGTCGTGGTTGCCCATCGCCCAGATCGCCTTGGCTCCCAGTGCATCGCAGACGGGTTCGATCATGTCGCGGAGCCGTCGGTACGCTTCCAGTTCGCCTCTGTCAGCGAGGTCACCGGTGAAAATGATGGCTTCGGGCTTCAGCCTGGAAGCGATGATCTGATCGCAGATCTCCTGCAGCCTGGCAGCGCTGTCCACCGAACCGTAGAGTGTGCCGGGTCCACCCACCAGGTGAAGATCGCTCAAGTGCAACAGCACATGACCTGGTTTCGGGTACTCGGCCTCGATGAGCTCCATAGCTGCCTTAGCGTTAAGTGGGAGACGGCGCCTCCCGTGTAACCCCAGTAGGACCAATCCAACCAGACAGGAAGCCAACAACTGGCTAATATCCGGCGGAATGTTGGAAAATTACTTTCCTCCTTTCTGGAATTCCCGGCTTATGCCAAAGCCTTTTCCACTGCTTCTACAAGGTCTTCGGAGTCAGGCTCCACAGCGGATGGGAACCTCGCGATCAATTCGCCGGAGCGGTTGATGACGAACTTTTCGAAGTTCCACTTCACCTTCACCGGCTGGCCGTCCTGGTCCTGGGTGAGTTCCGAAAACAGCGCGTGCTGCTCCTTGCCCAGCACATTGGCCTTGGCGGTCAGCAGGAAGGAAACGCCAAAGTTACGCTCGCAGAATTCGGCAATTTCCTGGTCCGTTCCCGGTTCCTGGCCGGCAAACTGGTTGCAGGGCACACCAAGGATCTCCAGGCCGTCTTCGCGGTACTTCGCGTACAACTCCTCCAGGCCGGCGTACTGGCGCGTGTAACCACACTTCGAGGCGACGTTGACCACCAGCACCGCTTTGCCCTCGAACCGGCCGAAATCAGCTTC
This sequence comes from Paenarthrobacter sp. NPDC058040, assembly GCF_042885775.1. Classification (NCBI taxonomy): domain Bacteria; kingdom Bacillati; phylum Actinomycetota; class Actinomycetes; order Micrococcales; family Micrococcaceae; genus Paenarthrobacter; species Paenarthrobacter sp. NPDC058040. The sequence goes on from NZ_JBHVRN010000002.1 coordinate 156,577, forward strand.
GGAGCCATCGTTGAAGGTGAGGGGGATGTTGTAGAGGGTGCTCATGGATCGCTTCCTGACGACGTCGGCTGGCGGGATTGCCGCCATCGAGCTTACGGGAGCTTCGTAAGGGCCACGAAACGCGGGGTGTCCGCGTTTCGCCGCGCTACGGGGTGGGAAGAATGAGGCTGGACAACGGCACCGTGGTGCCGTCAGGCTTCCGGACCAGGCCCGGAGCGATGAGGACGTATCCAGGCGGCAGAACCACCGTCGGAAGGGTGGCGGCCAGCGTCGGCACTGGCGCAGGAGCCGGAGCCACGGGCGCCACAGGCTGGGTCACCACGGGAGCAGGAGCGACAACCACAGGCGCCGGAGCAGGAGCCACGACGGCGGGAGCCGAAGCGACGGGCGCGGGCGCGACAGCCGCGGGCGCCGGAGTGGCGGAGGTAGCCGGTGCCGGGGTAGTCACAGCAGGCGCCGAAGGTGCCACGGTGGTGCTCGGAGCCGGCGTAACCGTAGGGCTCGGCGAAGGCGTGGCAGTCGCGGTCGGAGCCGGCGTAACCGTAGCGCTCGGCGAAGGCGTCACGGTCGCAGACGGCGAAGGCGTGGCAGTCGCCGTCGGACTCGGCGTAACCGTAGCGCTCGGCGTAGGCGTGGCAGTCGCCGTCGGATTCGGCGTAGCCGTCGCAGAAGGCGACGGGGTACCGGTAGATCCACCCGGCGTGCCGCTGGTACCACCCGGGTTGCTGGGCGAAGGCGTGACCGGCGGGGGAACATCTTCCTCGTGTTCGCCGCCGATCACGGCCCGGTTGGTGCCGTCCGAAACCGGGACGGCCCACTGCGGCGAGCTGGAACCGGTGCCAACGCCAGGCTGGTAGTTCACCATGGTGATCGGCTGGAGCGGATCCACCTGCTTGGTGGGCAGGAGCTGCCACTGGTTCGGGTTGGTGTGGAGTCCGTTGACGATTGTCTCGAAGTGAAGGTGGCAGCCCGTGGACCAACCGGTGGTTCCTACCTCGGCGATCACCTGGCCCACGCGTACGCTCTGGCCTTGGGTCACCCCGATGGCCTGGAGGTGGTTGTACGTGGTCACAAGGCCGTTGCCGTGCTCGATCTCCACACGGTTTCCGCCGCCCCAGATGTGCCAGCCCACGGCCTTGACGACGCCGGAGTCGGCCGCGTAGACGCGTGTCCCGCAAGCAGCTGCGTAGTCCTGGCCCCAGTGGAATTCCCCGGGAAGCCCGGTGAGGGGGCTGTAGCGGTAGCCATAGGGCGAGCTTGGATTCAGCACTTCCAAGGGCGCATAGAGATAGCCGGCAGGCGGACGTGCCAGACCCGCCGATGCGACGTTCAGGGCGCCTGATCCGTCGGCGCCGACAGCGCGGACCAGCGCCCGGTCGAAGAAGACCATGGGCGTTCCGGCGGTTTGCTGCGGAGGTTCGGGCAGGTTGTCCATCACCATGGTTTCGGCCTCGGGCGGCGTGAGACTGCCCAGGGCGCCCGGCCCAACCACCCCTGTTGCCGACGCGCCCTCAAACGTGGAGGACGCGGAGGTCAGCGGTTGGAATCCGAAAGCGAAGAACGCGGCCACGGCGAGGGTTGCGGCGAAGAAAACGCGGCGGAAACCCTCGGTGCGCACCAGGATGGCAACCCGGTCTGATTCATGATGCTTGCCCACAAAAAACACTCCCCAAAAGCCAGCGGCACCAAACCCCAGCCTGGCGTGCAAGCACCATTGTTGCCGTTCTCAGGGCGAAAATAAAGTCTTCGAGGTTGCGTGCGGGTGAAAGGTTGGCTCAGTTTTTCCTCAAGAAATCTTGAGCTTTGGGGAAGGCGGGACACTTCGCCGTCGCGGCACGGCTCAGGCCAGGTTTTCCTTGAGCAATGCGCGGTGCTCAATGGCGGCGGACGCGTGCAGCGAGCGGCCCGCTTCAGTGAGCTCAAGGAAGAGGGACCGGCGGTCGTCCGAACAGGTTTGACGTGAAACCAGGCCGGCTTTTTCGAGCCTGTCCACCACTTTGGAGACAGCGCTTTGGGTCATGGGAGTCCGCTCCCCCAGTTGCTTCATGCGGCAGGCGGCGTCGGTGCTTTCGGCCACCAAATCCAGGATCTCGAACTCATTCAGGCCGATGTCGAACTTTGCCTCGAGGGCGCGGTCCAAGGCTCCGGCGGTGCGGAAGTAGGAGTCCTGAATGCTGCGCCACTGCTCAACCAGTTGGCGGTCACGCGTCGTTGCCATGTTCAGATTCTAGTTCATAACGCCGTTTGAATCCACGTCATAAAATGACGTGTCATATTCCTTGTCATTGAATGACGCGTCATATAGATTGATCGCATGACATCACCCACCACCCTTCAAAGACCTGCCGATGCCCTGGTTTCAGCAGTCCGCTGGACGCGGGCCCAATGGCTCCTGCTGATGGTTGTCTGCACCGTCCTGGCATTGGACGGCCTCGACGTTTCCATGGTTGGCGTTGCCCTGCCCTCCATCGGACACGAACTCAACCTCGGCACCGATTCCCTGCAATGGATCGTCTCCGCCTACGTCCTTGGCTACGGAAGCCTGCTGCTCCTGGGTGGGCGGCTCGCGGACCTGTTGGGCCGCCGTCGTATCTTCCTCATCGCCTTGTCGGTCTTCGCCGCGGCATCGCTCCTGGGCGGCGTGGTTGACGATCCCGCCATCCTGATCGCCACGCGGTTTGTGAAGGGCCTCGCGGCGGCTTTCACCGCACCCACCGGTTTCTCGATCATCACCACCAACTTCGCCGAGGGCCGGGCCCGCAACAAGGCGCTCTCCATCTTCACCACCTTCGGTGCCAGCGGGTTCTCCTTGGGCCTGGTGGTCGGCGGCCTCATGACAAGCCTCAGCTGGCGGTGGACGTTCCTTGTCTCGGTGCCCATCGCAGTCATCGTGGTGCTGCTGGGCATCAGGTTCATCCCGAAGGACAAGCCGTCCGCGGAGAACAGCGGGCACGATATCTGGGGCGCAGTCACGCTCGCACTGGGCATGCTTGGCCTGGTTTACACCTTGGTTTCCGCGCCGGAGCAAGGCTGGGGATCTGTGGCAACTATCGCCGGATTCGCAGTCTCCGTCGCGGTGCTGGCAGCCTTCGCCATCATCGAGAACAAGGTGAAGCACCCGCTGATCCGCTTCGGCATCCTCAAGGAAGGCTGGGTGGCCCGGGCCAACCTCAGTGCCGTCGGGTTGTTTGGCTCCTACCTGAGCTTCCAATTCATCGTCACCATGTTCCTGCAGTCCGTCCTGGGGTGGACGCCACTGGGCATGGCATTGGCCCTGCTGCCCGCCGGTTTGCTCGTGGCCACGAGTGCGCCGTTCGCTGACCGGCTCATCGAGAAGTTCGGCGCCACGCAACTCATCCTCACCGGGCTCACGGCCCTGGGCCTTGGCTACGTCCTCTTCCTGAGGGTGGGAACCACGCCCAACTACGCCTTGGACATCCTCCCGTCCGTGGTACTGCTGGGCATCGGCTTCGCCTTGGCCTTCCCGTCCATCAACGTCCAGGCCACTGCGGGGATCAAGGACTCGGAGCAGGGACTCGCGGCCGGCTTGATCCAGACAAGCACCCAGGTTGGCGCGGCACTGGTCCTCGCCGTCACCACCGCGTTGGTCAGCGGCCACGGCCAAACCGCCGGCACCGTCAGCGCCCAGGCCATGCTGGACCAGTACCGTCCGGGACTCATCCTGAGTGCCGCCGTCGCCATTGCCGCCCTGCTGGTGGCAGCGGCACCTGCCAAGCGCCGCGCCCGCGTGTAATTTGTAAGGCATGAGGAATCTCTTCCTCGAATACAGGCACGAGCTCCAGCGGACGTTCACGGGAACATCCGGAACGCCGCCGGAGTGGGTGCCGCGCCTTGCTGAAGGGAACGACGCCGGGTATCACCTTCCGGGGTCGGCGGTCTGGGCTGTGCACGGTTCAATGTCCACCATCGTGGCCGGAATCCGCGTACTCCTCATGCAGGCACTTCATCCGGGAGCCCTGGCCGGCGTCTACGAGCACTCCGGCTTCAAGGACGACCCCCTCGGCCGGCTCGCCACCACCATCCGCTGGATCTTCACGGTTACCTATGGATCCACCGAAGCAGCGGAGGCGGCGAGCGGCCGGGTCCGGAAGATCCACGAACACGTCAGAGGCTCATATGTGGATGGAAACGGCGTCCAGCGCGACTACGCTGCCAACGATCCCGAACTGCTGCGGTGGGTGCACGTGACCTACGCGGAGTCGTTCCTGACGGCCCACCGTATGTTCGGCGGACCCATCCCGGGCGGACCGGACGGCTACGTCCGCGAATGGGCCACGGCGGGGCGGCTCATGGGAGTGCATTATCCGCCCCTCACCGAGGCTGCCCTTCACAGGGAAATCGAGGAATGGCACTCTTCCGGCGTGCTTCGCGCGGACGAACGCTTGGCCGAAACCGTGGCCTTCATCCGCCACCCTCCACTTAGCCCGCTCCTGAAGCCCGGCTACCGCATTCTGTTCGCAGCCGCCGTCGAGAGTCTTGAACCCAAGTACCGGGAGATGCTGGGGCTCCGGAAGGCCAGGCTCGGTCCGTTCCCGATGCCCGCAATCCCGGCAGCAAGAGTCGCGCTGGCCATGGTGCGGCTGGCCCTGGGCCGGCGCGGTCCGAGCGAACTGGCGGCGAGGCAGCGGCTCAAGCGGCTTGGCTGGCCGCTTGGGGGATAGTGATCGGGCAGAGATGGTGTGAGTGGTAGATTAATACCTGCAAGGCCCTAGGCAGTTCGCGTGACTGTACACAGGGTCTTGCATCCCGCGGACCCTCCGATTTTCGGAGGGTTCTTGCGTTAAGAGTCCGAAAACCAAATCATTCCGTCGTCCGATCCGTCCGGCCAGTGCTTCCTCAGCCGGGAGTACGCAATCGCCGCTGCAGGCATAACACTGTTGGTCGTGCCCCAGATTTCAGGATGCGCCTGTAAATGCCGGTGATACGAGCAATAGGCAATCAAGTCCGCTGCCTGAATCAGCTGGTTGTAACGGCTGTCCTGCATGATGACGTCTTCGATGATCCGTCTTCCTGAAATCTCCAGGCCTCGATGGACTTTTCTGTAGGCGGCCGCATTCCTCGCGGCTGACACCCACTGCTCCTTGCCCGCCGGCGTATCCCCGGTGTCGTCGTCGAGCAGGTGCTTGAAGCCTTGCAAACCGTCGTAGAAGACCACCAGGTAGGTGTCCTCCGCGCGGGCCCAGTCGTCCAGGTATGCAACCACTTGCGCGTACAGTTCATGGTTTCGCGTCGTTGCCATCCCGAAGCTGACAACATGAAAATCGCCGTAATCAGCGAGTGCCTTGAGGAGCACCCGGCTCGCGGCAGCGCGTGCGGTTTTTCTCCTGATGGATCCGGCGACGCCCCTCAAGCCAGGCTTTCAAAAGTCCTGTCCAGTGTTTGTCTTCCACGAGTATTGCGGCCATGGTGGACCCAACCCTGGAATCTCCCGAGTCGTCGATATAGCAGAAATACACCAGCCGTTCCTCCCGCACAGAGAGCCCCCAAAACGAGCTCTCCTGTATGTGCGCGGGGTTGATGGTTTCTGACGTCGAATCCGTGAAACAAGGGTTGGCTCCCGCCCCCCCCGACCGGGAGCCAACCCCTTGAAGTCAGATCAGGTGGTCCGAGAGGTGGTTCGGGGTGCCGAAGCGGTGGGCGGTGATGGAGACTGCTTGTTCGCGGAGGAACGGGAGCATTTCGATCCGGCCGGCCTGGGTCACAGCGCCGTGGTACACCGCGATGTCGGGACGGCCACCAGTCGCCGCGCTCAGCGCGGTGAAGTCGCCACCGATCAGGCGGATGCGGCCGCCGTCGAACTTTCCTGCGCGCGCCAGCCAAGCGGCGTCGTCCTCAACCCGCACGCTGACGCCCAGGTTCGCGAAGACGCCAACCACAGCGTCAGGAAGCACGACGGCGGAGCTCACCGTGAGCGCCGAGCCAGCCACGGCACCTGCAGCCACAACCCGCAACAGGTCCGCGAGCCGCTCGCCTTCGGAGAGACGGACGGTCACCGGGAGGGAACGGTAACGGAAGACGTTGCGCTCTGCGGAGAGGGCGGAGACGTCCTTGCGGGTACCGAACTCGGATTCCCAGGCTGCGGCATCGCTGAAGAGTGCCCGCTGGAGGGTTTGCAATTCCTCGGCGGTCACGTCCGCAGACTTCGCTGCCGCGAGGATCTGCGAGGCAGCGCCCTGGAGGACCGTGCCGCGCTGGGCCTTGGCCTCGGCGGGGAGCCAGCTGCCCAGGCCGATCAGGTAGTTCGGTCCACCGGCCTTGGTTCCGGCGCCGACTGCCGACTTCTTCCAGCCACCGAACGGCTGGCGCTGGACAATCGCGCCGGTGATGCCGCGGTTGACGTACAGGTTGCCGGCCTGGATGGTGTCCAGCCATACGCCCATTTCAGCGGAGTCCAGCGAGTGCAGGCCGGCGGTGAGGCCGTACTCGATCTCGTTCTGGATGGCGATGGCTTCTTCAAGCGTCTCCGCTGTCATGACGCCGAGGACCGGGCCGAAGAACTCGGTCAAGTGGAAGTAGGAGCCACGCTTGACGCCCGAACGGATGCCCGGGGACCACAAGCGTCCGGTGTCGTCGAGGCGCTCGGGCTTGATGGCCCAGGTTTCGCCGTCGCCGAGGGTGGTGAGGGCGTTGAGGAGCTTGCCGTTGGCGGGCTCGATGATCGGGCCCATCTGCGTGGTGGCGTTCTCCGGGTAGCCCACGGTCAGCGAGCGGGCGGCGTCGACGAGCTGGTTGTGGAAGCGCTTGGACTTCGCTACCGAGCCAACGAGGATCACCAGGGATGCGGCCGAGCACTTCTGGCCGGCGTGGCCGAATGCCGAGTACACCACGTCCTTGGCAGCGAGGTCCAGGTCAGCGCTGGGGGTGACGATGATCGCGTTCTTGCCGGAAGTCTCGGCGAGCAGCGGCAGGTCCTGGCGGAAGGAACGGAAAAGCTCGGCCGTCTCGTACCCACCGGTGAGGATCACGCGGTCAACGCTCGGGTGCGAGACCAGCTGCGTGCCAAGGTCCCGCTCTTCGAGCTGGACGAGTGCCAGCACTTCGCGCGGCACGCCGGCTTCCCAGAGGGCATCCACCATCACGGAACCGGAGCGCCGGGCCTGCTTGGCAGGCTTGATGACGACGGCGGAGCCTGAGGCCAGTGCCGCGAGCGTCGAGCCCGCGGGGATCGCCACCGGGAAGTTCCACGGCGGGGTCACCACGGTGAGGTTCGCTGGGACGAACGTGGCGCCGTCGACCGTTTCCAGGTCCTTGGCGCGCTCGGCGTAGTAGTGGGCGAAGTCGATGGCTTCGCTGACTTCCGGGTCGCCCTGGTCGATGGTCTTGCCGGTTTCGGACGCCATGACCTCGAGGAGCTCGGCGCGACGGGCCTCGAGGACCTCGCCGGCGCGGTGCAGGATGGCTGCGCGTTCGGACGCTGGTCGGGCGCCCCAGGCCTTGCCGGCATCCACGGCTGCGGTGATGATGCGCTCAAGCTCAGCGGCGTCGGAGACCTTGGTGGACTCGACGATCTTGTTGCCGGCGGTGGAGCCCGGGATCCGCTTGAGGATCTCGCGGCCCCAGATGCGGTTGGCCGGCAGGGCAGGGTCGGTGTCCGGGGTGTTGCGGAAGCCCTCGGTGGGTGCGGGCTCGGCGGGCAGGCGGCGGTCCTGTTTGCGGTTGGGGCCGGGCACTGCATCCGTGAGCTGGGCCAGGGAGTTGAGGAAGCGCTTCTTTTCGCGTTCGAACAACGGTTCATTCTCACTGAGTTCGAAGACGGCGGACATGAAGTTTTCCTGGCTGGCGCCTTCCTCCAGGCGGCGGATCAGGTAGGCGATGGCAACGTCGAATTCACCGGGGTGCACCACGGGCGTGTACAGGAGCAGGCTGCCCACGTCCTTGCGGACCGCGGTGGCCTGGCCGGTAGCCATGCCCAGGAGCATCTCGAATTCGATGCCTTCCGTGACCCCGCGCTGCTTGGCCAGGAGCCAAGCAAAGGCGACGTCGAACAGGTTGTGTCCGGCAACGCCGATGCGGACAGCATCCACGTGCTCGGGGGTCAGCGCGTAGTTGATGACGCTCTTGTAGCTGGTGTCGGAGTCCTGCTTGGTGCCCCACGTAGCCAGCGGCCAGTCGTGGAGGGAGGCTTCCACCTGTTCCATGGGAAGGTTGGCGCCCTTCACCACACGGACCTTGATGGGAGCCCCTCCCTGGGCGCGGCGTGCCGCTGCCCATTCCTGCAGTTCCTGCATGGCGGCCAGGGCGTCCGGGAGGTAGGCCTGCAGCACGATGCCTGCCTCAAGGTTCTTGAACTCAGGCATGTCCAGGATCCGCTTGAAGACGGCGATGGTCATGCTGAGGTCCTTGTACTCCTCCATGTCCAGGTTGATGAACTTGGGCTTGGCGAAGGACGCGGCGAGTCGGTAGAGCGGGGTGAGCTTCTCCACCACGTGGTTGACGGCTTCGTCAAAGGCCCACGGCGAGTGCGGAGCAACGGTGGAGGATTCCTTGATGGAGACGTAGTCCACGTCCTCTCGGGCAAGGAGCTTGAACGTTCCGTCGAGGCGGCGTTGTACCTCGTGTTCACCGAGCACGGCTTCGCCCAGGAGATTCACATTCAGGTGGACGCCGTCCTGGCGGATCTTGGAAATGGCCGGTCCGAGCTTGGCGTCGGTGGCGTCGACGATCAGGTGGCCCACCATTTCGCGGAGCACGCGGCGGGCAATGGGAATGACAACCTGGGGCATGACCGGAGCCATGACGCCACCCAAGCGGACCGCACTGCGCATGTACCACGGCAGGAACGTGGGCACCTTGGGAGCGAGCTCGGCGAGTTTCCGGGCGGCGACCGACAGATCCTCAGGGCGGATGACGCCGTCGACGAATCCAACCGTGAAGTCCAGGCCGTTCGGGTCCTTCAGGACGCCGGCGAGGCGCTGGGCGGATACGTCCACGGGGATCTTGCTGGCTTCGGTCAGCCAGTGGCGGACCAAGGCAATGGCTTCCTCGGCCAGCGCGTCGAACTGCCCGGAGTCCTGGCTGCGCGGGGTGGTGGCATCCGGGAGGGTGCTGGTCATGGGGGCTCCTTCGGGGCGGAGAAGTTTGTTTGTTTCCATCAGTATGGATCTACAATCCCATTAGGAAAAGCGATCTTTTCTGACGAATATTCATTAGTCATCCCGAAGTTTTGGAGGCCGCCGTGCTGGACGTCCGCAGGCTCCGTTTACTGCACGAATTGAAGATCCGGGGAACGCTGGCGGAGGTGGCCGATGCCATGCAGTACAGCCCCTCCTCGGTGTCCCAACAGCTCACCCTCCTGGAGAAGGAAGCCGGCGTGGAGCTGCTCCGGAAAGCAGGGCGCCGCGTGCAGCTCACCCCGCAGGCGGAGATCCTCGTGGCGCACACCGCAGCCCTCCTGGAAACGCTGGAGCGGGCGGAAACCGAGCTCGCGGCGTCGTTGTCCACCGTGACCGGAACAGTCAGTCTTGCGGTCTTCCAGTCCGCTGCCCTGGCCCTGCTCCCCGACTTCTTGACGATCATGCGGCAGGAGTACCCCGAGGTCCGGGTTGAGATGACGCAGCGGGAGCCGGAAACCGCACTCTACGAAACGTGGGCACGCGACTTCGACATTGTGGTGGCTGAGCAATACCCCGGACACGCAGCACCCCACCACCCTGGCCTCGACCGGGCAACCTTGACCAGCGACGCCATCCGCCTGGCCACTCCCCCGACGGGATTGGGCGGGGAGCGTGTTGCTTCGATCGAAGACACGGCATCGATGCCCTGGGTGATGGAACCCCGCGGCGCCGCCTCACGGCATTGGGCCGAACAGGCCTGCCGATCCGCAGGGTTCGAGCCGGACGTGCGCTACGAAACCGCCGACCTCCAAGCGCAGATCCGACTTATCGAATCCGGAAATGCCGTGGCACTGATGCCGGACCTCGTTTGGACCGGGATGAAGCGGCCGGTCCAGTTGCTCGAACTGCCCGGCCTGCCGCAACGGACCATCTTCACGTCCACGCGGACAGCCGGCCGCATCCACCCGGCGATCCTGGCATGCCGCGAGGTCCTGGAACGGGTAGCGGCGTCGCACCGGTAGCGAATACGCAAAAGGCCCCGGTCCAAGGGACCGGGGCCAACCGCGGAGAATGGGGGATTTGAACCCCCGAGGGCGTTAACCCAACACGCGTTCCAGGCGTGCGCCATAGGCCGCTAGGCGAATTCTCCTTGCTTCCGATTCGAAAGCAGATACCACTGTACCCGAGAATTTCAGCATCGCCCAATCGGGGGCTGGCCCTCACATCACGGACCGCTCCAGGCGCGGTCCTTAACGAAAAAATGGACGCCCCCAACGCGCCCATTCTTGCGGTATCACCGTTGAGCTGCCGGGTCCGGCCCCTCTTGCCCAGGCCCCGCAGCTCACAATCTGGAAATTGCCCCAATCGGTGTACATACTTATGGTCCGCTGTGACTCCCGGATATGCAATGGTTTGGACCCCATTTCGGGTTCTTTACTGACAGGATGTGCCCATGACGCAACTACACGTCCTGGTCGTCTACGTGCCTGTTGACCACGTCAGCGTGGTTCTGAGTGCCCTTGGAGACGCCGGTGCGGGCCGGATCGGAGACTATTCGCATTGCGCCTTCACGTCCCTGGGGACCGGCCATTTCACCCCTCTGGCCGGGGCCCAGCCCTTCATCGGTGAAGTGGGCGTGGCGGAGCAGGTGCCTGAGGTCCGGGTTGAGAGCGTGGTTTCCGCTGACGTGCTCGACGGCGTGGTGCTGGCTTTGCGGGCAGCACACCCATACGAGGAACCGGCTTTCATGACCTGGCCGGTACAGGGGTGGCGGTGAGGGTCTGGGCCCCCACATCCGGGGATTCGCCTGCTTGGTGCTTTCGGATTCACAGCCGGACCGCTACGGCGGGCCGCCGCCCAAAGCCCTCGCGACGGTGGAGATACTGACGCCCAGCGTGCTGGCGATTTCGCCCAGGGTCATTTTCTTGCGCCTGAGGTCGCGGGCTGCCTCCAATTTGTTCTGAGTCATCGCTGGAGGCCGCCCGCCAAGCCGACCCCGGGCACGCGCTGCGTTCAGCCCGGCCCTGGTGCGTTCGGACATCCTGTTGCGTTCGTATCTGCCAATCGATTCGAAGATCTCAAGGATCAACTGACCACGCGGACTGCCAGTGTCCAGCCACGATTCGGCCAAGGCCCGGAACCTGATGCCTCTTTCCGCGAGCGAGGCAACGATGCCGGCGAGATCTACCGCGCTGCGGCCCAGGCGCGACAGGTCACTGACCAAGAGCGTGTCACCGCTCTTCAGGTCCGCAACGCAGGCCCGCCATTGCTCCCTGATTTCAGTCGCTCCCGAAGCCCGGTCCTGGTAGACCTTCACCGCTCCCGCAGCCTTGAGGGCAGCGATCTGGCACGAAAGCGATGGACCCACCGTCCCTTCCCTCGCGTAACCAACCGAAATATTTCCTTCCAACAATTTCCCGAAAACCTCCCTTTCTTGGGTTTTTCGCATTTTGATTCAGAGAACGAGTTTTGACATTAAGAACCTCTTCTTTCAAGCGTGTGAAACCGGCGGGAAGTTTCGTTGGCAGAAATCGACTTAAGAAGCTAGCTTCCAAGGCCGCGGACGGAAACCAGGCAGGGCCTCCGCACGGCCAGTATGGCACATGGCGAACAATGAACCACGTATTCCTCAAAGAACCGGCCTCCGCGGATTTGTCGCAATATCGGGGAATGACGATACTCAATTCACATCGGACACTCCGTCCGATGAATCTCTTCCTCGAAAGGATGGATGACGATGGAAAACACATATTCGGCTCCCCGCATTGCACGCGCAGGGTCATTCCGGAAAGTCACCAACGGCCTCTGGTGCGGCCGCTACCGCGACCTCTTTGGTGGCCGCTCACTCTTCAAGCTCCACTGCTGCTGCTAATACCGGCAGGAAATTCCGGCCAGGGGGATACACCATTCGTTTCCCCTGACGCATTCCGAAAATACCCGCCCCGCGGCCGGCGAATCCACCGGCCCTGAAGTCCGTGGAGAGGAGGAGGACGATGACAGGAAACACCTATTCCGCACCGCGCATTGCCCCGGTCGGTTCATTCCGCAAGGTCACCAACGGCTATTGGTTCGGACGTTGGCGCGACATCTTCGGTGGTCGTGCATTCATAAAGGTCACCATCGGCTAATCCGCATCAGGCCGTTCAAGCGGGGACCTCCTGCTCACCGGGGAGGTCCCCGCCGCATCCCCTACTCCCAGCTCCAACGATTCCGCAGGTGGCACCGATTCAATGCATGAATTCTTCCTCCCCCTCAGCAATTCCGGTTCCGGGGCGACCGGCGGCGTGACGTTGCCACCTGAGGCTGACAATGTCACTGTCCTCGATCCGAAGCTGGCGGCCGGAACCTCGAGTCGCGATGCCCCCTCCGGTAAGCCGTTGCCGCGCTACGCCCCTTTCGCGTACGGCACGCTTTCCACGTCCAGGACCATCTACTGGACGGACATCAAAGGAACCCCTGTCGCCTCTACCTCCCAAGGTGCCCTGCGCCATTTGGCCCGGAAACCGCTCGACGAAAACCGCATCCGGCTGGCCCTGTGCACCAACCTGCCCGGCTTTCTACGTCACCTGCCGTATTGGGAAGGCATTAATGTTGTCCCCCCGGGCTCTGCGTTGACCTTCTCCGAGGGCCGCGCACGGATCGTTAGGCACGCCGCCCCTCTGCCTGCGCCTCTGTCCGGACTGCCCGAGGCCGCGGACGCCCTCGCGGCAACGCTCAGGCGTTCACTTGAGGAGAGTGTGGCCTCACGCGGACCGGTGAGTGCCGATGTCTCCGGCGGCATGGATTGCACAAGCCTGGCATTCCTCCTGGACCGCCTCCAGGAGAAGAGCTACTACTACCACGCCGGCACGGACGACCCGCAGAACCGCGATTCCGAGTACGCGAGACGGGCAGCCGGCGGGTTGCGGGGCCGGCTCATCGAACTGGACTCCCTCACGGCTACCTCGGCCGCATTCGGTGAACCGGACAAGAACATTGCGGTGCTCGACGACGGCCCCCTCGCTTGGGCGGGCAACTCGCGGCACCTCGGATCGCTGCTCATCGACGCAGCAGGACGCGGCGTCCGGACACACCTCACGGGTATCGGCGGCGACGAACTGTTCGATCCCCTCCCGGCCATGGCCTTGGGGCTCCTCTCCTCGTCGTCGTGGAGAACCGGCATCCGCGTTCTCCGCCGGCTCGGGAAAATGCAGCGCTGGCCGGCCCTTGCCTTGGGACGGGCAGTGGGCTCAAAGGTGGACTTTGGAACCGAGATGCTGCGAAAGGCCGACCATCCCTGCAATTCCGTCGCTGGACCTGGCGAAGCCTTTTCGTGGGCGCCGGGCTTTGGCCTCTCGCGGTTCGCCACCCGGGAGACCAAGGAAGTGGTCGCCTACAAAGTGCGGGAGGGGCTCCAACAAGGAGCCCGCCCCCACCACGCTGACCGGTTCCGGCACCAAATGACCGAGTCGTTGATGTTCCAGGGCGAGATTGCCCGTCAGGTGAATCATGCGTACGGACACCTGGGCGTTTCGTGGGAAGCGCCTTTCCTCGACGACGAGGTGGTCCGCCTGGTCCTCAGCCTGCCCGCCGACACGCTCCTGGGTGCCAAGGAAAACAAGCCCCTCCTTGCACGAGCCACTGAGGGCGTGGTTCCCCGATGGATCTTCACGCGGGAAGACAAAGGCGAGTACAGCTCAGATCTCTTCAGCGAATTCAAGGCCAGGCGTCGCGAGCTGTCAAAGCTCTTCGACGACAGTTACCTCGTGGACATGGGGCACGTCGACCCTACAGCGGTTCGGACAGCGCTCAGCATGCCGGTGATCGGGACGGACGAACTTTTTGAGCTGGAACACCTGGCCAGCGTGGAGAGATGGATAAGGAGACTCCGATGAGGAAATCAGCGGGAAAAATCATCGATGCGGACGCTTTTGAACTCGCGCCACAGCTGACGTTCAACCTCGACGACGACGGCCTGACAGTTTTCGACGCGCGCGGCGGTATGTATTGGCGCGGGAACGCCACCGCTGGAAATGTCATGGAAGGGGTCCGGCAGAAGATTCCGGTGGGCGATGTCATCAAAGATATTGAACAGGCCTACGGCGTGGATGCCGCACGCGTCCGCGCGGACGTCCATGCACTGCTCGACGAACTGCACCGGAACGGAATCGTCCGGCGGGTCCGCCCATGAGCCTGCCCATCGCTCCCCAGCCCGCGGTCCGGTCCCAAGGCCTGTCCCTGATTCGTACGAAGGTCATCGTTGCCCTTGCGTGGCCCATGACTTTGCTGCCCCCGGCGCTGCTCCAAGCCATCTTCCGGACCATTGCGCACCCCAAACGTGCCACTGAGTATGGCCAGGCGCGGCGCATCCGGGCAGCTGTGTGCGCCGTAAGTTCACGGTGCGCGGGCGAAGGCTGCCTGCAACGCTCCATCGCCGCGTTTTTGTTGTGCCGCGCGGAAGGGCATTCCCCCGGATGGAAAACGGGCTATCGACTGGAGCCGTTTACGGCCCACGCCTGGATTGAAGTGGATGGCGAGCCTGTGGATGAACCACTGGTCATCCGCAGTTACATCCCGGTACTGTCCGTCGGCCAGCCGGCAGCCGCGTAATGCCGTCGGGAAACCAGACCGTGCCCTCGCGTCGCGCCGGGTTGGCCGAACTGTTCCGTCACGTGGCTGTTCAACGGCGCCTTCTGGTGCTGATCGTGGTCCTGAGCCTCGTGGGGTCCGGGCTCTCCCTGGCCCAGCCGCTGTTGGTACGCGATGTCATCGACCGCGTCACCAAATCCCAACCGTTGGAACTCCTGCCGTGGCTTGTGGGCGGGCTGATCGTACTGGGTGGCGTCTTGGGCGGCCTCAACCAGTATTTGATCCAGCGCGCCGCAGAGACCGCCATCCGGAGATCCCGGTACGGCTTGATCCACCACATCCTCCACCTCCCGGTCTCCACTCTGGACCAACGCCGTGCCGGTGACCTGGTTGCACGCGTCACCACCGACACCACAGTGGTCCGCAACATGCTGAGCCAAGGCTTCATCGAATCGTTCGCGGGTGTCTTTACTGCCATCGGCGCGCTCGTCTCCATGTTCCTCCTGGACCCGATCCTCCTCCTCATCGCGGCTGGGGCTGCGGTTGCCGCCGTCGTGGCCGTTGTGTGGGTCACCTCGCACGTCGAACGGGCAAGCCTTGGCGTGCAGAACGCCCTGGGCACGCTGGCTGCCTCCATGGACAGGGCCATCCGGGCCACCCGAACTGTCCGGGCTGCGAACGCAAGCGCCCGGGAGGTCGGGCGGGTCCAGGACGATGCCAATGCCGTGTGGAAGGTCGGGCTCAAGGTTGCGGCGACAACCGCGTTGGTTTCGCCGATCTCCTCCATCTCCATGCAGGCAACCTTCCTGGCGGTTATCGGGGTGGGCGGCTTGAGGGTGGCGTCCGGAGATCTGACCGTTGCGGACCTCGTATCCTTCATCCTCTTCCTGTTCCTGCTGATCGTGCCGCTCGGCCAGCTCTTCGGAACCGTGAGCGCCGTTGGCGAAGCACTGGGTGGAGTCGCCCGGATCAACGAGGTCCTGTCCCTCCCCGTCGAGGAAGACGGCCCACGCCGCAGCGGTTCGCACACGATTGGCGATGCGGGACTGGTGTTCGACGGCGTTGGTTTCGGCTACCCCCACGATTCCGCGGAAGTGCCCCCGCCGAACCGGCGGCAGACCCTCAGCAGTGTTTCTTTCCGCATCGAGCCCGGGCAGCGGGTTGCCATCGTGGGCCCGTCGGGAGCAGGAAAGAGCACCATCCTGAACCTGATCGCACGGTTCTACGACGCCTCGGAGGGTCGTATCCTGTTCGGCGGTGCCGATGTCGAAGCCACCACCAGGAGGGCAGTCCGTTCGAGAATTGCCTACGTCGAACAGGACGCGCCTGCGCTTGCGGGAACTATTCGCGACAACCTGGCCCTGGGGAATCCCGATGCGAGTGATGAGGACATGGTGACCCTCCTGGAGCAGCTGAATCTGGGGTCGATCCTCAGCAGGTCGGAACTCGGCCTGGACGCGGAGATCGGCGAGGGCGCGGTGCTGCTCTCCGGAGGCGAGCGCCAGAGGATTGCCGTAGCCCGGGCGTTGTTGGGAAGTCCGGCGATGCTGATCCTGGACGAATCAACTTCCAACCTCGATGGGGTCAGCGAGGAGAAGGTCCAAGAGATCATCGCTGAACGTTCCGAGGGCTGCACGCTGGTGGTCGTTGCCCATCGTTTGGCAACCGTGCAGGGCTCGGATCTGATCCTGGTGCTGGACCAAGGCCGCGTAGTGGCCCGCGGGACGCATCCGGAGTTGCTCCGGGATTCGACGCTGTACAGGGAACTCGCCGCCAACCAGTTCATAGCCAACGGCCCGGACCATGCTGCCATCACCCAGGGATCCCAGGCATGACTGGTCCCCGCCGGCTGTGGGCCGTGGCCACCGCTCGGGCGTTTCGAGCGGAGACCACCAAGCTCCTGACGCTGCCCCTGTTCCTCTACGCCGCGGCAGGAAGCGTGGTACTGACGGTGGGCCTGTCCTGGATCCTGACGTCGCTGGTGGCATCGGCACTCCAGGGCGGACGGCCCAAGGATGCCGGCGGCTTGGAGGCCGGCATCGCCTTCCTGTCCATCCTTCATTTCGGCCAGATCGGTGTGATCCTCCTGGGCGCCTGGGTGGTCCACCAGGAAGCCGGTTCCGGATCACTTCGGAGCACCTTGGTGGCAGTTCCACAGCGCGCGTCGGTCTTTGCCGCGAAAGCGCTGCTCGTCTTTACCGGCGCACTGCTGACCGCAATCCCCAGCGTCTTCGGTGCCGCAGGGATCCGCTGCACGGTGATCGACTGTGGCGCCGACAACAACCGGATAGCGCCCGATCCGGCGTCTTCTGCCGGAATCCTCTGGGGCGTGGTCCTCTACTGGACGCTGATTGCCTTGTTAACGTACGCCCTTTCCGTGGCCCTCCGCAGCGGGCTGGCGGCCATGGGCAGCGTCCTGGCTTTGGTCCTGGTTGTCTCAACCTTCCTGCTTCCCATCACCCGTGCGGCCCGGTTCCTCCCGGACCAAGCCGGCGCCCAGCTCTACCAGCATGCGCCGCAGCCTCCCGATGCCTTGGGAGCGCTGGGAGGCGGCTTGGTCCTTCTTGCCTGGGTCATTGTTGCCATGACGATGGCCTGCATCCTGTTCAGCCGCCACCCGGTCCGAAGCTAAGATCCAAGCCCGCAAGAGGAGAGCCAAGTGATTGAAATCAAGAACCTGTGCAAACGCTACGGGAAGTCGAACGGTATAGAGGACGTCAGCCTTGTGGCAGAACCGGGGAAGGTGACCGCTTTCCTCGGGCCCAATGGTGCCGGCAAGTCGACGACGTTCCGCCTCCTTTTGGGTCTGGACCGTCAGGACAGCGGCTCGGCGTTGATCGAAGGAAGGCCCTATCGGGAGTTCGAATCACCCCTGTGGACCATTGGCGTCCAGTTTGATGGGTCCGGCGCACACAAGGGGCGGACGGCCCGCGCCCACCTGACGTGGATGGCGCAGTCCAATGGAATTGCTCTCTCACGCATCGACGAGGTCCTGGAGATGGTGGGCCTGAAGGAGGCGGCCGGGAAGCGCGTCGGCAAGTACTCCCTGGGCATGGGTCAAAGGCTTGGCATTGCAGCAGCCCTCCTCGGGGATCCCCGGATCGTGGTGCTCGACGAACCCACGAACGGCCTGGACCCGGACGGTATCCGGTGGATCCGGATCCTCCTGCGCAGCCTCGCCGAGGCAGGGAAAACCGTCCTGGTGTCGAGCCACCTGATCAACGAGGTTGAGCACGTAGCCGACCACGTGGCGGTCATTGCGCAAGGCCGTATTGTGCGATCGGGGACGGTGGCGGACCTCGTCGCCGGATACCCGGACCTTGAGACAGCGTATTTCGGGTTGACCGGCCGCCCGGGTTCCGGGGGTGCCTTGTGAACGCTCCCCACATCGCCCGGGGCCGGCCCCGGCTGCTGCAGTCGGAACTCACCAAACTCATCACGCTGCGGCCGGTCTGGATCACCGCCCTGGTGACCTTCGTCGTCGTCGTTCTTATGGGTTGGTCCCAAGCGGGTCCCGTCGGGGATTCGCTGAGGAGCAACGACCCGGAACTTGCTCCGGGGGCGAGCCCGGCAACCGTCGGTTTCGACTGGGTGGCGTTGGGGCTGATCGGGATCATCGTCATTGGCGTAACGGCCGCTAGCAGCGAATTCGTGTCCGGCCAGGTCCGTTCCAGCGTGCTGGCGGTCCCCTTCCGGGGACGGCTGTACGGGGCAAAGTGCGGGGCTCTCCTGCTTTCGGTTAGCGCCTTTGGCCTCCTGACCATCCCGCTCTTGAGCTTGCTTTCCCAAGCGGCCATTGGCGATCTGTCAGTGATGACGCACGGCAATCCCGCCGATCTGGTCCTGCGTTGGCTGGGAGCGGTTCTCTGTTGGGACGCCACTGCCCTCATAGGATTCTCGCTGGCAATACTGCTCAAACAGTCGCTGATTCCCTTGTTTGTCCATATTGTCGTGTCGCAGCTCTCGCTGCTGTTGCTCTTGCTGGGGCCGGCTCTTGCCTATCTGCCGACCATCGCCGGCCTCCAGCTTTTCGACCCGGGCCTGGTCACCGGTTCGTACCCGGACGCAGCACTCAGCCTTCCTGCGGCGGCCGCCGCAACTGTTGTCTGGACGGCGGGCTTGCTGGCCCTCGCCGGTTGGAGGTTTGTTGCCCGGGACGTCCGGAACTAGCCGGTGCAGCGGCCCCGGCCACCCGCCGTCGGACGTTTTCCACACCCCCCACCAGCCGATTCGGACCCCGAAGTAAGTTCGGGTAAGCTTGTCGACGGCCCCTCATGTGGCGTCATCCTGTTGAACTCCCCCAGGACCGGAAGGTAGCAAGGGTAGATGGGCTCTGGCGGGTGCATGAGGGGTCTCTTATTTAAATGTCAGTCCCTATAGGTAGGTTTCCCCTGTGACTGTTACAACTGCCCTGTACCGACGCTACCGCCCGGACTCTTTCGCGGACGTTATCGGGCAGGAACATGTCACGGAGCCGTTGATGACGGCGCTGCGCAAGAACCGCGTAAACCACGCCTACCTGTTCTCCGGCCCCCGCGGTTGCGGCAAGACCACCTCCGCGCGAATCCTTGCGCGCTGCCTGAACTGCGCCGAGGGCCCCACGGATACCCCCTGCGGCACGTGCCCGAGTTGCGTTGAGCTGGCACGTGGCGGTTCGGGTTCCCTGGACGTCATCGAGATCGACGCCGCCAGCCACGGTGGCGTGGACGACGCCCGGGACCTCCGCGAGCGCGCTACTTTCGCCCCGGTACGGGACCGCTACAAGATCTTCATCATCGACGAAGCCCACATGGTCACGTCCGCCGGCTTCAACGCACTGCTCAAGATCGTCGAAGAGCCGCCGGAACACATCAAATTCATCTTCGCCACCACCGAGCCGGACAAGGTGATCGGGACCATCCGTTCCCGCACGCACCATTACCCATTCCGATTGGTGCCGCCCGAACCGCTCATGAAGTACCTGGAACTGCTCTGCAACCAGGAAAACGTGCCTGTAGCTCCCGGGGTGTTGTCGCTGGTGATCCGCGCCGGCGGCGGTTCTGTGCGTGACTCCTTGTCCGTCCTGGATCAGCTCATGGCCGGCGCCGGCCCCAACGGACTGGACTACGAGCTCGCCGTGGCACTGCTCGGCTACACCCATGCTTCGCTGCTGGACGACGTCGTTGATGCCGTGGCAGCTGCCGACGCCGCCACCGTATTCCGCGCCGTGGACCGCGTGATCCAAACAGGGCACGATCCCCGGCGCTTCGTCGAGGACCTGCTGGAGCGTTTCCGCGATCTCATCATCGTCCAGGCCATGCCGGAAAGCGCCCAGGCGATCCTCCGCGGGATGCCCGAGGACCAGATCGCCCGGATGCGCAACCAGGCCACCAACCTGGGTGCCGCCGAGCTCTCCCGCGCCGCCGATGTCACCAACACCGCGCTCACCGAGATGACAGGCGCCACCTCCCCGCGCCTTCACCTGGAACTGCTCTGCGCCCGCATCCTGCTGCCCAGCTCCGAGCAGACAGAACGGGGAATCGCCGCGCGCATCGACCGCGTGGAACGCCGCCTGAACTACGCGGGCGACGCCGGGATCCCGGCAAGCGCCGTCACGGCACCTTCGGCGGGGGCTGCTTCAGGCGCCCAAGCACCGGCACCCCACGCTGCGCCCGAACCGCAGGCGGCAGCGCCTGCTGCCGCTGGTCCCCGGGCCACGCCGCACCAAGCCGCCGCTGCCCCGGCCGCTCCAGCGGCGTCGGCCCCAGCGCAAGACCCTGCCGCAGAAACCCGTTCGCCGTTGACGGCCCCTCGGGTATCCACCAACGACTGGCCGGTCGAGGATCGCACGGCCACTACGGCCCCATCGCAGGCTCCCGCGGTAACGCCGAGCCCAGCAGCATCGCCAGCCACTGCCCCGGCGGCCCAAGCTGCGGCCCCGGCGGCCCAAGCTGTGGCCCCGGCGGCCCAAGCCACTGCCCCGGCCGGCGCCGGCGATGTCGAGGCCCTGCGCCGGGCCTGGCCTGAGGTGCTGCAAACCCTCACCAAGATCAAGCGCAGTACCTGGGCCCTCGTGGAACCGAATGCCCAGGTTGCACAGTTCGACGGCCAGGTCCTCACCTTGGCCTTCACCACGGGTGGCCTGGCTGGCGCGTTCGGCCGCGCTGACCATTCGGAGAATCTTCGCCAGGCGATCCACAAAACCATCGGTATCGATTGCCAGATCGTGGCAGTCGCTGGCGGCAACAGCTCAGCGAGCTCTGAGCCAAACCCAAAAGCGCCTACTAGCCGGGAAATCCCGGCGTCGCCTGCTCCGACACCGGCACCAGCACCAGCACCAACACCAGCACCGCCCAGTGCCGTGTCGGCCGTGGACTCAGCTTGGGGACTCGCGCCCGCAGGATCTACGCATGCCGGAACCACAAACCCCACCGACGCTGCGCACCGCACGGAAGCCACGGCACCCGTCAGTGTAGAAGCCTCCACCGTGCCGGCCGGGAACCCAGCCACCGCGGGAGCGCCGCGCCCCACGTGGCCGTCGCTTAACGCAAACAGCGAGGCTTCGCCCACCCCTGCCCCGCAGGCACCAGGCGCTGCCATGCCGGGCGAAGCTCCGGCCCAGCCCGAAGCACCAGCACCAGCACCAGCCCCACAGTCCGCCGGCGATTATTCCTACCCCGACGACGATTGGGGTCCCCCGCTCGACGAGGACGCCCCACCGCTGGATGAAGAGCCCCCAGCAGACTGGGAACCCTCCCCACGCTTCAGCGCCCCGCCAACTGGACCGGCGCCAACGGCATCGGCGCCAGCAACACCGGCACCAACGGCCGCCCCAGCTGCACAGCCCAGCCCCGACGCCGCCCAAGG
Organism: Paenarthrobacter sp. NPDC058040; assembly: GCF_042885775.1. Taxonomy (NCBI): domain Bacteria; kingdom Bacillati; phylum Actinomycetota; class Actinomycetes; order Micrococcales; family Micrococcaceae; genus Paenarthrobacter; species Paenarthrobacter sp. NPDC058040. The sequence continues at coordinate 178,065 of NZ_JBHVRN010000002.1, forward strand.
AGCCGTGCCACAGGGTGCCGCGCCCCAGGCGCACACCCCCGAGGACCCTTGGTCCCGGGCCGTCGAGCACGCCCCTGGCACGTGGGTGGTCGGCACGGAATCGAACGTGGGCACCAAGGCCAGCAAGCCCGCCGAAGAGACAGCAGCGGCCACGGTCGCGGACTACGAACCGGCAGCCGCCCAGGTACCCGAAACCTCGGAGTACGGCCGCCCAAGCAATGGCGAACAAGCCGGACCGTCGGGCTGGGACGTCGCTCCGGCGTCGAGCTGGCCCGGAACCGGAACTGCGCAGGCCCAAGCGCCCGCAGCCTGGCCGTCACTGGCGGCGTCTGCAGAGCCAGAGCAAGCGCGGGGCTCCGTTGCGACGCTGGAGGAGGGTGCGCCGTCGGGCGTTTCACCGGCCAAGCAAAGCCTGTACCAGCGCCTGACCAACAGCCCGGAAGCCCAAATGGGCCGGGTACAGGCGCCTGTCCGCACGCAGGCACAGCAAGAGCCTGCACCCGATGACATTCCGAGTCCGGAAGACGAAACCATCGAGGAATCGCGGGTGTTTGGGCGCGCCGCCGTGGAGCGTATTCTGGGCGGAAAGCTGATCGAGGAACGGGCCCTGGACGGCTCGCCCCTCCACACCCGCTGACGGGAAGCGCCAGCCGGGCACCCCTGCCCATCAATGTCACTAAACGAACGAGGAAATTGTGTACGAAGGTGCAGTTCAAGAGCTGATTGACGAGCTCGGCCGGCTTCCCGGCGTGGGCCCCAAATCGGCGCAGCGCCTGGCGTTCCACATCCTCGAGGCCGACCCCGAGGACATGAAGCGGCTGGTTGCTGCCATCACCACGGTCAAGGAACGAGTGAAGTTCTGCTCTGTCTGCTTCAACGTGACCGAGCAGGAGACCTGCAACATCTGCCGTGATCCGCGCCGCGACCCTTCGGTGATTTGCGTGGTGGAGGAATCCAAGGATGTCCTGGCCGTCGAGCGCACCCGCACTTTCCGCGGCCGGTACCACGTGCTGGGCGGCGCCATTAATCCGATCGCAGGTGTGGGCCCTGAGCAGCTAAGGATCCGCGAACTCCTGACCCGCCTCAACGATGGCGCCATCCAGGAGATCATCATCGCCACCGACCCCAACCTTGAGGGCGAAGCCACGGCCACCTACCTGGCGCGCATGCTGAAGACGATCGGGATTGCGGTGACGCGCCTGGCTTCGGGCCTGCCGGTGGGCGGGGACCTCGAATACGCCGATGAAGTGACGCTCGGCCGCGCTTTCGAGGGCCGACGCAACGCTCTGGCCTAAGTCGGGTCTCCCAACGGGCGCCGGGACCGGGCAATCCGCCCCGGCACGTACACCAGCGCAGCCACCGCAGACTGCAAGGCCAGGCCCGTCAACGCCACAGGCATGCTCGGCGGCAGACCGTCGCTGGATTCACCGCCGAGGCACGGCACATCCCGTTGTGGACCGTCGGCCGCCCATTGCAGACCGAACAGCACCCAAGCGAGCTCGTTGTCCTGGGACATGGTTTCCGCCGCCACGCTGCCGAACACCATGGCAGGGTTGCTCGCGGCGATCCAGGCGACCCGGTCGGTGTGCGCAACCTCTACTTGGTGGAGTTGCCCGACGCACTCGTACGCGGTGATCCGGCCGGAATCGTCGCGTTCCACGTTCACCGGAACCGATGCCTGCTCCACGGACATGGTGGACGGCAACAGCATGATGGTCGCAACGATGTTCCCGAACCCCAGGAAAACCAGCACCAACCCCAGCAGGATCGCTCCCGGCACGCCATGCGAGAAGCACGCCCGCAGGCCCGCCCCGATCAGGCCAAAGAGCGCCACTTCGATTAAGGCGATAACGACGGCGGCGCCAGCCATCCCGATCGGCCCACCACTGCTTGCACCCACCACAGCGAGGACGACGCCGGACGGCACGGCGAAGGCGGCTCCCCGCAGGAGACCAGCAAACAGGGAGACAAGGAAGCTCGAAGGCGCACGCCGGAACCCCCAAACGGCCCCCAGGACAGCGGCTGCGATCGCCAACCAGGCGCCCATGAGCAAGTAGTCGGCTCCGGCAACCGGCGTCGAGAACCAACCGTTGGCTTCTCCAAAGGCGACGAGGCCGGTGGCCAGTCCCCATGAGAGCAGGACGCCAAGGGCGCAAGCCAGCCAGAACCACAGGGAGCCGAACGTGGTGAGAGCCTCACGCCAAGCCGTCCAGGCAGCGTCCAGCGTCACTTCAAGCGGACGGGGTGGTGGGGCGTGGGGTTCCTCGTCGGCAACCTCGTCCCTGTAGGCGAGGCGGTCATCGATCACGCCATTGCCACCGATTACCTCATAATCGGAATCACTGGCCCGCGCGGAGTCCTGCCCGGAACGGGCCGCCGGTTCCTCAGGAACCTTGCCCACGGGTGCTCGCTAGCGTCATAAATTGGATGGTACGCCGGGCATTGGCGTGCCGGAACGGCCAAGGTAGCCGCCATTTGGTCACAATTCCTGTGGCGGCAGTCCGCGGCGATAAACTGGCCAAATAAGCTACGCGGGCGTGCCCGAATTTGGTGCGTGCCGCGTCCGAACCCTATTGATGCAGTGAGGGTGCGCGCATGACTATGCCCACTACCGAAGTGAAAATCGAAGAGCTCCCTGACGGGGCTGCCATTACCAAGCAGCTGATCGTTCAGAAGTTCGGCGGTTCCTCGGTTTCCGATGCCGATGGCATCAAGCGTGTGGCCCAGCGCGTCGTGGATGCGCAGAAAGCCGGCAACGAGGTTGTGGTTGTTGTTTCCGCCATGGGCGACACCACCGACGAACTCCTTGACCTCGCGGCGCAGGTCACTGATTCCGCTCCCGCCCGCGAAATGGACATGCTGTTGTCCGCTGGCGAGCGAATTTCCATGGCCCTCCTTGCCATGGCCATTAACAAGTTCGGCGCCTCGGCACAGTCCTTCACGGGCTCCCAGGCCGGCATGATCACCGACGGCATCCACGGCAAGGCGAGGATCATCGACGTCGATCCCCACCGCATCCGTACCGCACTGGACAAGGGCCACATCGCGATCGTGGCCGGCTTCCAGGGCATGAGCCGAAGCACCAGGGAAATCACCACCCTGGGCCGCGGCGGTTCGGACACCACCGCTGTTGCCTTGGCGGCAGCCCTCGAAGCCGACGTTTGCGAGATTTACACGGACGTGGACGGCGTCTACACTGCCGACCCCCGCGTTGTGTCCTCGGCACAGAAGATCGACCGTATCTCCAGCGAGGAAATGCTGGAGCTTGCCGCTTCCGGTGCCAAGATCCTGCACCTGCGTTGCGTCGAATACGCACGCCGCTTTGGTGTGCCGCTGCACGTCCGTTCCTCATTCAGCCACAACGAAGGCACCTGGGTCATCCCGGGCGCCGACGAAAAGTTCAACATTCAAGAGGGAGTTGCCTTGGAGCAGCCAATCATCTCCGGCGTTGCGCACGACCGGTCCGAAGCCAAGGTCACCGTAGTCGGCGTTCCGGACATCCCCGGCAAGGCCGCCGCGATCTTCCAGGTCATTGCCGACGCCCACTCGAACATCGACATGATCGTCCAGAACGTTTCCACCCACGGCACGGGCCGGACGGACATCTCCTTCACCCTGCCGATCGTCGAAGGCGCCGACGCCCTTGCCGCCCTGCGCGCTGCCGAGGGCCAGATCGGTTTCGAGAGCATCGAGTACAACGAAAATGTTGGCAAGCTCTCCCTGATCGGTGCGGGCATGCGTTCGCACCCGGGCGTTTCGGCAACCTTCTTCAAGGCCCTTTCCGACGCCGGCATCAACATCGACATGATCTCCACCTCGGAAATCCGTATCTCCGTGGTCACCAGCGCTGACAAGCTGGACGCCGCTGTCATCGCCATCCACAACGCCTTCGAGCTCGACGGCGAAGCGGAAGCCACCGTCTACGGCGGCACCGGCCGCTAGGGTCACCCAAGGCAACGAGCCCAACTAAGTCGCAATTGTGCGCGTTTTGACAGGTCAAAACGCGCACTTTTGCTACTTAGATGGGTGGGCGGGAGCGAGCAGCACGTCGATGAGCTTCCGCAGCCCCTCGGCCATGTCCACGTCCTTGTCGTAGAGCCACTGAAGCTGCAGTCCGTCAAAGGCGGCCACTACGAGCCGCGCCAACATGACGGGTTCGACGTCGGTCCTCACCTCGCCTGTTGCCTGTCGCCGGGCGATGTCCTCGCCGATCTCGCGAACCACCGTTTCGTACCGCTGTTGGAAATAGGCGTGGGAATCGTGGCCTGTATTGCTGGCGGTTGCGGATGCGACGGCGTAGAGGGTGGTCAGCCCGGGTTCGCTGCGGTTTCGCTCGGCGATGGGGGCCATGTGGCGCAATCCCACCTCTTCGTGCTCGCTGGCGGTCAAGGCGCGCCGGTCCCGTTCCGTGAGGACGGCCGTGAGGAGTTCCTGCTTGCCCTTGAAGTAGTGGAACAGGGTGGCTTCCCTGACTCCCACGAGCTCGGCAACCCGTTTGAGTGCTGTCCCCTCAAAGCCTTCCGTGGCGAAAACGTCCGTGGCCGTCTGGATGATCTGCTCGCGTCGTTCCGCGCCCTTGGCGTACTGGCCACGCGACCTCGAAGTAGACATTGGTTCAGTGTATTTCACCTCAGCAAAACCGAGTAAGACTTGCTTTATTTTCTCAAAAACCTAGTCAGACTTGGCTTTTGGGTCTAAAGTCGGAAGTCGAGACCCAACGGTGGGTCACCGTTCATCAGGAGGCAATGTGGCCCTCAAGATTTCCCAAGACGTACCACTTACCGCGCAACAGCCAGGCCAAACAGCATCGACGCCGGCTCCCCGCGCCTATGTCATCGGCATGCCGATCGCGAGCGCAGGCCTCTGGATGGCCGTCCTCGCTCCCGCACTCGTGGTGCTTGCCATCAAGGTTTCCGAGATCACCACCCCCGATACCCGCGCAGGTGCGCTGAGCCTGGTTGCCGGAGTCGGCGCGATCGTAGCTTTGCTGGCGAATCCGCTGTTCGGCAGGTTGAGCGATAGGACTACTTCCCGGTTCGGTATGCGGAAACCGTGGATCGTTGGCGGTTCGCTGGTGGGCCTGGCCGCCGTGTTCCTGTTGGGTTCGGCCGCCGACGTCCTTACGGTCCTCGTGGCCTGGGTTGTTGCTCAGTTGGGCTTCAACGCCGCATTGGCCGCACTGGTTGCGACTCTCCCTGACCAGGCCGCACCGGAAGAACGCGGCCGCCTCTCCGGCCTGATCGGGATGACGCTCCCCGTGGGCCTGGTGGCGGCAGCCTTCTTCGCCCAGATGTTCGATAACGCGCTGCAAATGGCTGTGGTCCCGGGCATCGTCGGAACCGCGGTTGCGATCGCGTTCGCCTTCACGTTCAAGGACCGTGTCCTGACGGAAAAGCCCGCCCCGCTGAACGTCAAGGAAATCCTGGGCTCGTTCTATTTCAACCCCAAGGCATTCCCCGGGCTCGGCTGGGCCTGGCTGACCAAGTTCATGGTGTACATCGGCTACTGCGCCGGCCTGCTGTACTTGCCGTACTTCTTCGCCGACCACCTGCACGTCGCGGAAACCCAGATCACGAGCCTCGTCTTCCAGGCGACGCTCGTCAGCTCTGTGGGCACGGTGGTCACGAGCCTCGCGGGCGGTTGGATCAGCGACCGCATCGGCAAGCGCAAGGGCATGGTGATCGTGTCCGCAGTTGTCATGATGGTGGGCCTCATTGTCATTGCCACGAGCACCACAACGGACCAGGTCCTGGTGGGCCAGGCCATCGCCGGGCTGGGCCTTGGCTGCTTCGGTGCGGTAGACGTTGCCCTCATCGCGGACCTCCTGCCCGGAAGCCAGACAGAGAACGCCAAGACGTTCGGCGTTTTCAACATCGCCCAAGCACTCCCCCAATCCCTTGTACCAGCCGTCGCGTTCCCGGTCATCGCCTTGGGAGGCTATCCGGCATTGTTCCTCGGTGGCGCTGCCATCGGCATCATCGGAGCCCTCCTCGTCACCCGTATCAAAGGAGTCAAGTAAATGAACCCCACCCTCGCGAAGGCAGTCACCGCAACCGGGACACCGGACGCTGACGCCCGCATCCGTGAACTGGCACAAAGCCTGTCCTTGGAGCAGCAAGTCCAGCTGCTGACCGGCGCAGACGTCTGGTCCACGCACGCCATTCCGGAGATCGGCCTGTCCCGGATCGTCATGTCCGACGGCCCTGCGGGTGTCCGCGGCGAAGACTTCGACGAGCGCCACGACTCCGTCTCCCTCCCCTCGTCCTCCGCACTCTCGGCGACCTGGAGCGTTGAAACGGCCCGCCGCTACGGCCAGGTCCTCGGGCAGGAAGCCCGCCGCAAGGGTGTCCATGCCGTCCTGGGTCCCACCATCAACCTGCACCGCTCACCCCTTGGCGGACGCCACTTCGAGTGCATGAGCGAGGACCCCCGGCTCACGGCAACCATGGCGTCCGGCTACGTTGCCGGCGTCCAGTCCATGGGCGTGGGCGCAACCCCCAAGCACTACTTGGCCAACGAGGCAGAAACCGACCGGTTCACCGCCGACTCCGTGGTTGATGAACGCCCCCTGCGCGAGTTGTACCTCGCCGCTTTCGAGGACGCCATCACAGAGGCCCGGTCATGGCTGGTGATGAGTTCCTACAACTCCATCAATGGCACCACGGCCAGCGAGAACAAACTCCTGGAGACACCGCTCTCAACCGAATGGGGCTTCGACGGCGTGGTGGTTTCGGACTGGACCGGCGTTCGGTCGATTGACGCGGCGAAGGCCCACCAGGACCTCGAAATGCCCGGTCCGGTAGGCCACTGGGGACCCAAGCTCGTGGCCGCCGTCGAGGAGGGCCGGGTCAGCCGCGAAGCCATCCTTGAGAAGGTCACCCGCATCCTTCGACTCGCAGCCCGCGTCGGCTCCCTGGAAGGTTTCGAGCCTGCCGTCACCGCGCCTCCCGCCGAGCTGAGCGGTGCCGCCGTCGCGCGTGAAGTCGCTACGCGCGGCGCGGTGCTGGTCCGCAACAACGGCGTCCTTCCGCTGGACGCCACCAAGCTGGCCAGCGTCGCCGTGATCGGCCACAACGCCGACGAGGCACGTACGCAGGGCGGCGGCAGCGCCACGGTCATGCCGAAATACACCATCTCGCCGCTGGAGGGACTTCGGAAAGCACTGCCCGACGGCGTCAAGGTCACCTACGCGCGTGGCGCGAAGGTCGCCGAGGGCATCCAGGCGTTCGGCCGGACATCCCTGCGTAACCCGGTGTCCAACGTTCCGGGCATCCGCGTCTCGTTCATGGCTGGGAATGGCTCGGAAATCTCGGGCGAGGACCGCCTGGCCTCGCACCTGATCTGGTTTGGCATCGGCATCCCGGAAGGCGCGGCAACCATCCGGATGGAGACGGATTGGACTCCGGACGCCGCCGGAATCCACCACCTCGGCGTCGGCACTGTTGGCCAAATCAGCTTCGCTTTGAACGGCCAGGAAGTCTTCAACGCCGAGCTCGAAGACGATACCGATGTCCTCGGCGCGGCCCTCTTCGATCCCCCCAAGACCGTCCACGCCATCGAAACCACTGCCGGCCAGGTGGTCCGGATCGAGGCGGAATACCAGCTTCCGAAGGAGCAGGTGATCCCCTTCACGGCCATCCTCCTGGGCGAAGAAACGGTGGTGGAGGATCCCCAGGCCGAGATTGACGCTGCTGTTGAGGCCGCCAAGGACGCGGACGTAGCCGTGGTGGTAGTTGGCACCAACGCGGCGATCGAATCCGAGGGCTTCGACCGTAAGAACCTTGACCTCCCGGGCCACCAGAACCAGCTCGTTGCCGCCGTCGCCGCAGCCAACCCGCGGACCGTGGTTGTGGTGAACTCCGGCTCCCCGGTGCTCATGCCATGGCTCGACGACGTCAGTGCCGTTCTGTTGGGCTGGTTTGGCGGGCAGGAATTCGGGCACGCCATTGCGGACATCCTCCTGGGCAACGAGGAGCCGGGCGGCCGCCTGCCCACCACGTGGCCGGCAGCCTTGGAAGATGTCCCGGTCCTCAACACCACCCCCGTGGACGGCAAGGTGGTCTACAGCGAGGGCATCCACGTTGGCTACCGCGCCTGGCTCAAGCAGGAAGCTGCGGGCGGGGCAGCGCCGGCCCTGCCGTTCGGTTTCGGGCTGGGCTACACCACCATTGAGCTCGGCAAAGCCCACGCTCCGCAGTGCGTCCCCGCGGGCAAGGACGTGGTGGTGCATGTGCCGGTCAAGAACACCGGGACGCGCACGGGACGCGAAGTGGTCCAGGTGTACCTCGCCCGCACCGACTCGGCGGTGGAACGCCCAGTGCGCTGGCTGGCCGGTTACACAGGAACGCACCTCGCCCCGTCCGGAACGGACAGCGTTGAGGTGCGGATTCCCGCCAGGGCTTTCGGCCATTACGACGGCGGCTGGCAGTTTGAGCCGGGCACGTTCACCCTGTTGGTGGGTCGCCACTCGGCAGACGACTTCCAGGAGTTGGAGATCGAATTGCGCTAACCGCGCACACCTTTGAACCGCGACGGCGGCCTGACCCCTACAAGGCGGTGAGGCCGCCGTCGACCGTAAACAGCCCGCCGGTGGCGTAGGCGGAATCGTCGCTGGCGAGGAAGACCATGATGCCTTCCACGTCCTCGGCACGGCCGGGGCGTCGGAGCATGGTGGCATCCACCAGCCCGGCCCGCTGTTCGGGGTTCTCGGCAATGGTCTGCACCAAGGGCGTTTCGGTGTAGCCGGGGACCACTGTGTTGACCCTGATTCCCTCGGCTGCGTAGTCGGCCGCCACCACCCTGGCCAGGCCATGGACGCCCGCCTTGGAGCTGGTGTAGGCGGTGAACGTGCCTCCGCAGGCCACCACGGCGGTGGGGCTGCCGGTGCAAATAATCGAGCCGCCGTTGGGTAGCGAGCGAACGGCGTGCTTGAGGGTCAGGAAAGCGCCGCGCTGGTTGATCCTGACGGTCTTTTCCCACACCTCCAGGTCCAGCTCTCCGACGCGCGCGTCCTGCCCGAACAGCTGGACCCCGGCGTTCGCCACCACCACGTTCAACGGCCCCTCGCCCGTCACCGTGGCGTAGGCGGCCTCGACGCTGGCTTCGTCCGAGACATCCATGAGCAGCGGCCGGGCGGCCTCCGATCCGGTTTCCTTGGCCGCGACAACGGCGGCCTCGTAGTTGAGGTCAGCGAAGTAGACCGTGGCCCCTTCGGCCACGAAGCGGGTGGCCACCGCCCGGCCAATACCGGACGCGGCCCCCGTGACAAGGGCGGTTTTTCCTTCGAGTCGTGCAGTCATCATGATTCCTTTCCAAAGTTCCTCAGGGCAGTTGTCTGCCAGGGCGCAAGTTCCACGTCCCAGTGATCCCCCGAGGGACCAACAACCCGCGCCAGGGACGCGAAGCCAGTCAGGTTGCCGAGCAGTACCACTACCCCATCGGCCATCTGCACTGGGTATGCGACCAAAGACCCAGCCCCAGCATCGGCGGTGAGCACATCCCGCCCGCGCAGTGATGCGAGTTGAAGCAACAATTCCCCTGCCGGACTCCCAAGCCCGACGCCGTAACTCACGGAGGCCACGCCAGGAACGGTCAAAGCCGAAACACTTCCCAACAGCCACGCGGCAGCGAAAGGTGTCTCCTGCAGGGGATCATGCGCTGGCAGTTCATCAGCGAGAGGGGTCTCCGTGGCAACGGCATTGAACCGGGGAGCCAGGGTCACGGGCCCAACGTGCAGCGGCCGGCCACCGGCAATGCGGCCTGCCTCCCGCGCGGTCAGCGACTGGATGGCCAAGGTTTCCACCACCGCCTCACGTTCCACCGCATGCATTTGCGGCGTGATGGAGTAGGTCACCGCATCGGCCTCCGGAAGAGCGCTGCCCGGGTTGCGGTTCAGCTCAGTGAAGTGGCTGCGCGCCCCGGCGAGCAGTTCGCCGTCGTAATCCAATTCCTTGGCCTCAACCGCAACCGCATCCCACAAAGCCTGGTCCGTCAAGTGGCTGGACGCGCTGTACACACCAAGCCGGACGACGCGGTCCAGCGGCAGCGACCGCAGGACGGCGACGGCATCGGCGGGAGAAACGGCAGCAATCCGGGCATCAAGCGGAAGACCCAGCCGCGAAGCCACCTCCACAGCAGCTTCCACAGAGACACAGCCACTCCCCGGCGATGGGTCCGAGGCGAGCTCCGCGAGCAAGGACCCAAGCCCAAGCGATAGATCCGGGCCAGTCAGCGGGTCCGAGGCGAGCTCCGCGAGCAAGGACCCACCCGCAGAGATCCCCAGCTCCGGAACCACGCCCACGGTCTCCGACCCCACCCGCACCACCTGCCGGGCGCTCAACCGGATGCTCTGACTGACCGTGTCCCCTTCCCGATGCATCACAGGGAAGGGCCGCGACAAGGGTGTGCTGTAGGTCTTGAACGACGCGTCCGTCCAATTCCGCTGGTCCTCGGTTTCGAACACGTCGCCCCCGAAGTCCAGTTGGTACGCAACACCGTCCCGTTCCCACGAAAGCGCAGCGATATCCAGGAACGGCTGATGGGCGCTGATGTGCTCGGGGAAGGCCGACTCCCTAAGGACCCCCGCGGGAGACGTCACCGTCACGGCCCGCCCGGCGTCGTCGGGCCGGTGCAGGACCACCAGGCCGATCCGGTTCGAAGCGAACTCAGCAACCGCGGTCCCCTCGAAGACGACGGAAACGCTGAGGCCGTCCAACACCACGGACACCCGTCCCGCGTACCGGTCGGTGTAGCCCGCCCATTCAACGTCCAGCGCCAAACGCAGCGACTCGCCGGTTTCCTCAACTCGGCAAGACACCACCGAAGGGGTCAACGTGAGCCAGTTGCGGTTCCGCACTACCGCCCGGAGCCCCCGCAGCACGGGCAACCCCCTGTGCCGGATATCCGCAAGCTCATCGCCACGGAGATCCACCGTCCACGGGCCAAACGCATACATGCCCATGAACCGCTATCCCTCCACAGCCCGCAACCGCAACGCGATGAATTGCCGGCCCGGGAGGTCAACCCGGAACCGCCCGGAGAACGTGCCCGGGAGTGTTTCCACGGTCATGTTCCAGGTATCGATCACGTCGATTTCAAACGTGATGTCCTGGGGCTTCACGAACCGGCGGTAGGTGGGCTGGAAGAAGCCGAAGTAGATGAGCTCGTGCTGGTTCTCCAACCCCGCACTGACCACGTCCCAGTGTCCCGGGAGCGGTTCGAACCGTCCGCCCGGTGCTTCTTCCTGGATGCGGCGGAGGAAGCCGATGCGCTCGGGGCTGCTTCCCTTGAAGGATCCTCCCTTGGCCCACCAGAGCACGTCCTCGGGGTCCATGTAGGTTTCGCCGTGCCCTACGTACCCGCCGCGCATGGCGCCTTCCCAGAAGCGGCGCGTCATTTCTTCGCCGGTGATGTTGCCCCAGCCTTGGTCGATGTTGCCCTCGTAAGCGCATTCGTCAATGACGATCGGCTTGCCGTACTCCTCGCGCCATTCGGTAGTCATTTCAGCGGTCTTGTAGATGTCCCGGCGCTGGATGCTGCAGTGCGTCACCCACGGCCGGCTGTGGTCGTAGAACTCGCGGCAGTTGTGGATGGAGAGCAGGTGCGCGTTGGGATCATTGGCAGTCACGATGTCCGCGAAGCGTTCCCAATCCTCGGTGGACTTCTCGAACATGAGGTCGTATTCGTTGGCCAGGGACCACCAGATGTTTCGCTTGGAGGCCAGCCGCGCAACAGCGTACTTCACAAAAAGATCGTCCTGGTCCGGGCTCATGGTGGAGAAACCCCAACGGTCGTAGGCGTGGAAAAGGATCAGGTCCGCTTCGATGCCCAGTTCCTCCAACTGGTCGATGCGGCGCTCCAGATGCGCCCAGAAAACGGGGTTGGGACGCAGGTAGTCGAAGCCGGCGGCAACCGATCCCTCGTAGGGGTAGATCTCCGGTTCGTTCTCGTTGAACAGGTACGACTTCGGGAACACGCACATGCGCATCTTGTTGAACGGGCCCTTGGCCAGGGTTTCCAGCGTCTCCTGCTCCAGGGCGTCGCCCTGGTGGGTCCACACGTAAGAGGTGGTGCCGATCGGCAGGTAGGGGGTGCCGTCGTCGTAGGCGAAGTGGAATTGATCGGCGACCCGCACCAGACCGCGCGAAGCGGCCTGACCGGCGTCGAACGTTCCACCGATGCCGTTGAGCGAACGGGCGTTGCTGCGCGTCGTGAAGGTCCAGTGCCCGGCTTCCGGGACCAGCAGGCGGATCCGGTAGGTGCCGTTGCCGTCGTAGAAACCGGGAACGGTGAGCTTGGTGCCGCCGCTGGTGAAGTCCGCACAAAGTTCGACGTCGGTGAACGGGTTGCCGTGTTCGGGCCCCTTGAGCTCCACTTCGAACGGCGACCATTTCGCGGCCGTCGCGGCGAAGCTGACCTTCGCGCTGCCCTCCGTGGTGCTGTCCGCTTCATAGTCCGGCTGCGGGAGGGACACGTTCGACGACGGCAGGGCGGGCGTCTGCGACGGGTCGATCGCGGTGATCCTTGCCAGGATGTCGGCACGGCGCACTGCATCGTCCCGGAGGCGCTCTTCGGTGCCCAGAATGAGCCCCAGCGGGTAGTGGTACAGGGTGTGCAGGATCGGGTTGCCCGCAAGTTCGGGAATTTCCGCGGAGATGATCCGGTGCGCGGAGGCGTCGCGCATCACGTCGAAAAGCGGAGTGTCTGGGGTGAAGGTAGACATGGTTCCTTTCAGGATTCCGGGTGGTTCAGGTGCGGGCCGTCAGCCCTTGACGGCGCCGCTGAACATGCCTTGGACGAAGTAGCGCTGGAAGAGCAAGTAGATGATCAGGACGGGAAGGATGGACATGATGGTGAAGGCGTTCAGCGGCCCGTAGGAACTGGTGAACTGCGATTGGAACGACTGGATGGCCAGCGGCACGGTCTGCGAAGCCTTGTTCTGCAGGATCACCAAGGCGATCGCGTATTCGTTCCACGTGGCCACGAAGTCCAGGATGAACAGTGCGGCCAGGGCCGGCTTGGACAGCGGCAGGATGAACTGCAGGAAAAGCCGGATGTTGCCGCCGCCGTCGACCCGGACGCTTTCATCGATTTCCTTGGGTACCTGGCTGAAGAAGCCGTGCAGGATGAACACCTGCATGGGCAGGCCGAAACCGATGTACGGCAGGATGACTCCCACGGGGTTGTTCAGCAAACCCATGTCCAGGATGGTCTTGAACAGTGGGCCAAGTGCCACCTGGATGGGGACCATGGAGCCCAGGGCGAAGGCGCCGAGGATCAGGGTGTCGTACTTGAACCGGATCCGTGAAAGTGCGAAAGCGGCCGCGGCGGCGATGAACAGGCCAACGGGTACTTTCACCAAGGCGATGAGCAGGCTGTTGCCGCCAGCGGTGAGCAGATTGCCGGTTGCCAGGGCCTCGGCGTAGTTCTCCCATTCCGGGGCTCCGGGGATGGCGAACGAGGACGTGGAGAAGATATCGGCTTCGCTCTTGATGGAGGTCAGGAAGACGAAGACCATGGGCATGGCCCAGATGACCATGACGATCGCCAGGGCGATCCAGAGACCGATCCGGACATAGTCGCGGGGGTGCTTGGGCAACTTGGTGCCGCTGTTGGCGCGGCTTCGGGTCAGTGTCGCGGTGCTCATCGGTGGTCGTCAGCTCCTTTGGTGGACCAGATCAGGTAAGGAACCACGAGGATGAGGGTGACTATCAGCAGCACTGTTGCCACCGCGTTGCCGAGGCCGAAGTCGTGGTTGAGGAAGGACTGGGTGTAGGACCAGAGGGCAAGCACTTGCGAGGACTGTGCCGGGCCGCCGCCGGTCATGCCAACGATCAGGTCGAAGACCTTGATGGAGTGGACGATCGTGAGGACCATGACGATCACCACCGTTGGCCGAAGGGCCGGGAGGGTCACGTTCCTGAAGACCTGCCAGTTGTTGGCGCCGTCCAAACGTGCGGACTCCACCAGTTCCTTGGACACACCCTGCAGTCCTGCCAGGAAGAGCACCATGTTGAGGCCGGCAATCTGCCAGACGAAGGCTGCGAAGACGGCGTAGATGGCAACCCTTGGGTCGCTCAGGAACGTCACCCCGGAGCCGTCCCCGATGTGAAGGGTCTTGGAAATTTCGCTGAAGACACCGTAGTTGGGGTTGTACATCCAGCGCCACATGTTCGCCACCGCGATGGGTGCCAGGACGCCGGGAATGTAGAAGACGGAACGGAAGAGGTTCCTGCCAACCAGGGGCTGGTTCAACGCCAAGGCCATGACCAGGCCCAGCGAGGTAGGGATGATGATGGACAGGATCACCCAGATGACGGTGTTCTGCACCGACGTCCAAAACACCGGGTCCTGGGTGAAGAGCCGTACGTAGTTCTTGAAGCCGACGAATACCTGGGGGTCTGTGTTGTAGCCGGACCATTGGTAGAGGCTGAGACGGACGGCGCTGATCATCGGTGCGATGACAAAGACGACGTAGGCAGCCAGTGCCGGTGCGAGGAACGGCAGGGAGGCAATGAAGCCACCCTTGCCAATGCGTTGGACCAGGTTCTTCTTCTGGCGTGGACGGCTTCGCGGTGCCGGCAACTGGGCGGTGAAGCGCGTATCTGTGAGCTTTGTCAAGGGATTTCGCCTTTGATCTCTTGTCTGAAAGTGGGTGCGTGTGGCCGCCGCGGGGAACGCCGGCGGCCACACCGCAGGGACCGGATTACTGGCTTGAGTCCAGGAACTTCTGCATGTCGGCGCCTGCTTGCTTGGGGTCAAGGCCGCCGGTAGCCACGAGGTTCTGGATCCGCCAGTACTCGCGGGTTTGGGACTGGTTCAGGTTCTGGTCATTGTTCATGTACAGGCCCTTGGCGTCCTTGAAGATGCCGTCCCAGGCGGTGGTCAGCGGGGTGGCCTTCGCCGCGTCCGGGGTGACCTCCTTGTTGACTGACTGCACCGCGAACAGTCCCAGGGTTTCCTGCTGGACAGCCTTGGACGTGAAGTAGTCCAGGAACTTCGCGGCGGCGTCCTTGTTCTTGCTGTCCTTGGTGATGTACTGGGCCTGCTCGAAGCCGTACAAGCGGTTGGTGCCGGTGGGGAGGCTGAAGACCCCAACATCGTCCAGGTTCATCTTTTGGCCTTCGATGCTGGCGTTGAACCAGTCACCTTCCAGGGCCATGGCTGCCTTGCCGCCGTAGAACAGTGCAGAGGACTCATCGTTGTTGATGCCGATGAACCCGGAGTTGAAGTAGTCCTTGGACCACTTCTGGAGTTCGGTGAAGGAATCAGTGACGCACTGCTCCTGGCCCCAGTTGGCCTGCTTGGTGACCAGCTTGTCGAACTTCTCCGATCCGCACTTGCCTTCAAGGAAAGTGTCCAGGAGTCGCATGACGTGCCAGTTGACCGTGCCACCGAACTGGATGGGTGTGATGCCGGCATCCTTCAGTTTTTGGGCTGCCGTATCCAACTCGTCCAGCGTCTTGGGTGTCTGCGTAATCCCGGCCTGCGCGAAGAGCTTCTTGTTGTAGTAGATCGCTTCTCCGTTGAGCTTCCACGGAACACCGTGGTAGCCGCCATACTGCGTCACGGGGGCAAGCGCAGCTTCGGAGAACCGTTCGTCCCACTTGTATTGCTTGTAATACTCCGTGAGGTCCGCGCTGGCGTTGGCTTTGACCAGTTCGCCGCCGAGGCCGGGACCGGCCCAGTAGTCGTAGATGTCCGGCGCAGCGGACGTTCCGATCGCCGTGCGCAGCGCATCCTTGTGCGCGTCCACGGCCCGGGGTGTCAGCTTGATCTTGATGTCCGGGTTCTCTTTTTCGAAGTCGGCAATGATCTTGTTCACCGCTTCGTTGGCTGCCGGGGCCGTCAGGTTGATGGTCCACCACTCGAGGGTGGTGGTTCCGCCTCCGGAAGCACTGGATCCGCCACCGCTGCATCCTGCGAGAAGTGCTACCGCGGCGACGGCGGCAGCCGCCTTTGCGAACAAACGCATCTTCGCGTCCTTTCGTAGTTTGGGTTGAGGGTGCTGAAGTCACTGTGTGATCTAGCCCATAACGAGTATGTGGGTTTACGATAACTTACGTCAACCGGTTGACCAATATTCTTTCGAATCAATCGTGGCGCTTGCCAGCCTGTAAGCCCTCAATCAAGAACTGTCCGCGACTTGCCAGCCCTGAGCCACCTACCGTTGGAAGGTGATCGTAAACTTGTTGTGATCAGCGACCTGACTGGTCTTGGACAGGAGTGGAACATGGCAAAGTCACGGGCCGCAGCGCGGCCCAGCATGGCCGACGTCGGGAGGCTCGCCGAGGTCTCCGCCCAGACGGTCTCGCGGTACTTCACGGGTGTTGGCTACGTCCGGGCGGAGACGCGGGCGAAGATCACGGCAGCCATCGAGGAGTTGGGCTACGTTCCCAACCAGTCGGCCCGTTCCCTGCGGACCAGCAGGACCAACTCCGTCGGCGTGCTCACCATGGGCGCTTTCAACTACGGCAGTTCCGAGGCCCTGACCGGATTGGGGTTTGCCGCCCGCGAGGCCAATGTGACACTGACCATCGCCGCCCTCGACCTGGACTTTGAAGCAGTCGGCTGGGAAGCCGACGCGCGGCGGGCCCTGGACCACTTCAAGTCGATCCAAGTGGATGGCGTCATTGTCTCTACGCCGCTCCCGGGAGTCGAGAAGCTCATCTCCGACTGGGACCAGTCGCTACCCCTGATCACCATCTCGGAACTGCAATCCGCGGAGGGCTCGGCAGGAACGGACTCCCATGCTGCCGGCTGGGGAGGCACCAGGCACCTCATCGAGCTCGGCCACCGGGACATCATCCACATAGCCGGACCCGGCACCCGCAACGAGGCGCGCGAGCGTGAACGCGGCTATCGCGATGCCATGGAAAGCGCCCAACTCAGGCCCCGCGTGCTGTCGGCAGCAAAGGACTGGTCTTCCGACTCCGGGTACCTCGCAGGCGAACTCGCCGACCCGGGAGCCTTCACAGGCGTTTTCGCCAGCAACGACGAGATTGCCCTGGGTTTCATGAGCGCCATGGAACGGCGCGGGATCCGCGCGCCACGGGATTACTCCATCGTGGGCGTGGACGATATGCCGGCGGCCGCGTACTTCTCCCCGCCCCTGACCACCATGAAGCTGGACTTCCGCGCCTTGGGCATCGCGACGTTCACCATGCTCCACCAGCAGATCCTCACCGGCGAGCGCGCTGAGCACTACGTGATGGAGCCTGTACTGGTGGTCCGCGACTCAACCACACGGATCGCCGAAACATGACGCACATCTACCGTGGTTTTCCCCACATGTCGCTTCTTTACGGTATGGTATGGAATTTTCATGGCATGCTGTACGTTGCATAGCCGTAACTCCCCTATCTGAAGAGGCAAATAAACAAGTGGCAGCCGATTACGACGAACTCCGCACAGACGTCAAAGAAAACCAGGAGCAGTCCCTCCAGGCCCTCCAGTCCGCCAGCGCCCCTACAGCCAAGAGCGTTGTGCTGGAACTCGACGAGACCGATGGCCTTGACGCCAACGGCCCCGGCGGCGAAATCGTCGCTGAGGAACTCGTCATCCAGGTCATCCCGCAGGCAAGCGACGAGTTCACCTGCAACTCGTGCTTCCTGGTCCGCCACCGTTCGCAGATTGCCCGCGAAAAGGATGGCGTCGCCTACTGCACTGACTGCGAAGGCTAAGACGACCCACCACCCGGGCGGTCTGATCGTCGTCAGGGAGTGCCGCCGTCGGGAATTAACTGCGGAAGGACCGGAGCACAAGCTCCGGTCCTTCCGCACTTAATCAGCGGCTCACGGCCTCGGCCCCGGCCCTCCAATGGTCCCGCCAGGGCTAACAGCCCGCTTGCGGCGATGGTTGGTGATCCGCAGCTGGAGGATCCGGGCACCCCCGGCCAGAGCAACGAGCACCCCGCCACCCACCGCGGCGATAAACAATGTGGTGCCCAAGGCCAAAGAACCCTGCAGGCCGAAGAAGCGCACGGTCACCGTGTCTTGGTTCTGGACGAAGAAGACGATCAGCAGAACCAGTACCACCAGCCCGACTGCCACGGCAGCCCAGACAGCCGCCGTCCGTGTGGGCCGGGCAGATTCTGCGACCGGCGGCGGGACGGCTCTCTGGCCCGGAGCCGGACCTGCCGGAATCCTCGCGGCATCATCCTGGAAACTCATGTTTGCCCCCTGACCCAGACGGTATTGACCCTGCCACTCAATGATAAGCATGCTGATGGAAACACGAAAGCAGAGGGGCCGGTCCCCGCGGACCGGCCCCATCCTTCAACTCATTTCATGCTGTAATCCGTGCTGGTTGGCCCGGGGTCATCATTCCGGACAGCGTAGTGGTGCCCCTCGGAATCCGTTTCGACATCAAAGTGCTTGAGGTCTTCCTCCGAGGCCGTCTCAAAGTCATCGTGCTTGTGCACCACAGGCGCGTCCGTGTCGCCGTGTGTCGCGGGGCCGAAAACGAACTGCAACCTCTCGGTCACGTGCTGGAAGCCTTCCAACTTGCGTCCCATTTCTTCCACCTCCCCTCCACAGGAGAATGAAAAACGGCAGGTCCGGTGAGCGCCGTACCAGTGTGCCAATTTTACGCCTGAGGGCAGGAAAAGGCGCCTAGAACGCCTGGCCCGTTGCCCGGACCATGACTTCCGAAACGTCGACGCCGGGTGGCTGGGAAAGTGCCCACAGCATGGTCCCGGCCACGGACTCGGGCGGGATGAAGGCATCGGGAGCCTCCTTCCACAGCGGAGTGTCCACATGGCCCGGGGCGATGTGCAGCACGCGCACTCCCGTCCCCACCACTTGCTGCCGCAACGACTCCGCGTAGCCTGTCACGGCCCACTTGGTGGCGGTATAGAGGTTCCCGGGGTAAACCTTCCGTCCTGCCGTGCTGCCCATCAGCACCATGTGGCCCCGGCTCTCCAGCAGGTGCGGCAGGGCAGCCTTGGCCAAGATCGCCGGACCATAGACGTTGGTGAGCACCATGTCCCGCCAACGGTCCGGATCGCCGTCGGCCAGGTCGCCAGGAGAGGAGAACCCGGCGTTCGCCACCGCAACGTCCAGTCCGCCAAGAGACTCCGCGGCCGCGGTGACTGCCGCAGATGTCTGCTCCCAGTCCCCGGCATCCGCCACGGCGCCACCCACGTGTCCCAAGCTGGAGCACGATTCCAGGAACGCCGCCAACTTCCCGGCGTCACGGCCGGTGGTGAAGACGGAATGACCGGCACGCAGGGATTCCCGGACCAGGGCGGCACCGATCCCGCTGGTGCCGCCCGTGACCAAAATACGAAGCATCAGGAGGGGTCCGCGATGCCGATGTAACGGGTTTCAAGGAACTCCTCGATGCCCTCAAAGCCGCCCTCCCGGCCAAGTCCGGACTGCTTCACTCCGCCGAAGGGGGCAGCGGGGTTGGAGACGATGCCCGTGTTGAGGCCGAACATTCCCACGTCCACCTTTTCGGCGAGCCGGATACCCCGGTTGAGGTCCCGTGTGTAGGCATAGGCCACCAGGCCGTACTCGGTGTCATTGGCCAGCGCAATGGCCTCGTCTTCGCTCGAGAAGCTGACCACGGGAGCCACCGGCCCGAAGACCTCTTCCGCAAGGATCCGAGCATCCGCCGGGACATCGACCAAGACTGTGGGCGGGTAGAAATACCCCTCTCCCCCGGCCGGAGCCCCACCTGCCAGCACGGTTGCCCCACGGCCAACGGCGTCCCGCACAAGCTCATCAACCTTGGCGCGGCTCTTGGCATCGATGAGCGGCCCAATATTCGTCCCTTCGGCCGAACCCCGCCCCAGCACCAACGAGGACATCCGCGAGGCCAAGCGGGCGCTGAACTCCGAAGCCAACGAATCGTGGACAATGAACCGGTTGGCGGCCGTGCAGGCCTCCCCCATGTTCCGGAGCTTGGCCACCACAGCGCCATCAATTGCTGCATCCAGGTCCGCATCCTCGAAGACCAGGAATGGCGCGTTGCCGCCCAGTTCCATGGAGGTCCGGAGCACTTGGTGCGCCGAGTCAGCGATGAGCTGCTGGCCCACGCCGGTTGATCCTGTGAACGAGAGTTTGCGCAGGCGGCTGTCCCGGATGAGGGGCCCTGTGACGTCACCCGGTCGGGTGGTGGGTATGACGTTCAGGACGCCTGCCGGAAGGCCTGCTTCCTCCAGGACCTTGGTGAACAGCAAGGCCGTCAGCGGGGTCAGGTTGGCCGGTTTGAGGACCATGGTGCAGCCGGCGGCAATGGCCGGGGCGATCTTCCGGGTAGCCATCGCCAACGGGAAGTTCCACGGCGTGATGAACAAGCACGGCCCCACAGGCCGCTTGGTCACGAGCAGCCGGGACTTGCCGTCCGGTGCCGTGGAGTAGCGGCCCGAAACCCGTACCGCTTCCTCGGAGAACCAGCGCAGGAACTCGGCCCCATAGGCCACTTCGCCCCTGGATTCGGCCAGCGGCTTGCCCATCTCGAGGGTCATCACCAAGGCGAAGTCTTCGGCCCGGGCAGTAACGAGTTCGAAGGCGCGGCGCAGGATTTCGCCACGCTCGCGCGGCGGGGTCGCCGCCCAGGACTCCTGGACCCTGGCAGCAGCAGCCAACGCCCGCTCGCCGTCAGCGGGAGACGCGTCAGCGATCCTGGTGAGGACAGCGCCGGTGGAGGGGTCCTCCACAGCCGATGTTCCGCCGTCGGACGCGTCTGTCCACTGGCCGTCGATGTAAAGCTGCGTGGGCAGGGACTCAACGAACGCCCGCTCGGCGCCCGTGAGTGCCGAATCAAAAGTCAGGGTGTTTTCCACTTAGAGCGCTTTCTCGAGGATCGTGCGGATTTCGACGGCGGTGGGCGGCACCGGGGTGTTGTTGATGACGGCGTCGGCCAGGGTGTCCTCCACCAGGGAGTCGAGGTCGCCTTCACTTACGCCGAAGTCGGCCAGCCGGGCTGTCATGCCCACCTCCCGCGCCAGCGTGGCAACAGCCGCGACGGCGGCCTCCGCGTTCTGTTCGACGGTCGCCGCGGTGTCTCCCGCCCCAAGCGCGAAGGCCAGCCTGGCGGTCCGGTCCAGCCGGTTGCGCAGGTTGTGGCGGAGGACGTCCTCGATCACGAGGCACAAAGCCAGGCCGTGCGGGATGTTGAAGCGGCCACCGAGCGGGTGGGCGATGGCGTGCACCAGGCCCAAGCCGGTGTGGGAGAAGCCAACGCCGGCAATGTGCGAGGCCAGGAGCAATTGGGACCGGGCCTCAAGATCCGACCCGTCGGCCACGGCCCGAGGCAGGAACTCGGCCACCATGGAGACCACTTGCAAGGCAATGCCATCTGAGTACGGGTTCGGTCGGATGGAGGAGTAGGACTCGATGGCGTGCGTGAGCGCGTCCATGCCGGTGGCCGCAGTGGCCTTCGGCGGGAGTCCAAGGGTCAGTTCGGGATCCAGCACCGCGGCCTTCGGCAAAGCGGAGGCGTGGCCCACATAGAACTTCCGGTGTGCGTCAACGTCCGTGACCACGCCGAAGGCGTTGACCTCGGCACCGGTGCCAGCGGTGGTGGGTACGGCAACAATCGGCAGGGCCGGGTTCTCGAAGTGGTTGCTGTAGTCCAGCCCCGCTCCCCTGGCCGGGTTGACGGCACCCAGCGAGATGCCCTTGGCCGCGTCCATGGACGATCCCCCGCCAACAGGGACCAGGACATCAACTCCCGAGGCTGCGGCTTGGTCCGAGCCGGCATCCACGCACGTGGTGGTGGGGTTCGGAGTCACACCGTCAAAGACGGAAACAGAAAGCCCGGCTGATTCCAAGGACGCCCGCACAGCCGCAACAACGTCCGTGGTGGCAAGGAAAGGGTCGGTGACGATGAGGGCCGACGTCGCGCCAAACCCGGCAACAATCCCGCCAATCTCAACCACGCGGCCGCGCCCAAAGTAAGCGGTGGGCTTCGGATCGAGCGTCAGCTCCGTGGAGGCCAGCTCGGCGTGGATCTGCATACGTGTCTGCATGATGGTCAAGCTCCTTCTGCTGCGATGCCGGCTGCCTGTACGGGCGTCCGCAACTGCACGCCAATGGCGTCTTCGTAAAGTTTCACCGGGGTCATCTCGCCGGCCTTGTCGCCGTAGAGCGCCTTGGCCCGGCGGTAGAGCTGCTCCACCAGGCCGGACAACTCCATGGGCACACCCACCGAGCGGGCCAGATCCACGGACAAGCCGAGGTCCTTGCAGGCCAGGGCGATCGCGAAGCCTTCGTCGTAGTCGCCGTGGTTGAGGATGGACAGGACGTCGTTCTCCACAAAGTTGGAATTCGCCGGGCTGGCGATGAGCGCCTGCCGCAGGACTTCCAGGTCCACACCCGCCTTGACGCCAGTGCTCAGGACTTCCGCGGTGGCTACCAGGTGCGAGAACCACAGCTGGTTGATCATGAGCTTCACCGCGTAGCCGGCACCGCGGCCGCCTACATGCAGGATTCGCTCCGGATCGCCCATCGCTTCGAACACGGGACGGAGGCGTTCGACGTCGGCCGCGTCGCCGCCGATGAAGATCTGCAGCATCCCGTTCGCGGCGCCGACGGACATGCCGCTGACGGGTGCATCCAGGACGCGGATGCCGCGGGCCGAGCCGGCTTCGCGAACCCTGTTGGCCACCTCCGGAACCGAGGTGGACATGTCCACCCACGTGCCGCCGTCGGGCAGTCCGGCAAGGATGCCGCCGGGTCCCATGGCGACGGTCTCCACATGCTTGGGCGTGGGGAGCATGGTGATGACGACGTCGGAGCCGGCGGCGACTGCCGCTGCGTCATCCGCCCACTCTGCGCCGTTGGCGAGGAGCTCGGAGGCGGATTCTTTGCGGACGTCGTTGACGATCAGGTGGAAACCGGCGGCCTGGAGGTTGCGCGTCATGCCCGAGCCCATGTTGCCGAGGCCGATGAACCCGATGCGGGCAGTCCCCGGCAGCAGGGGTTCCGTGCTAAGTGCCGCTTCGTGCGCGGTTGTAGTCATTGCTTTTCCTTGAGTCTTTGGGTCGTGGCTAGTCGTCCAGGGCGGCGTCGCCCAGGTTGATCCAGGTTGTTTTCAGTGCGGAGTAGGCGTCCAGGGCGTGCAGGGAACGGTCCCTGCCGAACCCGGATTCCTTGAAACCGCCGAAGGGCGTGATGATGTCCGCGACATCGAAAGTGTTCACCCATACGGTGCCGGCACGAAGTTCGCGGGCAGCGGTATGCGCCTTGGTGATGTCCTGCGTCCACACACTGGCGGCCAGTCCATACTTGGTGTCGTTGGCCATACGGATGCCCTCAGCCGCGCCACGGAACGTCGATACCGCCAGTACCGGCCCGAAGATCTCTTCTTGGCCGATGCGGCCGGCGTTGTTGACCCGGTCCAGGACTGTGGGTTCCAGGTAGTAGCCATGTTCGACGCCGGCAGGGTGGACTTGGGTGCCGCCGGAGGCCACCACGATGCCTTCCTGCTCCGCGATCCCGTAGTACCGCAGGATGCTGTCCAGCTGCCGGTCATCAATGATCGTGCCGATTTGCGTGGCAGGATCCAGCGGGTCGCCGAGCTGCAGCGAACGCCCTACCTTGATGACCTCCTCCAGCAACTCGTCGTGGACACGTTCATCCACAAGAAGCCGGGACCCGCCGTGGCAGGTCTGCCCCGCGTTGTAGAAGATCCCCCAGGCCACGGCGGACGCGCACGCGGCGATGTCTCCGACGTCGTGAAGAACCACCTGTGGCGACTTGCCGCCGAGCTCCAACGCCACCTGCTTGCCGTTCGATTCGGAGGCGTAGCGCTGGAAGTACCGGCCAACCTCCGGCGAGCCCGTGAAGGTGATCTTGTCCACGAGGTCATGCCGGCCCAAGGCGGCGCCCGCGACGTGGCCGAGGCCGGGGACGACGTTGAACACGCCGTCCGGAACGCCCGCTTCAGTGGCGAGTTCGGCCAGGCGGAGCGCGGTGAGGCTGGTCTGCTCCGAGGGCTTGAGGACCACCGAGTTCCCGGCCGCGAGCGCAGGAGCCACCTTCCAGGACGTGATGATCAACGGGTAGTTCCAGGGAACCACAGCGCCGATCACGCCAAGCGGTTCCCGGGAAATGACCGCGAGCGCGTTCCGCGGGGTGGGTGCGACGTCGTCGTAGACCTTGTCCAAAGCCTCCGCGTACCAGCGGAAGGTCCGGGCGCAGCTGGGGACATCGACGGCGAGCGCGTCGCTGATTGGGTGGCCGGCATCGGTGGACTCCAGGAGGGCGAGTTCCTCGAGGTTTTCCAGGATGAGGTCCGAGAGGCGGGTGAGGACTGCTTGCCGGTGGCGGCGGTCCGTCCGTGACCATACTCCGTTTACGAAGGCACGGTGCGCGGCCTGGACGGCGTCGTCCACGTCCTGTTCCCCGGCGGCCGCTACGTGAGCCGTCATGGAACCGTCCCTGGGGGAAACCGTGGGAAATGTTTCGCCACTGCGGGCCGGGCGGAAGCCGCCGTCGATGTACAGCCCCGTGCGTGGCTGCTGGGCGGCCGCCCGCTCAACCCAGTCGTTCTTGCTGAGTGTCATGGCGGTTCCTTAGACCGAGTACTTCTTGACGGCGTCGTAGTCGATGACGGCGCCCAGGCCCGGCAGGTCCGGAACACGAAGCATGCCGTCGTCGTCGATGTCCAGCGGCTCCATGAAGAAGTCGCGGCGCTCGGGAGTCCAGCCCGGTGGGTCATAGGGGAATTCCAAGTATGGACCCGCATCCACACCCGCGGCTACGTGCAGGTTGGCCAGCAGGCCAAGTCCGTTGCTCCACGTGTGCGGTGTGAAGAAGCGGTGCTTCAGGTTTGCGGTTTCGGCTACCTGGCGGGCGCGGTACATGCCCACTGCCAGGGCGACGTCCGGCTGGTAGATGTCGTAGGCATCGGCGTCGATGAGGGCCATCATTTCCGGCATGCTGCGGACCATCTCGCCGCCCGAGACCTGGATGCCGGTCTGTTCGCGGACACGCTGTGCGCCCTTGATGTCGGCCTGCGGAAGGGGCTCCTCGAGCCAGCGGACATCCAGTTCAGCCAACTGGGATGCGAGGCGGTGAACCTTGGCGAGTTCCAGCGCGGGTTCGATGTCGCCGCTCATGCGCCACATCTGGTTGAGGTCCACCATGAGGTCGAAGTCGTTGCCCACGGCTTCCCTGGCGGCCCGTACGGATTCGACGCCTTCTTCGAGGCGGTCCCGGGCGATACGGATCTTCATGGCCTTGAAGCCGCGTTCTTTGGCGGCAAGCGCGGACTCAGCCCGGGCTGCGGGCGCCTTGAGTTCGCCGGAGGAAGCGTAGGCAACCAGTCGGTCCTTGGCTCCGCCGAAGAGCGTGGCCACGGGGAGGCCCGCGACTTGGCCGATGATGTCCCACAGGGCGGCTTCAAGGGGCCAGTAACGGCCACCATGGAAGTTGATGGTTTCGATGCGCCGGACCTGGTTCAGGATGGCCAGCGGGTCGGTGCCGATGAACAGGTGTTCATAGGCTTCGAAGCCGTCCATGGTGTCGCCTGAGCCGACGCCCGTGATGCCTTCGTCGGTTTCCACCTCCACCAAAGTTGCAGGGAAGGAGGTGCGGGGTTCTGGATCCCAGGCGGCGTTGAACGGCGGGTCCAGGGGCAGGACCATGCGGGTCAGCCGGATTGCGGTGATCTTCATTGCTGTCAGCCTCGCGGGGTGAAGAAGGGATTGGACGGGGAGTGGCGCGCTTCGATCACTTCTGCCGTGGAGGGGAGGTTCTTGGCCCCGTTCTCCAAAGCAGTCCGGACCGACTCACGGTTATTGCGGTAGACGGCGTCGTCGTCGTCCGCTTGCGGGTTCACCCACACTGCGGCGATCAACGCGTGCGAGTCCGCCTGTTCGTCGGTGAGGATGCCGTCGGCGACGGCATCCGCTACGCCTGCGGCAATTCCTGCCTGCGCCGCACCCCAGATGAGGTTGCCGTGCAGGTCATTGGCCGGTGCGGCCTTGGTGACGAAGAGGGTGAGCGGCTTCACCGGGAGCGAGGGCCGGAGCACGGCGACGAACGGAACGTGGCCGGCACTCGGTGAGGCCAAGGCCGTGGCCCACGCAGTTCCGGCAGGACCACTCCGGTGTCCGAGGACGGTATTGACGTGCGCTGCATTGACGCCGTCCCCAATGAAGGACTCGCCGATCTGGAGGTTTTCAGTCATTGTCAGATCAGTCCTTCGGATTCGAGCCATTCCTTGGCAATGTCGTCCGGGTCTTCGCCGTCCACGTCGGCTTTCGCATTCAGCTGCTGCATGACCTCGGTGGTGAGCTTCGGGGAAACCTTGGCCATGATGTCGGAGACGGCCGGGTACTTGGCCAGCATGTCCGATTTGATGGTCAGTGCGCCCTGGTAGATCGGGAAGAACTGCTTGTCATCCTTCATGACCTTGAGCTTCAGCGCGGAGATCCGGCCGTCAGTCTCGAAAACTTCGCCGAAGTTGCAATCCTG
The DNA here is from genome assembly GCF_042885775.1 of Paenarthrobacter sp. NPDC058040. NCBI lineage: Bacteria > Bacillati > Actinomycetota > Actinomycetes > Micrococcales > Micrococcaceae > Paenarthrobacter > Paenarthrobacter sp. NPDC058040. The sequence goes on from NZ_JBHVRN010000002.1 coordinate 204,494, forward strand.
TCCCTTCTCCGTTGCCGTGTAGATGACGCCGGTGTCCAGCATGGAGACCTTGGCGTCCGGGCTGATTCCGTATTCCTTGCGGAGTCCGGGCATGCCGTCGTCACGGGTGGAGAACTCGCTTTCCACGCAGAACGTCTGTTCGCTGGCAGGAAGCTTGGCTACGTCGGACAGCGACTCGATGCCCAGTTCCTTGGCCTTGTCCTCGCGGATGGCGAAGGCGTACGTGTTGTTCAGCGGTGCCGGGTCCAGCCACGCAATGCCCTTCTTGGCATCGGCTGCCTTCACGGCGTCGAACATCTCCTTCTTGTCCTTCAGGGGCGTGGTCTGCTTGTTGTAGGTGATCCACGAGGTACCGGTGTACTCCCAGTAGCCGGCGAACTGGCCGGTTTCGAAAGCCGTGCGGACGTTGGCCGAGCCCACCACGCTGGTGTTGGTGGTGGTGTCTGCACCGTGGGCATTCAGCACTTGGCTGGTGATGTGCGCCAGGATGAACTGCTCGGAAAAGTCCTTGGCTCCAATGACGCCCGTAAGGCCTTGCAATTCGTTGCCCTTGGCCTCGGCGCTGCTGGAAGAGGCCGAGCCTCCGCAAGCGCTCAGGCTCAACGTGGCGGCAAGTCCGGTGGCCAGGATGGCCAACAATGGTTTCTTCATGGTTTCTACGTCCTTGATGTACGGGGATGTTTTCAGATGCCCTTGGGCTTGAGGAGGTCCTCAGCCAGCCCGGCGAGCCAATCGATGGTGAGTGCAATGCAGGAGACAACAACGGCTCCCGTGATGAGGACCGGCCAACGCTGGAGTTTGAGGCCGTTCACGATCATGTCGCCCAGACCTCCCGCGTTGATGAAGGTGGCCACGGTGGCGACGCCGACGCAGAACACCAAGGCGGTCCTGAGTCCTGCCACAATGACCGGAATGGCGAGTGGCAGCTCGATTTTCGCGAGAACCTGTGTGGGGCGCATGCCCATCCCCCGGGCGGCTTCCACGAGGTTGCGGTCCACCTGCTCCAGGCCCACCAGAGTGTTGCGCAGCACCGGAAGGATGGAGTACGCCACCAAGCCAACCAACGCCACTTCGAAGCCAAGCTTCCAAACGATGGCGAGCAGGATGACCAAGCCGATGGCAGGGGTGGCCTGACCTATGTTGGCTACCGCGAAGACCACGGCGTGGACTGCCTTGGAGCGCACGCGGCTGAGCGCGATTCCGGCCGGGATGGCAATGGCCGCAACGATCGCCGACGCCGTGACCGTCAAGAGCAGGTGCTCACGGGTCCGGTCCCACAGGTAGTCCCAGTTCAGGGTCCGGAGCTCGATCGAATCCAGATGCAGCGAGGATACCCAGAGGCCGAGGGCCAGCAGCGCCGCCGCGATGACCAGTGGCGTACCGAACCGCTTGAAGGAGAAGTACTTGCCTTTGCGGTTCGAAGCCGTGCCGAACGAGGTCGCCAGGTCCTGCGTTGCCTGCGCGGTCACGGCCGGACTCCCCCGGTCAGTGCAGGCGGCAGGATCTCTGCGCCCAGCACGGCCGAGATCTTCTCGATGTCGATGGAGCCAACGGTCCTGCCGGATTCGTCCACAACACCAACCGGCAAGCCGCCCGAGAGAACCAGTGCATCCAGGGCGTCACGCAGGGAGTCGCTGGTGCGTACAGTCATGCCGCCGCCGGCCACGGCCGCACCCAGCCTTGCCTGGTGCACCGGAATGAGGCTGAGCCGCTTCAGGGCCGCGCCGTGGCCTACGAACTGGGACACATACTCGTTTGCCGGATTGGCCAGGATGTTGGCCGGGGTGTCGAACTGCTCAATCTGCGAGCGCTCGGACAGGACGGCGATCCGGTCTCCGAGTCGGACTGCTTCTTCGAAGTCATGGGTGACAAACACGATCGTCTTGCTCAGCTTTTCCTGGAGCCGGAGGAATTCGGTCTGCAGTTTTTCGCGGGTGATGGGGTCAGTGGCGCCAAACGGTTCGTCCATGAGCATGACGGGTGGGTCGGCGGCCAAAGCCCTTGCGACACCAACGCGCTGTTGTTGGCCGCCGGACAGCTGCCGCGGGAAACGGTTCGCGAAGACTTTGGGATCGAGTTCGACGACGGCCAGCAGCTCTTCCACGCGGTCCCGCGTCCGTTTCTTGTCCCAGCCCAGGAGCTTAGGGACCACCGAAATGTTCTCGGCGATGGTCATGTGCGGGAACAGGCCGATTTGCTGGATGACGTAGCCGATCCGGCGGCGGAGTTCGTTCGGGTTGAGGGAAAGGACATCTTCCCCATCGATGGTGATGGAGCCCGAGGTGGGTTCGATGATCCGGTTGATCATCTTCATGGTGGTGGTCTTGCCGCAGCCTGACGGGCCCACGAACATGATCAGTTCACCCGGCGCGATGTCCATGGTGAAGCTTTCGACGGCGGGAATCACCTGGCCCGGGTACGTTTTGGTGACGTCCTTGAGGACGATCCGGGCGCCGGCGGCCGGACGGTTGCTTGTTTCAGACACGGAGTCCCCTTGAGGTAGTGACGCGGCGGATGAGCACGAAGGCGCCATCCAGCAGCAGGGCAAGGATGATGACGCCGACGGTTCCTACGACGGCGAAGTTGAGGGCGTTCTTCGATCCCAGGCTGGAAAGCCCTTTGAAGATCATTTCGCCGAGGCCCGGCCCGCCCACGTAGGCGGCGATGGCTGCGATGCCCATGGACAGTTGGGCGGACACCCGCACTCCTGTGAGGACTACGGGCCACGCCATGGGCAGCTGGACCCGGAACAACGTCTTGACGGGGCCCATCCCCATGCCACGGGCAGATTCGGAAACGGCAGAGGGCACTTCGCGCAGCCCCACCACGGTGTTCCGGATGATGGGAAGCAAGGCGTAGAAGGCCAGGCCCACCACGGTGGGGGTCCAGCCGAGTCCCAGCAGCGGGATGAGCAATGCCAGGAGGGCCATGGACGGGATGGTCAGCCCGACGCCGGCTCCGGCGATCGCCATGGAACGGCTGATGGGCCGGTCCCACACCAGGACACCGATCCCCACACCGATGACGGTTGCGATCAGCAGGGAAACCAGGACAACCAGCACATGTTGGGTGGCGGATTCGGCGATGTCTGCCGATCTTTTGATGAGGAACTGCCCGAGGTCGGACAGAAAAGAGTCGTTCAACGTGATCCTCCTTTTCACTTCATTGGGGGAAAGGATCGGCGCTCACTTCTCCGTGAGCCATGACACAACCGTAAAAGGCACGTTCCCTTTTGCGCAATGCATGTTGTTGAAATGTCAACACGGTGCAGTTAGGATCAAACCGTGACCGGATCAACAAAGGAGTGCCCGTGAACGAACCAGCCACACCCAGGCGCAACTCTTCGGGGCTTCGCAGGGACCTCGAACTACTGGAAATTCTGGGCTCCCAGGAAGCTGCCGCCAGCAACGGACTGGGTGTCAGCAAGGTGTCCGAAATTGCCGGCCGCGACAAGGCCCAGGTTTCCCGGACACTGGCCACGCTTGCCGAGGCCGGCCTGGTCAGCCGGGATCCGGAGAGCCTGCTCTACACCCTGGGCCACGGCTTGTACGCGTTGGCGGCCCGGACTACGGAGGCGAGGATGGTCAGCGCCTCGGCCCCCTACCTCAAGCGGGTCTCGGCAGCCACACACGAGACAACCCACCTCTGCGTTTTGCGTGGGGGCACGGTACTGACATTGAAGAGCGAAATGTCCAACCACACTTACAGGGCCCTCGGCTGGGAGGGGGTAAGCGTTGATGCCTGGAGCACGTCCGCCGGGCGGGTACTGGTGAGCGATTGGGATGAGACGGCGCTGAAGGATTGGTACGACACCCACGCCCTGGCCGCCGATCCCGGTGCACGCCCTGACCGACGGGACCTCTCCCCGCTTGCTTTGGAGGCCGGCCAAGGCCCCGCGGCGGGCGAGCTTAAATCAAAGATCCAGACTTTCGCGGACCTCAAGGCGGAGATTGCCCTGATCCGCCGGCAGGGATACGCCGTGGTGGACGAGGAATTCGAGATTGGCGTGGTGGGCGTTTCCGCCCCCGTCTATGACTTCAAGCAACGCATCGTTGCCGCTTTCAACGTCAGTGCGCCCAAACAGCGGCTCGGCCGGCACCTGGACCAGGCGGGGGTGTTGGCGGCGAGGGTGGCCAGGGATTTCTCGCTGGCCCTCGGCGCTTCACCCGGCAAGCAGGGGGCATAGCTACCGCAGCGACTTGTCCCCCGGATCCCGCGGGACCACGTACGTGCTGCCATCCGGGCGGCGAAGGGTTTCCCACTGCTGGGTCTCGGCCTGCCGCTGCGCCAGGAGGCGGCGGTTTTCCTCGGTCATCTCATGGTCGATCGAGCTGCTGTGCGCCGGGCCGAAAATAACCCGCAGCTTACCTGTTGCGTGCATGAACTTCTGGGCAAAGGTTTCCTTGGCCACGGGCGATCGACTCCTTTATGTAGACAACGCGTTTCGACCGTTTCGACATACCCATAGTACACTAACAATTAGTGCACTAACTAATGGGCGATGAAGCAAGATGAAGCAAGCCAAACCACACCAAGGAGGGAAGCCATGACGACAGTCAGCGAAACCACCCCGGACACCGATGACCTGCTCTTGGAGCGCCAGCTCTGCTTCGCCCTCACCGTGGCATCCCGAAGCGTGGTGGGCATCTACAAGCCCGTCCTTGAGCGGATGGGGCTGACCCACCCGCAGTACCTCGTGATGCTTGCCCTCTGGGAACGGAGCCCCCGGACCCTCAAGGACATCAGCGACGCCCTCCTCCACGAACCGGCAACCCTCTCCCCGCTGCTCCGCCGGCTGGAAGAAGCCGGACTACTCACACGCGAGCGTGTTCCGGGCAACGAACGGGCCCTTGCCATCAAACTGACGGACAAGGGAGCCGCCCTCCGCGAACAGGCGTTGGCCGTTCCGGGAGAGATACGGGAACGCCTCAACCTCACCCGCGAGGAAGTGGCAGAGCTGCACCAGGCAATGACCGGCCTCATCGCCGCGACCCAGCATGGAGCCGCGTAAAATGGCAGCAACCGAGGAGGTTCCATGCGCTTGCGATTCGCACGTCCCACACAGGCACGCCCCGCAGCGGCAGCGTCCATACTGGCAATCCTGGCCATAGCCGGACTGGCAGCCTGCACGGGCACCCCAGCGCCCGATAACACGAGCCCCAGCACAAGCACCCCAAGCCCAAGTGCCACCACCAGCGCGACGCAAGCACCGTCGTCGTCCGCTACCTCCGGAGGCACCCCCACCCAGGTCCCCACGAGCATCGGACCCAGTGATCCCGGGCCCAGCCTTCCCGGAACCGTGGCAGGGCAGGGCAATGCCGAACTCTCCATCACGTTCCTGGCGTCCGCCGACGCAGCACCACAGAATTACACCCTGGTCTGCGCAGGCGGTGTACCGGCGGCCGAAAGCAAGCACCCCACCGCCGCGGCCGCCTGCGAAGCCTTGAAGAACTATCCAAACCTCCTGACGCCGACAACACCCAAGGACCAGAACTGCACCATGCAATTCGGCGGTCCGGAGACAGCCACCGTCACCGGTTCAGTGGACGGCAGGGAAGTCAACGTCAAGTTCAGCCGGACCGATGGCTGCCAGATCGCACAGTGGGATGCTGCCAGCGTCATCCTTGGTGCCAGCGGTGGAGCAGCCTAGGCCGGCGCACCTCCCCCAAGAGCAATGGCTCGGGCTGGAGGCTGCCCATCATGCCCGGGTCGCCCGGTACGCGGACCCGTATCTCGCACGCCGTTCTGCGGGCCAAAAGCACCCCGTCGAGGACTTCCTTTTCACCTACTACACCCAGAAGCCAGGGCAGTTGCTCCGCTGGCATCCCGGCGACGGCGTAGTCCTCAGCGGCGATCGCGCCCTTGAGCGGGCCGGCTGGAAGTTCTACCGCACGCTCGACGACGGCCAGCTCGCCGCCGGCGGCCTCCCTCCCGGAACGCCGGCGGTCACCTTTGATCGCGGAAGTTTCCTGGACCAGCGCGCCGAAGCGGTCCGCTTCGCGGGCATCATCCTGCAGGGAACCGCCATGCGGCCCGCACAATTCGGCTGCTTCGGACTCCACGAATGGGCCATGGTGTACCGGCAGGAGAAGTTCGAGCTGCGCCACGAGTACCTGCAGTTACGGCTCGGCGGGGAAGGCACTGATGAGGTGGTGGAGAAGAACCGCATCCGCTGCACCCATTTCGACGCGTTCCGCTTCTACACCCCGGATGCAGTCCCGCTCAACGAGCTGTCTCCCACCCGGGAAAACCAGCGCACCATGGAACAGCCGGGCTGCCTGCACGCCAACATGGACCTCTACAAGTGGGCCTACAAATTGACGCCCGCGCTGCCCAGCGAAGTGGTGATGGATTGCTTCGAATTGTCGTGGCGCATCCGTGCCATGGACATGCAGGCGTCCCCCTACGACCTCGAAGAATGGGGCTACCCGCCCATCAGGATCGAGACACCGCAGGGCAAGGCCGAGTACGTTGAGTACCAGCGGGCCTTCGCGGCCGAATCCCAGGAGCTGCGGGCCCGCGTGCTTGAGGCAATAGGGCCGCTGCTCGAGGCACTCCCGGCCGCAGCCTGAAGCACCCGACGCCACCAGCGAAAGGTAACCATGGTTTCCACCGAAAAGACCACGTACGACGTCGACCTCAAAGTCACGCTGACAGAGGCACCTGGCGCTGAACCCCGGGAGTTCAGGCTGAGGTCCGTCGATGGCGTCCTGTCTCCGGACGAAGGTTCATTGGACTCGAACCTGCCGGACGCGCATGCGGCGCTGGCCGCCGTCGAGCAGTTCGGCGAGGAAATCTTCTTTCCCGTGCCGCGGCCGGACCGGATCTGCACGCAACAGTACGGCGGTCCGCAAATGGCCACGGTGACCGGCTGGTTCCGTGGCCGGAAGGTCAACAGTGCGTTCAGCCGGACAGATGGCTGCGAGATCGCACGTTGGAAGACCATGGCCGCACTCCTGGGGAACACTGGGGGCTCCACGGGCAACGCCTAACGCTTCCCAAGGACCCTTTCAGCTGCCGCTTTGGACCGGCCGGCGGAGGAACAGGGCCACTGCCAGGGCCGTGGCCAGGCACAAGCCAGCGTTCAGCACGATGGCCGTGGTGACGCCGCTGAGCACGGCCGGGGCGGCGTTGTTCCCGATGGCAAGAATCCGGGCAGTGAAAAGGGCGCTCATGATCGGAATGCCCATGGTGATGCCGATCTGCTGGCTCATGGTTGCCAGCCCGGTGGCAAGGCCCTGCTCCCCATCGGGCAAGCCGGAGGTGGCGGTGACCATGAACCCGACAATGACCACGAGGTTGGCTACGCCACCCACGAACGTGGCAACCAGCAGCAGGGCGATGGAGGCCGGGTGTGCACTGAGCAGCACAAGAGCGCCGGTTGCCATGGCCTGGACAATGAATCCGTAGACGATGGCCTTCTTGTTGCCGATCTTTCCTATGACCTTGGGGCCCAGAACCCCGCCGAGCACCGTTCCGAGACCGAGCACCGCGAAGGCCAAACCAGCGCCAAGGGGCGTGTAACCGAGCACCTGCTGCAGGTACAGCGTCAGCAGGAAGACCAGGGACGTCTCGGTGACGAACGCAAGAATGCCGGCAACGTTGCCCCACGCAACCGTGGAGCGCTTCAGGATGTCCAGCGGAACCAACGGTGACGCTGCCCGGCGTTCAACAGCCACAAACGCAACAAACAACACCACAGCTGCCGCGAGGGACCCCAAAGTGACCGGATCGATCCAGGAGTGCTCGGCGGCGTTAGTCAGTCCGAAGACCAGGGCCAGAAGGCCGAGGGTCACCGTCATTGCTCCGGGAACGTCCAACTTCAGCTTGGTGGCCGGCTTGCTCTCGGCCAGAACAACGGGGGCAATACTGAGCACGGCGATGGCCACGGGAACATTGAGGAAGAACGCCCAACGCCAGCTGAGCAGGTCCGTCAGCAGCCCGCCGAGGACGGCACCCGTGGTGAATCCGGCGGCCATCAGGGAGCCGTTCAGTCCCAACGCCTTGTCCCGAAGCGGACCTTCGGGGAACGAGGCCAGAAGCAATGACAACGCCGCCGGTACGACGATGGCCGTCGCAATACCTTGGCCTGCGCGCGCAACGAGCAACAGGGCGGGATCAGCGGCGAGGCCACCGGCCAGCGAGGCCGCGCCCAGCAGGGCCATACCGATGATGAACATCCTGCGACGGCCCACGATGTCCGCCACCCGGCCGAACAGCAGCGTCAATCCGGCTGCGCAGAGCGCGAACGCGGTGGCGATCCACTGAAGGTTCTCAAGGCTGAAGCCGACGTCGGCGCCGATGGCCGGGAGGGCGACGTTGAGGATCGAGAAGTCGACGGCCAAGGTAAAGCTTGCCGTGAGCAGGACAATGAGCGCCAGCCGCTGACGGCCGTTCATCCGCCCTGGAGCTTGGGCCGGCCGCCCGGTTTCTTCAATCAAGGGGGAATCGCCGGGTTCCGTGCTGACTTCCGGTTGCGTTGTCATGGAGAAAGTTCCTTCTCTGGAGGGGCTGCCGCCCGCGGACGGCATCTTCACAACTCCACGTTCATCCAATCCCAGGGGATCAACCACACCCCCTGCTGCCTACCCCTGGCAGTGACAGGACAGCGCGGCAAAGGACCGGCAGAATGGGCCCATGAGTAATCCAAGTGAACTTGGGGAGTTCCTTCGCGTCCGGAGAGCTGCCTTACAGCCAGAGGACGTTGGCCTGCTTAATTACGGCATCCGCCGCGTACCCGGCCTCCGCAGGGAAGAGCTGGCCATGCTGGCCGGCGTCAGCAGCACCTACTACACGCGCTTGGAGCAGGGCCTCAGCAACAACGCCTCCGAAGCCGTTATCGACGCCATCGCCCGGGCACTGAACCTGACCACCGACGAGCGCGCGCACCTTTTCAACCTGGCACGGCCGGAAACCACCAAAAGGCGGACCCCAACCAAGCCGGACAAGGTTAGGCCCGGCACACTCCGCCTCATCGAGTCGATGGCCGGTACGCCGGCCGTCGTCCTGGGACGCCGCAGCGAAGTCCTCGCGTGGAACCGGATTGGCCACAGGCTCGTGGCGGGCCATTTGGATTTCGCAGCACCCTGGAAACCTTCAACGAGGCCCAACATGACGCGGCTGTTGTTCCTCGACCACCACACCCGTGAGCTTTACAGCCGATGGCAGGACGAGGCCGCCCGTGCTGTGTCGTCCCTGCGACTCCTCGCGGGCCGCGCCACCGAGGATCCGGAGCTCGCTTCGCTGGTGGGCGAGTTGACGCTGAACAGCCATGAGTTCGCCGCTCTGTGGGCACGGCACCCGGTGCAGAACTGTATGTCCGGGGTGAAGTACATGCATCATCCCGAGGTAGGCGATATTGAACTCCACTTCGAAGTCCTGACCCTGCCCGACGACTCAGGACACCGTGTTCTGATGTACGCCGCCGATCCCGGCACGCCCGCGGCCGAAGCCCTGCAGCTGCTGGTTTCCGGTGATGCCAGCGAACGGATCCCCGTAGCGTGACGCACTGCGGTACTCCGCTTAACCACAGCAGTGGCCGGCGGGGTCTCCGCCGGCCACTGCTGTTCGTCAGGAGAACGGGGAACTAGCCCGCGTTGTTCTCCTGGGTCTGTTCGTCACCACGGATCTTGCCGCGGTTCTTCTTGTCCTTCTTCGGGTCCTCGTTATCAGGTACCACTGCGGTTCCACCCGGGTTCACCACCACCGTGACGAAGCTCGGCTCACTGGTTCCGGCAAAGGTCAGGCGGCCGATGTAGGAACCCGGTTCCAGCTTGTTCCAGTTCAGGGAGATGGTGCCCGTCTTGCCGTTGGCCAGCTTGATGGGGTTGGGCGTGACCGTGGCATTGCCCTCATTGGCCCCCAGGACCGCGGCGTCAACAGAGGCCTTGGTGGGCTGGTTGTTGGGGCTCGCGTAGAGGTTGGCGAAGACGAAGTAGTCGCCGGGGGCCGGGTTCGGCACCGACAGCGATTCGCTGGCCGAAGCCGTTGCGGCCGGCAACTGCTGGCCGGATGGTGTCAGCACCAGCATGTCGAAGTCCGCTGCGTCGCTGGAGGAAATAACCGAGAACTTGGCCAGGGCACTGCCCGCATCCACGGTCACCTTCTTCACGAAGTTCGACGCGTTGGTTTCGCCGGCGAACGGACCCGGAACCAGCTCGATCGCCGAGGAGTCGGCCTTGGACAAGCCGTCAACCGTGACGCCCACCGGCAGGTTGGTGCCGGAAGTGATGTTGATGGTTCCGGAGCCGTTGGGGCCGGTTCCCGTGAACGCCAGCGCCCTGTCCGCGATCACGGACTGGGGACGGACGGCAATGGGCGAGGTGACGGTCTTGTTGGCACCCTGCCAGCTCAGCGATCCCATGGCGAACTGTCCCAGTGCGGCGCTCTTGTTCTCGAACTGGACCTTGAACGTGCGCTTCTCGCCTGCGCGGCTGAAGTTCAGCACGGACGGGGTCACCTTGACGTCGACGCCCGGAACGTTCACCGAAGCCCGGTACAGGCCCGGCGTCAGGGCCGTCACCGTGCGGGTTACCTCGATCTTGCCGGCCAGGTTGCCCAGCGCGAAGGATGGCACGTTGACGTCGCGGGCCTGCGTGGTGCCGAGGCCCGGGATGCCCAGGTCCATGCCGGTGCCCTGGACGAACTTGAGGTAGTCCTCAGTGGTGTTGTCGTACACCAGGCCCGGCGACAGGACCTTGGCAGGATCCACCTGGCCTGCACCAGTGGCGAAGACGTCCGTGTTCGGAGCACCATTGGCCAATTTCACCTGTCCGGCCGTGGTCATCATGGCGGACTTCACGGTGGCCGGAGACCACGTGGGGTTCTTGGACAGGATCAGCGCGCCAAAGCCTGCCACGTGCGGCGAGGCCATGGACGTGCCGGACAGGAATCCGAAGTTGTCCCCGCCGGTTCCGATCGGCGAGACACCCGCAAGGATGGCGACACCCGGAGCGGAGACGTCCGGCTTCAGGAGGTCGGAGTCAGTAGCCAGCAACGGGCCGCGCGAGGAGAAGCCGGCGATCTGCGGCTGCGCTTCCAGCGGCAGACCGGTGGTGTCGCGGTTCAGCAGGGAGACGGTGATGGCCGGGTTGGCCGTGACCTTGTCCTTGATGGCCTGGGTAGCCGGCGGGTTCACGTGGACCGTGGGCACTGCATGCTTGTCCGTGTCCAGCGAAGAGTCGGTCAGGTTCACCAGGATCATGCCCACGCCGCCGGCGCGCAACACTTCGGCGCTCTTGGCGGTACGGTCCACAACACCGCGGTCACAGACCACAACCTTGCCGGCCACCGTGGCCGGGTCAAGCGAACCCGGGGCACAGAGCGCCGCGTTTCCGGTGCCGCTTGCGGCATTGGTGGAAAGCACGACGCCGGCCCCGCTCACCTCTTTGTTCATGATGCTCGCTCCGCGGAACTTGCTGCCGTCGGAGAATTCGACGGTTCCCTGCAGCTCCTGCGAGAACGACGTCGCGGCAACCGTCGTCAGCCACGGGGCGCCATGGTTGACGGTGCTGGCGGTCGGACCCGAGTTGCCGGCGGACGTGGCCACGAAGATGCCTGCGGAAGCCGCGGAGAGGAAGGCCAGCGAGACGGGGTCGGTGGTGGAGGTGGTGGAACCGGAGATGGAGTAGTTCAGCACATCCACGCCGTCCAGGATGGCCTGCTCGATCGCGTCAATGGACGCCGATCCGTAGCAACCGCCTGTGCTGGGGTCGGTGTCTTCCCAGCAGACCTTGTAGATGGAGAGCTTGGCGGCCGGTGCAATGCCGCTGGTGATGCCGAAGCTCCGGCCGTCCACGGTTGCTTCCACATTGGCGTTGCCCGCCGCGGTGCTGGCAGTGTGGGTACCGTGGCTGTCGACGTCAACGGGTGAGATGACTTCTTCCGGGGCCCGGTTTTCCGGCGGAACCGTCTCAAGGAAAGCGTCGGCGAAGTAATGGGTGCTCAGGACCTTGGAGTTGCAGGCGCTGCCGTCATAGTCGGCACCGGTGCCCGTTCCCGGCTGGCACTCGCCCACAAACGTATCGCCGTCGGCCTTCAGCATGGCGATCTTGCCGTCATTGGTGCGGTAGGGGACGCCGACCTGCGGGTTTCCTACCAGCGGGCCGACGGGATCACCGGCAAAGAAGGGGTTGGACGGCGTGTAACCGGTGTCGATGACGCCAACAACCGTGCCTTTGCCGGCGTTGTCCACGCCGCCGTACTGGGTGTTCCACGTGCCATTGGCGCCGCTGAGCTTCAGGAAGTCCGTTGTGGAGTAGTCCGGGGCGTACTGCGTGTCCGGGGAGACCAGCAGGACCTTGGGATCCTTGGCCAGGTTGATGGCCTGGTCCGCGGTGAGGTTGGCGCTGAAGCCGTTGACCGCCGTCGTGAATTCACGCTGGATCTTGACGTTTTCCTGCTGCGCCACTTCCTTCTGCTTCTGCTGCAGGTGCGACCGGTACTGCTTCACCTGCGCGCTGTCCGCGTCGAGCTTCTTGCCCTCCTCCGGCTTGGTCGGCGCAAGGCCCGCAGTGCCGCCGTCGTAAGTAGCTGCCGGCTTCTCTGCCAGGACCACCATGTAGCGGCCGTCCTTGTACGCATTGGGGTCAAGGTTCTTCTTGGCCACCGCCGCAACATTCCCCGGGACGTTCTCCGCTGACGGAGCCGCCTGGGCCGGCAACGCCACCGAGGAGAGCAGCAACGGAACGCCCACGGCCAAGGCCGCCGCCTTCCGCAGCCCCCCGCTTCCGGCGAAGCTCTTTCCTTGTGATTTCACGAGTGATTGCACCTTTCACTGGGGAGGACCTGGCGCCTTCGCCCGGACCTGTCAACTGGAGATGGTTGCGTTTTTGACAGGTCCTGTCAAAAATCCGCAACCAACCGAGTCACAGAGTACAGAGCGGGACAGAATTATGACATACAGCACATTTCGGGAAATTTGTCTTGTCACACGCCGACCGGCCGGGCATGTGACGAAGAAAGAACAGCAGGCGCACAGGGAAGGCCGCCGGTGCATGCACCGGCGGCCCTCCGCACCAAGGCACTCAGCCCTTGGGCGTCACCTGCAGGCGGTCAAAGGAAACCTGCTTGCCGTCCTTGTCCAGCACCACAACGTCATCCCGGCCATTCTTCACATCCGAGGGAAGAATGAATTCCACGGTGTTATCCGTGGTCGGGAAAATCCAGCCCATACGGTAGCTGTTCTTGTTGAGGTACACGTAATACCACTGGCCGTACTCCAGGCCCTTAAGAACCACCTTTTGTCCGTTGCGGTATTTGTCCGCAGTCCCCAGGTCGAACGGTGCCGTCTGTCCATCGAAGTCCTGCACCGTCAGCCGCGGTTCACCCGACGGCTGGGCAGGCTGGACCTTCAACTCCAGAGCATCGCCCTCGGCCGTCACCGCCACATCCTTGGAACCATTGTTCGCGGTCGCTTCGAAGCCCACCGGAGCCAGGGACCCGGCAGCCACGTCGGCGGCCGTCAGCACATGCTCGCGCGTCGCCGTCACGGTGTCACCGGCGGCAAGGGAAGCAACCGAAATGCCCGCGTCAGGAGCCTCCACTCCTGTCACCGCAACGTTTCCGGCGTTGCCCACGGTGTAGGTGTACGTCACGGGATCTCCAACACTGGCGAAACGATCCCCGTCCGCATCCTTCCATTCGGCGGAAACGGTGGCGGACAGCGCCGCATCACGCACTTTCAGATCCACTTCTCCCCCATTGACGGTGTAGGTCTTGGGGCTTTGTCCGGCGGCGCTGACTTCCCACGTGGTCACCGGTACGAAGAACCCCTGTTCGGCCTCGGCCGCCGTCACCGTGTGGCGGGGCGTGGTGCACTGGTAGCTCTGACCGGCTGCCAAGGAAGAGTAACGGCAGTTGCCCGGGCCCTCGGGCACGAACGGACTGAAGTTACCGGCAGTGGGCACCACTTTTTCAGCCAGTGCGCTGGTGTTCTTCACCGTGAACGTATACGGAACCAGGTCACCTGCGGCGTACGGCTGGGTCGCTAGGTCACGCCCGACGTCGGCACGCGCCCCGCTGATGTCGGCCGCCACCAAGCCGTCGCGCAGGGCGACCGCAGCACCAGTAAACGGAACTGTCTTGGTGAGTGACGGCGTCGAGCTCGACGTGATGCTGAAGCTGGCCTCCGGCGCGAAGTAGCCCCGTTCCACATCGGCAGCCGTGACCACGTGCTTGGCTGTGGTGCAGTTGTAGCTGGCACCGGCAGCAAGGTTGTTGTACCGGCAGTTGGGGGCCGACGGCGGCAGGAAGCCGGAGTCGAACGTCCCCGAAACGGGCACTGAGTTGGCGGTAACGTTCGCCGTGCTCTTGACGGTCAGCGTGTAGCTCAGCGTCTCGCCCGCTTGGTACGGATTCGCGATGACGTCCCGCGCGGGAGCAGTGCCCGTAATGGTGAGTCCCACCTGCGGAGCAACCGGCACCGTGGCCGTGAATGTGAACTGCGAAACCCGGCCATCCGCCGTCGTAAAGGCCGCGTTGAGGTTCTGCGGGCCGCTGGCGTTGGCAGGGGCGGTGAGCGCAACGTTGACGGTCACCGACGCGCCGGGGGCAACGTCGGGAACCGGCACCGTGGTGGCCGACCAGCCGCTTGGCGTGTAAACAGTGGCCGTGGCACCGCTCAGGGTAACGGCCTCCTGGTTCGTCACAGTGACGGGAACCTGCTGGGTGGCGCCCGGCGCCGTGGTGACGGCCGGGACGGACAGGGGCGCACAGGCGTAGTTCAGCCAGGCGTCGTCGAACGTGGCGAACGGCATGTCGTCCGTGTAGTTGCCTTCGTAAAGGACGCCGAACTTTCCGTCCTCAAGCCGGCTCACCGTGGAATAGGCCGAGAATCCGGAACGGATGGTGCGGACGCCGGGCCAGGTGGCGCCGTCGTCGCAGGACACGCGGGCCGAGACGTTCTCGCGGCCGGTCTTGGAGTTGGCGTTGGTGAAGATGAGCTTCTTCGCGTCCGCTGAACCCTGCGCTGCGTTGGGAAACATCCTTGCGATGGAGCCGTTGTTGGCCGGATCGGGCAACTCGGTGTCCTGGGTGACCGGGCCGTAGGTGGCGCCGCCGTCGGTGGAGATGGCCACCTTGCGGTAGCCTTGGTTGGCGTTGTCCCGCGAATTCAGGAGCACGCGTCCATCCGAGAGCTCTACGGTTTTGTTCTCATCCATGCGGTCCCCGACGTTCGCGCCCTTGGTCCACGTCGCCCCATGGTCGTCGGAGTAGACGCTGTAGGCCTGGATCTTGTTGGTCCCATCGGCCTGCCGCACGTCGCCGGCGTACTGCTGGATGAGCCGGCCTTTGTGCGGGCCGTACTTGAGCTGGATGCCTTCGCCGGAGGAAGCGAAGTTGGAGCGGACATCGCCGGCCACGGGACTCGTTTTGCTGGTGCCCGGCTTGGTGACGTTGGTGATGAGACGGGGCGCGCTCCAGGTGACGCCACCATCGGAAGACTCGATCACGGCCGAGGAAATGACGTTCCTGTCGGCGTCGTCGTTGCCGAACTGGCTCCCGCCGAAGCCTTGGTCCTTGGAGTAGACGAAGAAGGCGAACACCTTGTTGGCTTCTGCGTCGTACACGTACGACGGATCGCTGTAACCGTACTTCGGTCCGCTGGTATCGCCCACGTGCCCGGCGGCGATAACGGTAACCGGGCTCCAGGTCTTGCCGCCATCGGTACTGCGGCGCTGCACGATCGAGTTGGGATTGGGAGCGTCGGCGGACGAACCCGGCCGGCCGTCCCAAGCGGCGAGGACCACGTTGTTGGCCAGATAGGTGAGCGCGGGGATGCGGTAGAAGAAATTGGCGGCGGTGCGGTCTGCAGCGAGGTTGCTTTCACTGAAGCTTCCCGGGGCCAGCGTGGGGTCGCTGGGTGGAATCGGGGCCGCGTGGGCGGGCAACCCGAGTCCGCCAACCATGCAGGCGGCCAAGGCTCCGGCGGCGGATATTCGTGCGAAGGAAAGTGCAGGGGATCTCAAATCCAGGGTCCTTTCGAAACGGCGGGATCGATCCAACATGACCATTGGTGTTACGTGCCACGTCGAACGTCCTACAACCATAGAGTGTTCACCGTCACATTGCTAGGGATGACGCAGACCCTGCGCCCGCGGAGGTCCAAGCGGTAGCGTCAAGCCCATACCCGAATCCCCAGCAACGGAGCCGCACAGTGAAGATTCTCGTTCCCCACACCATCACCCTGGACCTCTCCGCCATCGGCGACGACGTAGTGACCTACCAGGTGGACCAAGCAATTCCCGATGAGCACACTGACGCCGAAGTGCTGGTGGTTTGGCAAAACACCCCGGAAAACCTCGGCGACGCTGCCCAGCGCCTTACCCGACTGCGCCTCGTGCAAACGCTGGCCGCCGGTCCGGACTCCGTCCTCGCTGCGGGCTTCGCGGGCAACGTGGCCATCACGTCCGGCCGATCGCTTCACGACGGCCCGGTGGCCGAGCACGCCCTCGCGCTTGTCCTCGCTTCGATCCGGCGCCTGGATACCCTGCTGGAATCCCAAAAGGCCGCTGCGTGGAACCGCGACTACAACGTGGCCCAGTCGGCACCGGAAACCGAGCAGCTTTACACGCTCGACGGCGCCAAGGTCACCATTTGGGGGTTCGGATCCATAGCCGGGCGGCTCGCTCCCCTGCTGGCCGCGCTGGGGGCCAGCGTCACCGGCGTCGCGAATTCCGCCGGCGAGCGGTACGGCTTCCCGGTGGTGGCCACGTCGGAACTCCAGGAGGTCCTGAAGACAACGGACGTCTTGGTCTCAATCCTCCCGGCCACGCCTGAGACGGAGGATTCCCTGAACGCGGACATCCTTGCTGCTTTGCCGAAGACCGCGGTGTTCGTCAACGTGGGCCGTGGCGCCACCGTGGACGAGGATGCCTTGCAGGCCGCACTGGCTGAGGGCCGGCTCCGTGCGGCGGCGCTGGATGTCACCAAGACGGAACCGCTGCCTTCGCACTCGCCGCTGTGGGCCACCCCCAACCTGATCATCACGCCGCACGTGGCAGGCAACCGCCCCAAGGGATCCGCAAAACTGGTCCTGGCCAACGCGGCAGCACTCAAGGAAGGCCGGGAACTGACCAACCAGGTGGCCGGCTAGCCACAGAAAAGCGGGCACGTCCGGCAAGGACGTGCCCGCTTTTACGGGTATTTGGATCAGGCGTGCTCGTACGTGAGGCAGTCGGCCGAATCGGCGCCGGGGCCAACCTTCACGTCGTGGGCTTCGCACATCAGGTTGTTGTTGTGGACACACTCCGAACGTTGGCACGCGCCGACGTGCGCAAGAACCTTCGGCAGTCCGCCCATGGTGTTCGTGTCAATGAACGTGGCGCAGGATGCGTGATCCTGCGTGCCGCCAATGGTGATTCCAAAAGCGGTGCAGCCATCGTGGTTGAATCCGCAGCTGCCAACGCTACAGGCGGATACTTCGGCAACGTGTTCGGTCATTGTTCCTCCTGGTGTGGGCCAAGGGGCTGAACCCCGGATGTACTACCCAAAGTACGCCGGATTTCCGGGGTTTAACCCCCGCCATTAGCGCATTTGTATGTGCGCTAATCGCCCTATTCGCCGGGAGTGCGAATGGATTGCCCGGGACTCCTGATGGCCTGGCTGATCCGGTCCCTTGTTTCCCGGTCCAGGGGAGCCATCAACCGCTGCTCGCGGGCAGCTCTGTCCGCCTTGATTTTCTGGAAGACCATGCGCCCCAGTCCGGCAAAGACTGCTACGGCCATGACGCCCAGCACCATCGACTTCGGTTTCTCAGCCATGCCGCAATCCTAGTGACGCCGGGCACCTGCTGCCATACCGCCGTCGGGCCCTTGATCGCAGGGAATTTCCCGCGAAACGGCGGGGGCTCCTCGCACAAACGCGCTGAATAGGGTATGTGCGCTCCTCCCGGTAGGATAGATGTGCAAGCTCGCGGAGCGCCCCCACACCGTTTCAGGACACCGTTTTCGGGACATAGTTCGAACGCGGCTGAACGGCGTGAGACGGCATCCTCCGCGGCAGCCTTATTTAAAGGTTCACCCAACTCACGCACAGGAGTTACCGGATGCCCCGGATCGTCGTTGACGTCATGCCCAAGCCCGAGATTCTGGACCCCCAGGGGAAAGCCATTGTGGGTGCACTGCCCCGCCTCGGCTTCAACAGCTTCAGCGCAGTCCGCCAGGGCAAGCGCTTCGAATTGACGGTTGACGGCGAGGTGACCGACGCGATCCTGGCACAGGCACGCGAGGCTGCTGAAACCCTGCTCTCCAACCCGGTGATCGAGGATGTTGTCAACGTCGAGGTCGTCGAGGCCTGAGATGACTTCACTCCCCTTGATTGGCGAGGCTGTGGCCGTCGCCGCTGAGCCCCGGCTTGCCGGCGCCAAGATCGGCGTCGTCACCTTCCCCGGCACCCTGGACGACCGCGACGCCGCCCGTGCAGTGCGGCTTGCAGGCGCCACGGCGGTGCCGCTCTGGCACGCCGACACCGAACTCGGCGACGTGGACGCTGTTGTGGTCCCCGGTGGTTTTTCCTACGGCGACTACCTCCGTGCCGGCGCCATTTCGCGCTTCGCGCCGCTGATGTCCAAGATCATCGACGCCGCCAACTCCGATGCAAAGCTGCCCGTGCTGGGTATTTGCAACGGCTTCCAGATCCTGACCGAATCGCACCTGCTGCCCGGTTCCATGATCAAGAACGACCACCTGAAGTTCATCTGCCGCGACCAGGTGCTGCGCGTCGAGAACGCCAACACCGCGTGGACCCTGGACTACCAGGACGGCCAGGAAATCACTGTGCCCCTGAAGAACCAGGACGGCCAGTACATCGCCGACGAGAAGACCCTCGACGCCCTTGAGGCCGAGGGCCGCGTGGTGTTCCGTTACGTGGGCTTCAACCCGAACGGATCCCGCCGCGACATCGCCGGCATCTCCAACGCCGCCGGCAACGTGGTGGGCCTCATGCCGCACCCGGAGCACGCAGTCGAGGCAGGCTTCGGTCCGGCCACGAACGACGGCACCGACGGCCTCGGTTTCTTCACCTCCGTATTGAACAAGATTGTGGGAGGCGACAAGTGACCACCGAAACCACCAAGAAGTTCAACATCGATACCGTTGAGCACGCTGCCAAGACCCCGGACACGGAACTCCCGTGGGCCGAGCTGGGCCTGAAGCAGAACGAATTCGACGAGATCGTCAAGGTCCTTGGCCGCCGCCCCACCGGCGCCGAGCTGGCCATGTACTCCGTGATGTGGAGCGAGCACTGCTCCTACAAGTCCTCCAAGAACCACCTGCGCCAATTCGGCGACAAGGTCACCGAGGAGATGAAGAAGGACATGCTGGTGGGCATCGGCGAGAACGCCGGTGTGACCAACCTGGGCGACGGCTGGGCCGTGACCTTCAAGATCGAGTCCCACAACTCGCCGTCGTTCGTTGAGCCGTACCAGGGTGCCGCTACCGGCATCGGCGGCATTGTCCGCGACATCATCTCCATGGGTGCGCGCCCGGTTGCCGTGATGGACCCGTTGCGCTTCGGTGCAATCGACCACCCGGACACGGCCCGCGTCATGCACGGTGCCGTTGCCGGCATCGGCGGCTACGGCAACTGCCTCGGCCTGCCGAACATCGGCGGCGAAATGGTGTTCGACTCCGTCTACCAGGGCAACCCGCTGGTGAACGCACTGGCCGTGGGCGTCATGCGCCACGAAGACATCCGCTTGGCCAACGCCTCCGGCAAGGGCAACAAGGTTGTCCTGTTCGGCGCCCGCACGGGTGGCGACGGCATCGGTGGTGCCTCGGTGCTCGCTTCCGAGTCCTTCGACGACACCAAGCCGTCCAAGCGCCCGGCCGTCCAGGTGGGCGACCCCTTCGCTGAGAAGGTGCTCATCGAGTGCTGCCTCGAACTCTTCAAGGGCTCCCTTGTTGAAGGCATCCAGGACCTCGGCGCCGCAGGCATCTCCTGCGCCACGTCCGAGCTCGCCTCCAATGGCGACGGCGGCATGCAGGTTGAGCTGACCTCGGTACTGCTTCGCGACCCCACGCTGACCCCGGGCGAGATCCTCATGTCCGAGTCGCAGGAACGCATGATGGCAATCGTCACCCCGGAGAACGTGGAAGCCTTCGAGGCTGTCATGGACAAGTGGGCTGTTGAGTACTCCTGGTTGGGTGAAGTGACGGACACGGGCCGCCTCATCATCACCTGGGAAGACGAAGTAATCGTCGACGTCGACCCCCGTACCGTCGCGCACGACGGCCCGGTCTACGACCGCCCGTACGCCCGCCCGGAATGGCAGGACTCCCTCCAGGCGAACTCGTTCACGGGTTCCGTGGAAGACGCAGGCCGCCCGTCGGCGCCGTCCGAGCTGGCAGCTGCCGTCACCGAACTGGTCGCTTCCCCGAACATGTGCAGCAAGTCCTGGATCACCAAGCAGTACGACCGCTACGTTGGCGGCAACACTGCCATGGCTTTCCCGGATGACGCCGGAGTGGTCCGGGTTGACGAGGAATCGGGCCTGGGCGTTGCCTTGGCCACCGACGCCAACGGCCGCTACACCTTCCTTGACCCGTACCAGGGTGCACAGCTGGCCCTGGCCGAGGCCTACCGCAACGTCGCCACGTCCGGCGCCGTGCCGATGGCCGTCAGCGACTGCCTGAACTTCGGTTCCCCCGAGGACCCGGACGTCATGTGGCAGCTGGCCGAAGCCATCCGTGGCCTGTCGGACGCCTGCATGGAGCTCGGCGTTCCGGTCACCGGCGGCAACGTTTCGCTGTACAACCAGACCGGCACCACGCCGATCCACCCCTCGCCGGTAGTGGCAGTCCTGGGCAAGCTCGACGACGTCGCCCGCCGCACGCCGTCGGGCTGGCGCGAAGATGGCCAGGCCATCTACCTGCTCGGCACCACCGCTGCCGAGCTGGATGGTTCCGAATGGTCCAACCTGCGTGGGCACCTCGGTGGCAAGCCGCCGAAGGTAGACCTGGCAGCCGAGCGCGAACTGGGCGAGATCCTGATCAACGCGTCCCGCGACGGCATGGTCGATGCAGCACACGACCTCTCCGAGGGTGGCCTCGCGGCCGCTTTGGTGGAGTCCTCGCTGCGCTACGGCGTAGGTGCCCGCATCGCCCTTGAGGAACTCATGGAGCGCGACGGCGTGGACCTTTTCACGGCCCTGTTCTCCGAGTCCCAGGCGCGTGCGATCGTTTCCGTGCCGCGCTCCGAGGAAGTCCGTTTCAAGGACATGTGCACCGCCCGCGGCTTCGCCCACCTCCGGATCGGCGTTGTTGACGCTGCCGGCGGAAAGCTGGAGATCAACGGTGTGGACGGGCTCTCCCTGGACGCCCTCCGCGAAGCACACGAAGCTACGCTGCCGAAGTACTTTGGCTAGCAGAGGCTAACGTCGCAAGGCCCCGGCACTCGCAGAGTGCCGGGGCCTTGCGCGTTCCGGGCCAGGGTCTACCCGGCCTTCCTGGGAACGGTTTACCCCGGCCAGGTCCCCTGGCGCCTCAGCTGCTCCGTGAAGTCGGGGCCGGGCGCCGGACGGCCAAAGTAGTAGCCCTGTCCGCTGGTGCATCCGATGCTCCGCAGCGCCTCGGCCTGCTCCGCCGTCTCGATCCCTTCCCAGATCCCGTCAAGCCCACAGGAACGGATCACTTGCTGGATGGCAGCGAGGAACTTCAGCTGTGTTTCGTCCTTGCCCAGCTCACGGACGAACTCCCGGTCCACCTTCACGTGGTCCACTGGGAGCTTCCGGAGGTACCCCATGGAGGAGTAGCCGGTGCCGAAATCGTCGATCTCCAGGCCAACGCCCAAGCGGTGCAGGCTCATCAGTGTGTAGCGGTCCAACTCGTTGTTCTGGATGATGGCGCTCTCGGTAAGCTCCAGGACCAGGGACTCGGGAGGCAGTCCGGCCCCTGCCAGCGCCTCGCGCACGTCGTCCACGAATTCCAGGCTCTGCAGGTCAGGGGCGGAGACGTTGATGCGCATGGTGAAATCATGGTGCGCGGTGGCAGGATCCCGCCTCCATGCAGCCAACTGCGCCACCGAGGTACGGAGGACCCATCGGCCGAGCTTCGCGATCAGGCCCGAGGACTCGGCGATGGGAATGAAGCGGTCCGGCATGATGAGCCCATGTTCAGGGTGGTTCCAACGGACCAGTGCTTCGCTGCCTTGGAGGCGGCCCGTGGCCAGTTCGACAATCGGCTGGTAGTACAACACCAGTTGGTCGGAATCGATGGCGTGCCCAAGCTCCCCCACGATTTGCCGCTGGAGTTGGCGTGCCAGGAGAGTGGCCGGATCGAAGTTCTTGACCTTGTTGCGTCCCTCGGCCTTGGATTCCTCCATCGCCATGTCCGCCTCAAGGAGGAGTTCGCTGGGCGAATGGTGCGGTTCCACCATCCTCAGCCCCACGCTGGCCCTGCATCTTACGCTTTCAGTCCCTAAGTCGATGTCGGGTTCGAGCGCCGCCAGGATGCGGTTCCCGGCCGCAGTGGCCCTGGCAAGAGGGGTGGCGGGCAACAGCACCGCGAATTCGTCGCCACCGAGACGAGTAACGACGTCGTCCTCCCTCACTGCCTCGCGAATGCGCACGGCGACTGTCATCAGGACCTGGTCCGCGGCCGCATGGCCCACCGACTTCTTGAGTGCTTTGAAGCCGTCGAGGTCCAGCAGCAGCAAGGCGGCCGGCGAGCCACCCTCGGCTTTCTGTGCCTCCACCACGGCGCTCTCCAGCGCGAACCGGTTCCCGAGCCCGGTAAGCGGATCAGTGGTGGATTCGTGGCCCTCGGCCTGGCGGGCTTGGTGTAGCTCGCCCTTGGCGCTCAAGACAATTCCAAGCGGCGCAAGCTGTCGTCTACCACGGACTTCGGTTTGGCCACGGGATTGCTGCGCTCATCGAGGAACAGCCGGTACGACGCAACGTCCAGCTTCCCGCCCGGCTCCGTATCTGTTCCCGAGCGGTACACGTGGGTGATCCACGAGCCGCCGAGGATGGCCTCGATCCAGGCGTCGCACTCGGCCAACGGCAGCGGGACCCGAGTACCCGTGTTGCGGCGGTGGCCCGCTATGGAGAGGGTGATGCAGCTCCCCAGCAGGCCCTTGTCCGCGGTGAACCATGCGAGCCCCTGCACGTCGGCCACGATGGTGAGGCTCGCGTTTCCATCCTCCACCGACTGCACCGGATTCATCCGGCACGATCGCCGGGCCGTGTTCAGCGCCGCGGCCGTGCCGGCCTGGTAGGGCGGGCTGGTGATGTCCTGCCGGAACGAGTTCAGTTCCTGGGTGTGCTGGATCTGGATTTTGGTGGTCAGTTCATTGAAGGTCATGATCGTGCCTCATCAGCGATAGTGGCCGCCCCGAGGCGGTCTGCTCCGACAATCCTGTTTCGTCCCTGCGCCTTCGCGCTGTAGAGTGCCGCGTCCGCAACTTCGATCATGAAGCTGAGATCCGCGGTGACCGGAGTGCTGGATGTGACCCCGTAGCTGACTGTTGGGAAAATGCCTCCACCGGGCACTTCCATGGTGGACATGCGGCGGCTGATTTCCACCGCGACGTTTTCCGCCCGCTCCTGCGTGGCACCCGGCAGGAACAGAACGAACTCTTCCCCACCGTAGCGGCCCACCAAGTCTGTGGAGCGAACGCTTGCCCGGCACGCTTCGGCGAACGCCTTCAAGGCGGTATCGCCGGCGCGGTGGCCGTGTTCGTCGTTGACCGCTTTGAAGTGGTCCAGGTCCGCAAGCACGACGGCCGCACTTGACTCGGTGCCCCGCAGGCGGTCGAGTTCGGTGCCGGCCAGGTCCAGGAACGTGCCGCGGTTGAGGAGCCCGGTCAGGTGGTCCCTGGTGGCACGTTCACGGAGTCCCTTGATCAATTGGTCGCTGCTGAGGGCCGTCATGCTGAAGGACACGGTAACCAGCAGCACCAGTGACACCAGGCCGGAGGGCGCAGGCCCGAAGTACGTACGGAACATATGGCTTGTTGGACCTTCAAGGCCGTAAACCACCCACCGACCCAAGTAATACAAGGCAAGGAGTCCCGCCGCGATGGACAGGCCCTTGTGTACTTGCGAATGGGTGGCTTTGATGAACCAAAGATCCTTCGCGGCCAGAGCAATTCCAAGGGTCATCATGCCCAGGTACACGAAGCCCCCGGACCACACATTGGTGGCGGGATTCTCCAGGACGGAAGCCACGGCAGTGATCAATGGTGCGATCGCCAGCTGCCACGGAGCTGCCTTCTTGTCCCGCAGCGTGCGGGCTCCCGCCCAGACGCTGTAGGAACCAGCCACTACCAGGACATTGCCCAAGGGGTTCGCCCAAGTTTGGTGCAGGGTGCCGTTGAGCAGGAAAGCCGCGTTGCCGAGCATGTATTCCAGCAGGGCGACACCCCACCACCCTGCGTAGGGCGATTTGGTGCGTCGGTAAGAGGTGAAGAACAGCACGAAGAGGGTCAGAGTGACCACACCAAGGGCTACCCTCACAGAAAACGCGTCGAGCACCACGGTTCGCTCCTGCCACTTGGTCCCACGCCAATTTCTACCATGACGGAGTTCCTGTCAATGCAGGGCCTGTCCACGTATTGCACATGCATTCAACGTTGCGCATGTCCACTCATCTCCCCCCTGGGTGATCCGTGGTTTCAGTGTGATCGCGTTGGCTCAACCTCCCTGCGGCATTTCCTCAAGATTGGATCAAGATCGGGGGATCACACGGTGTTAACTGATAGCTATGTGGATCGGCTGGATTGAATTCGACGTGCTCCTCGGCGAGGTCCATAGCCTCAAGGAAAAACGCTCATTGGTTCGCCCTGTTGTTGCCGAGCTCAAGCGCCGCTTCGACGTGTCGGCGTCGGAAACGGGGCTCCAGGACCAGCATCGGCGCGCGATGATCGGGGCGGCCGTGGTCGCCTCCGACCACGCGCACCTGAGGGAAGTGCTCGACGCCGTTGAACGGTTCGTGGCCTCCCGGCCTGAGCTTGAGCTGCTGAGCGCGAGGCAGCGGGAACTCCACAGCGAGGATTAATACCCGATGACTGCCTGGCGGGTGGAGTCGAGGTGGGCATCGATGGCCTCGTGGGCTGCGTCAAGGCTCCTGCTGCGGAGGGCGTCCACAATCAGTTGGTGTTCGCGGAGCACGTCCCCGGCACGGTCGGTCCCCTGGGTCACGGCCCGGACACCGATCCTGAGTTGCCGCTGCCTGAGTGATGAATAGAAGTCGGCCAGGATCGGGTTTCCGCCGGAACGCACCATGAGGGTGTGGAATTCGGTGTCGAGCTCAATGAACCGGGCGGGATCGTCCTTGGCCTCCTGCTGCTGTTCGATGATGCGCTGGAAGGCGTCGATCTGGCTTTCGGGCATGGCCTCCAATGCCAGGACGGCCCACTTCTCCACCACGGACCGTGCCTGCAAAATGGCGCGTACATCGGGATCGGAGATCGGCGGCACGTAGGCACCCTTGTGCGGGATCCGTTTGACGAAGCCCTCGGCTTCAAGGCGTAACAACGCCTCGCGGACGGGGGTACGCGAGGTCCCGGTGGACTTGGCGAGGACCGCTTCGTTGAGGAACGTCTCTTCGTCCCGCGGCAAGGCAGCGATGTAGCTTTTCATCCACTGGTACGCCACGTCGGGCTGCGACTGGGCAGTGGTGGGGGTCATCTGGATCATTCAGAGCCTTTCTCGCGAAGCCCAGTATACGAGTTGCATTCAACAAAATTCACTATAGACAGCTTGTATACAACTCGTCTACAGTGATGTTCATCTCCCCATCCCCGCAAAAGGATCCCCACAATGACCGATTTGAAGAAGGCAGAACTGAGGCAACAGAAGCACTCCAGCCTGCCCGTAGTGGCCGCTTCGAGCCTGGCCGGCACGGCCGTCGAATGGTACGACTTCTTTCTCTACGGCACCGCCGCCGCATTGGTTTTCAACAAGCTCTATTTCCCAACCGACGATCCCCTGGTGGGCACCATGCTCGCCTTGGGCACGTTCGCCGCCGGCTTCCTGGCGCGCCCGCTCGGGGCGATCGTCCTGGGCCACCTGGGCGACAAGCATGGGCGCCGGGCAACCCTGGTGGCCAGCCTCATGCTGATGGGCATTGCCACCGCCCTTATCGCTTTTATCCCTGCCTACGCAGCCATCGGCATCGCAGCCCCGTTGCTGCTCCTGCTGCTGCGCCTGGTCCAGGGATTCGCCTTGGGTGGCGAATGGGGCGGAGCCGTCCTCCTCGTCTCCGAGCACAGCAATGACAGCACACGTCGGGCCTTCTGGTCTTCGTGGCCCAACATGGGACCGCCCTTGGGAAACCTCATGGCAGCAGGCGTCCTGGCAGTCCTCGCGGCAACCATGCCGGAGAGCGAATTCCTCGCCTGGGGCTGGCGCATCGCCTTCGGCCTCTCCGCCCTGCTGGTCATCATTGGCTTGGTGCTCCGCCTGTATGTCCAGGAGACTCCGCTGTTCAAGGAAGCCCAGCTCAAGCGGGAGTCCGAGGCTGCCACTGAACGCAAGATGCCACTGGCCATCCTTTTCCGACGCAATTGGCGTGAAATCCTGATTGCCACGGGCAGCCGTATGGGCGAAAACGCAGGCTTCTACATCTACTCGCTGTTCATCATCACGTACGTCACGCAGATCATGGGGCTGCAGCGGCAGACCGGCCTCACCGCCGTCATGATCGGCCAGGCCGTGGCCGTCGTCGCCATTCCCGTCTTGGCGCTGTACGCGGACAAGGTTGGCCGGAAGCCAATCATGATCGGCGCATCCGTGGCCACGGTCATCTGGGCCTTCGCCTTCTTCGCTCTGCTCAACACCGGCCAGACGTGGGGCATCATCGCTGCCGCCGTCGGAGGCCTGCTGATCTTCGCGGCGTACAGCTCAGTGATCGGCGCCTTCTTCTCCGAACTCTTCCCCACCGATGTCCGCTACAGCGGCACGTCCGTGGCCTACAACCTGGCCTCGCTCATCGCCGGCTCGCTGTCCCCCATCATCGCCCTGGCCCTCTACAGCGCGTTCGGCACAGGCTACGCGATCGGCATCTATCTGGCGGGCATGGGCTTGATCTCCATGGTCTCGGTGATGTTCGCCAAGGAAACCAAGGGCCTCCGGCTCAGCGACCTGGACGAGCCCACCAGCAAAGAGAGAGAACAAGCATGAAAATCGCCCTCGTCCAAGTGGCAAGCCCGGACAACGAGAGCCGCGAGGACCGCATCGAACGGGTGGAAGCCCTGCTGCGGACCATCGAAGGCGCGGAACTGATCGTACTCCCGGAACTCTGGAGCGCCGGGTACTTCCACTTTGGCCAGTACCCGGACCTGGCCGAAACCCTCGCTGGGCCAACGGTGTCCATGTGCGCCCGGGTGGCCAAAGACCTCGGCGTGCACCTCCACATCGGCAGCATCATCGAGGCCGGGGAGGACGGCCGGCTCAGCAACACTTCCATCCTGCTGGGGCCCGACGGCAGCGTGGTCCACACGTACCGCAAGATCCACGTCTTTGGCTACAAGTCCAAGGAAGCCGAGCTGCTCACGGCCGGGACATCGTTGCCTGTAGCGAACCTCCCCTTCGGAGCAACCGCTGGAATCACGTGCTACGACCTTCGCTTCCCGGGATTGTGGATGGAGCTGGGCAACCGCGGCGCCGAGATCGTCATAGTTCCGGCAGCGTGGCCCGCCGCCCGCCGGGAACACTGGCGGCTGCTGACCAGTGCAAGGGCCGTGGAGCACCAGATCTTCGTCATCGCCTGCAACGCCGCAGGCACGCAGGAAGGCGTCGAGCTGGGTGGCCACAGCCGCGTGGTGGATCCGTCCGGGAACGTACTGGCCGAAGCGGACGCAAACGAATCAGTGCTCTTGGTGGACATCGATCCCCACCAAGTCCAAGCGGTCCGCCAGGAATTCCCCGTCATCAATGACCGCCTCGCCAGCTACCAAATGCTCACTGAATAGAGGAGACCCCATGCAAACACAAAGACAAGTGCCCCTCACCTTCAAGGTGGTGGGAACCGAGAAGACCATTACCGTCACGGACTTCCACGGCGTCGTGGCCGGCTACACAGGCCGGGATCCCGAGGCAGTGCAACACCACATCGACGAGCTCGCCGCGATCGGCGTGGCACCTCCTCCGGAAGTGCCCATGTTCTACCGCATGGACGCGGACCTGTTCGAAACCTCGGGTGAGCATGACACGTCCAACAACCTGACCTCGGGCGAAATCGAACCGCTCTACCTCCGCCACGAAGGCAAGTTCTACCTGGGGCTCGGCTCGGACCACACAGACCGCGACATCGAGGCCGAGGACATCGGTGATTCCAAGAGGGCCTGCCCCAAACCTGTCGCCGGCGAGCTGATCGCCGTCGAAAATCTCGAAGAGCTGGACCTGGACCAGTGCACCGCGCGCTCGTGGGTGGACGGCGAGCTGTACCAGGAAGGTTCGCTGGCCGGCCTGCGCAAGCCGGCCGACGTCGTCGAACGCCTCCTGGCGCGAACCGACATTGGCGAGGGTGATTTCATGTGCCTCGGCGGCACCTTGCCGCTCCTCAACGGGAAGTTCATTGACGGAACTTCCTGGAAGCTGGAGCTCTCCTTCCCGAATGGGACCACCATTGAACATAACTACAAAATCAAGAAAGGCTCACTCTGATGAGGACCGGAAAAGAGTACCTGAAGTCCCTGAATGACGGACGGACGGTGATCCTCGATGGCGAGGTTGTCCCGAACGTCCTGGAGCACCCGGCGTTCGCCAAGGTTGCCCACACCATGTCCGAACTGTTCGACATCGCAGCGGACCCCGCCAACGGCATGCAGTTCCACTCCGAGGAGATCAACGGACCGGCCAACCGCACGTTCGCCGCTCCCCGCACGCAGGAGGAACTGGTCCTGCGGCGCCAGGCCATCGAAAAGTGGGCCAAGCACACGCACGGCTGGGTTGGCCGCAGCCCTGACCACGTCGGCACGTTCTTCGCGGCTTTCGGCTCCCACCCGGGCGTCTTCGCGGACGAGACCCGCGACTTCGCCGGCAACGTGGAGCTGTACTACAAGAAGATCCTGGCCGAGAACCTATACCTCTCTTACGCGATCATTCCGCCGCAGGTCTCCCGGGCAACCACAGCCTCGGGGTGGGAAGGCGAATACCTGCAGGTGGGCGTCGTGCGTGAAACCGAAGAGGGCATCGTGGTCCGCGGTTCGCAAATGCTTGCCACCGGCGCCGCAATCGCCGACGAAGTCTTTGTCACCTGCATCAAGCCGCTGGGACCGGACGATGTGGACTTCGCCATCAGCTTCGCCATCCCCGTGGCGACCGACGGGCTGAAACTCTACTGCCGCCGCCCGTTCGCGCCTGCCGCCACCAGCGACTTCGATTACCCACTCACCAGCCACTACGACGAGCCGGACGCCCTGGTGGTGTTCGATGACGTCCTCATCCCGTGGGACCGGGTGTTCATCAACCGGAACATCGACACCCTCCGCCGCCAGTTCTTCGACACGGGCGCCCACGCCCTGGGCAACTGGCAGGCCCAGATCCGGTTCTCCACCAAGCTGAAGTTCATCGCCTCCGTGGCCCGCAAGGTCACCCAGGTCAACGGGACGGACAAGATCCCCGGCGTGCAGGAGAAGCTCGGGGAGCTCGCCGCCATAGTCCAGTCGGTCGAGTCGGCAGTCCTCGCCGCCGAATACACGGCCACAACCGACGACGCCGGCATGCGGGTTCCCGGGAAAGCGGCACTTTACGGGGCCATGGGCCTGCAGTCGGAGACGTACCCCCGCGTGATTTCCATCCTCCGCGACCTGGTGGGTGGCGGCGTGTTGCAATTGCCGTCGAGCATCGCGGACATGACCAGCAGCCTGACACGTCCGGACATGGAACGCTACGTGCAGTCCCCCGGTGTCGCCAGCGAGGAACGCGTGAAGCTGTTCAAGTTGGCCTGGGACATCATCGGTTCGGAGTTCGCCGGCCGGCACCAGCAGTACGAGATGTTCTATGCCGGAGCCCCGTTCGTGGTCCGCGGGGCCTACACGTACCGGAACTACGGCTACGACGCCTTGGTGGCGGAGCTGGACACGTTCCTTGGGTCCTACAGCATCAGCAGCGAAGAGGAGAACTGACCATGGCCAAGCCCGAATTCGAGTTCACGCCCACGGCTTCGGTGGACTTCGCACCCTGCAGCCCGCACATCGAGGGCCTGTCCGAAGCGATCCTCGCGCGGGACTCGGACAACGACAGCGTCACGCGCATCCTCAAGTTCGAACCGGGCACGGATACTTCCCCGAACGGCGTCCTGACCCACGATTTCTGGGAAGAGGTGTTCATTTTCGAGGGATCGTTCGTTGACCAGCGGCTCGGCAGGACCTTCAAGGCCGGCGACTGGGCCACCCGTCCCCCGGGCATGGAACACGGCCCCTGGGTTTCGGAGAACGGCGCCAAGATGTTCGAGGTCCGCTACTACACGGATCCGGCACAAGCCGGGCGGAGCAACTGACATGAGCCTCGCACCGCTCTTCACTGTTCCCGATGCCATGGGCATGCGCCGCGCCATGGGCCGCTTCCTGACCGGCGTTGCCGTGGTCACCACCAAGCATGAGGATGAGCTTTACGGCATGACCATCAGCTCGCTCACGTCCATCAGCCTGGAGCCGCCTATCCTGATGATTTCGCTGAACTTCGGCACCCGGACGGGCGATGCCTTGATGGAGAGCGGCAAGTTTGCGGTTTCCATCCTGGGTTCCAAGCAGGAGTCCATCGCGCGCCGCTTCGCGGTCCGTGGTGGCGACCGCTTCGGCGAGGGCGATTTCGACATCACCGAAAACGGCTTGCCGGTGATCAAAGGCGCCCTCGCCCAAGCGGACTGCACAGTGGTGCAAACGTACGACGTCGGCGATCACCAGATCTTCTTCGGACAGGTCACCACGTGCCGGGACCGGGACGGCGAGGTGCTTGCCTTCAAGGCTGGCCGTTTCGGTTCGTTCAGCGACTTTGGCCACGCCGAGATTCCTTGGATGTTCTAGGCCTTTTCGGTTCAGGCGTCGATGGTCAGCTCGCCCATTCGGTCCCAGCCACTGCCTTCGAATTGGCGGCTGATGATGTGCGGGGTCTCGGCGAGCGCCTGGGGCATATCGGCCATGGCTTTCTTGAAGTGATCGCTCGTGACGTGCGCCTCGGCGGCGTCACCCTGGAAGGCTTCCACCAGGACGAACTCGTTGGGATCATCCACACTGCGGGACCAGTCGAACCAAAGGTTGCCCGGTTCCTTTCGGGTGGCCTCGGTGAAGTCGGCAACCAGGTCCAGCCAGCGCTCGGACCAGTCGGGCTTCACCTTGAATTTGACGACGATAAAGATCACGGCATTCAGCCTCTCTTTGGATGGTAAGGTCCCTTCCATCCTTCCAGAGTCGAGGGAACTGTTCCGGACCAAAGCGCGACGGCGGTCCGCACCCAAGGTGCGGACCGCCGTCGTGCGTTTTAGCTGGCCTGCGCTACTTCATGGTTCCCTGTGAAACCGAGCCTTGGAGCTGGCGCTGGAAGATGATGTAGACGATCAGCACCGGCACCACGGTGACGGTCACCGCAGCGAACAGTGCTCCGAAGTCCACGGCGTAGCCCATCTGGCCAGCAAAGGCCGCGAGGCCCTGCGACAGCACACGCGGGCCGGCCGCGTTGATGGATACGGGGATGAGGAACTGGTTCCACAGGCCCAGGAAGTTGAAGATGGCAACCGAAGCCAGGCCCGGCTTGGCCATCGGCAGCATGACCTGGAAGAACGTCCGCCACTCCCCTGCGCCGTCCAGGGCAGCCGCCTCGGTGATTTCGTGGGGCAGCGATTTGAAGAAGGAGAACAGGAAGAACACGGTGAACGGCAGTGCAAAGCCGACGTATACCAGGATCAGGCCGGGCAGGGTGTTCAGGAGCCCAATTCTCTGCAGGACAAAGAACAGCGGCACCATGGCCAGGAAGATCGGGAACGTCAGTCCTGCCAGCATCAGGTAGTAGATCGCCCGGCTGCCAGGGAAGGTGTAACGCGCCAGGACGTAGGCACACATGGCTCCGAGCACCATGACGATCACCAGCGCACAACCCACCACGATCACTGAGTTCAGGAAGTAGCTTCCAATTCCGGCCTCGCTCCATGCCTTGACGTAGTTGTCGAAACGCCACTGGGAAGGCAACGCGAACGGGGAAGCGAAGATCTCGCTGGACGTTTTGAAGGACGACATGACCGTCCACAGGAGCGGCAGGATCACGATGAGCGACCAAATGGTCAGGGCGGTGTGCGATATCGCCCCAACTACTTTGTCACCGGGCGTGGATGCCTGGGTGCGGGGCTGGAAGTGCAGGGACTTCATTTCCGGGGTTGCGACCTTGGTAGTCATCAGTTGCTCACATCCTTGTCGCCGCCGGTGAGCCTGTTCACCACGAACACCAGGCCGGAGAAGATCAGGGTGGTAATGGCCAAAACAACGCCCATGGCACTGGCCAGCCCGAATTGGCCCTTGCTGAAGGCCGTGAAGAACAGCTGCTGGGCCATGACCAGCGTGGAGTTGTCCGGGCCACCGCCGGAGTTCAGGGCGGCCATGTAGACGAACGCGTCCAACGCCAGGATGCCCATATAGATGTAAGCGGTCTGGATGTTGTCCCGGATCAGCGGGATGGTGATGGAGACGGCGGTGCGGAACCGGCCTGCCCCATCGATCCTGGCCGCCTCGAAGAGTTCAGCCGGAATGCCCTTGATGCCGGCCACGAACAGGACCATGTAGAAACCAACGAAGCCCCACACGATCACGAACATCGTGGCAATCATGGCCGTGTCCTTATTGCCCAGCCAAGCGAAGTCCTTGAACTGTTCCAGGCCGATTCCCCTGAGAATGCCGTTGAGCAGACCGCCGGAGGGATCGTAGATCTGCCCCCACATGATGCCGATGGCGATCGCCGGGATGGTGTACGGGAAGAAGGAAACCACACGGTAGAAGCTGGAGTTCCGCAGGCCCTTGATCTGGCCCTTGCTGCTGCCGCCCACCGTAACCATGGTGGCAAGCACCAGGCTCAGGATGATGGTGATGATCGGCAGGAAGATGACCAGGAGGATGTTGTTCCCCATGGCCTTCATGAAGATGTCATCCGTGAAGATTTT
The DNA here is from genome assembly GCF_042885775.1 of Paenarthrobacter sp. NPDC058040. NCBI lineage: Bacteria > Bacillati > Actinomycetota > Actinomycetes > Micrococcales > Micrococcaceae > Paenarthrobacter > Paenarthrobacter sp. NPDC058040. The sequence continues at coordinate 237,583 of NZ_JBHVRN010000002.1, forward strand.
GGTGTAGTTGTCCAGTCCGATGAAGTTCTGGTTGGGTGAGAATCCGGACCAGTCGGTCAAGGAGTAGGTGAAGGCCTGGAGGAAGGGCCAAATCACGAACAAGAGATATATGACCAGGGGCAGCCCGAGGAACACCAGGAAGAAGCTGACCTTGTCCCACGTCAGCGGCTTGCGCCGCCGCTTGACCATCATTGGTGGAGCCACAGCCGGAACGACGGCGGCCGTGCCGTCATCGTTCCGGCTCGCTTGCGATTTCACTACTGTCACTTCACTTCAATCTTCTTGACCGAGCTGTCGTTCCGGACCTTGTCCGTGATGTTCTGCAGCGCGGAGGTCAGCGTTGCCACGTCCGATTTGCCATCGAGGAACGTGTTCCAAACAACCAGCTGGTCCTTGTTGGTGCCGTAGAGGTCAATGAAGTTCCAGGTGTAGATGTTGTCCCCGGCGTCCTTGAGCAGCTTGGTCTGCGAAACGAGTGCCGTGGAGCCGAAGCCATCCGCGGGGACGGTGTCCTTGACGATGGTCGGGGCCAGCTTGGTCTTGGCGAAGTTGGTTGCAGCATCCTTGGACAGCATGATTCGAAGCAATTCTTTGCCGCCAGCCACGTTCTTGCCCTGCGACGGAACAACGAACGGCTCACCCGCCGCGCTGTGCAGGGATGCATACGGCATCTTCGGGCTCGCGCTGACCGACGGTACCGGAGCACCCGTCATGTTGAAGCCTGCCTTGGTCTGGTCCTTCATCTCGTTCTCGATCCAGGAACCGGAGGGGTAGAACACGGCTTCCTGGGCGTTGCTCCACTGTGCCTGCGCAGCGGTGAACTGGGTTCCCGAGCCACCGGGCTTGAAGAAGCCGGCCTTGACGATCTTGTCCAGCGCGGTGAACACGGACTGGATGGCCGGGTGCGACCAGCAGTCTGCCTTGAGGTTCTCCAATGCCAGGCGGACTTCGTCGCCGCCTTCCTTGATGGCAGAAGCAATCGCCATCTCCTGGTAGTAGGTGGCTGCTTCCTTGCCCCAGAGGAAGAGGTACTTGCCCTTGGCCTTGGCCTGCTCGCCGAGGGTGTACATCTCGTCCCAGGTCTTGGGAACGGTCCAGCCGTTGTCCTTAAGCAGGGCGTCCGAGTACCACACGGCGTAGACGGTAAGCACGTAGTTCAGGGCCGCGAGCTTGCCGTCGAACGTACCGGGCGCCAACACGCCGGTGTACAGCGTGTCCTTGATGGTCTTGCCTTCCAGGTTCTTGGCCTCCACAACACTGTTGAGGTCCTCGAGCTGGGCCAGGATGGTGCTGAAGCCGATGGCCTTGGCGCCGGAGTTGTCGATCAGGTCCGGCGGGTTGCCGCCGACGAAGCGAGGCTGGAGTTCCTGGGCGATATCCGTGGACGGGGCGATCTTGGCCGTTGAGCCCTCGTGCGCCTTTTCGAAGGCCTTTCCGGCAAAATCGACATAGTCGATGCCGTAACCACCCTTGAAGATCACGGCGTCAACGGTGGACTTGTCGGCCATGCCGAACGGGTTGGTGTCCGAGACGGTACCTGTGGGTCCGGTGGATGTTCCGCCGCCACCGGCTGCACATGAAGCGATGGTCCCGCCCATTGGGACGAGCACAGCTGCAGCAAGTGCTCCGCGCAGGAATCCGCGGCGGCCAAGGGACTGGTGCTGAATGGTCATTTCAATACCCCTTTAGTGACTCGTTATGTCCACCCGTTTCCGGCCGGGGCCGGAGGGTGGGACAGTCTGGGGCTGGCGCTCAGGGACGCCAACCTTCGTGTGACATAATTCACCACGAATGATCGAAAATCAATATTTCTCGGTAGTTTCAATCAAGATTTGTCAAAGCGTGATCAAATGTAAGAACCAGGTTTCGCCGGTGTGCACTCTCAATGTAGACCCAACTTGGCGGCGTGGGGAGTGCTTCAACAGGGCGTTTTACCGGGCGTTCGAGTCACTTCGAGGACTGGCAAGCCGGGCCCAAGCGAGCTGTTCCTGCTGCTTGCGGCTGAGCGTTGCCACCACCAGGTCATAGGAGTCCTCAACCATGTCCCGGATCATGTCATCCGGGAGGCCTCCGTCGAGGCGGACACCGTTCCAGTGGGTCTTGTTCATGTGCCAAGCACCTGTGATTTCGGGGTGCGCGGCCCGCAATTGCTCGGCCAGCGCAGGTTCACACTTCAGGCTTACCGACCAGTCGTCCGGGTTCATGGCCGAGAGCGCGAACAACTTGGCCTCGTGCCGGGCACCTCCGGCGACGGCGGACCTCACCTTGAACACGGAAGTCTCAGGGCCGAACGGGAAGTCTTCGAACGCGCCGGGAAAGCTGAGGCAAATCTCGCGAAGGCTGGAAACGTCCATGGTTTGAGGGTACCTGCGCCCGCCGCGCCTGAGGCAATGGCCTTAGGCAACGCCCAGGAAGTCCTCCAGCAGCACTACTTCCAGGCCCGCAGCCAATTGGGCCGCGCGGAAGGCGGCGAGGTCTGCAGCGAACTCTGCACGGAAATGCATGAGCACAATGTCGCCGGGACGCAGGGAGTTCCCCACTTGGTAGTCCATCTTGCCGGCGTTGGCCTTGGCCTCCCACGTCACGATTGCCTTCATGCCAGCGGCCGCGACGGCCTGGCGCATCACATTCGAATAGGCCCCGCCCGGGGGCCTGAACAGCGTGGGTTTCCGGCCATACTGTTGCAGCGCGTAGTCCTGCATCCCCACCATGTCATTGAGCTGTTGCTGGTAGCCCCATTGCCGAACCATGTTGATGTTGTGGCTGACCGTGTGGTTTTCCACCAGGCTGCCCTGCGCGGCGAACGCCTTGAAGAACGCAGGATTGTCAGCGATGGTATCCCGGGTGAGGAACAGCGATGCCGGATAGTCGTATTCGCCCATGAGCTTCACCGACTCAGGCGTCTTGATGTTGCCGTCATCGATGGTCAGGAACACCACGGGGTGCTTGGTGGGGATCTTGGTGATGACCGGCGCCAGGCCGCCCACGATCGGCGGCAGTTGGTAGTCCGGGATGAACGAGCGGCGGATGCGCTTGGTGGCGGTCGGCGTCGGTGTGGGTGCAGGAGCGGACGACGTCGGGATCTCACCGCCGGCGGCCAAGGCACCATTGCCGGCGGGAACCTCAGGCGACGCCGACCCGGTAGGCCGCGGCAGCTCCGCCGTCGTGCTTTCTCCTGCGCTGCACGCGGTCAGTCCGGCGACCACCGAAGCGCCAAGTGCGCCCAACAATGCGCGCCGGCTGGGCGCGGAAAACTGCACAGCAGAATGCTGCTCACACACGACTGTCCCCCGTGGACGCAGGAATGATTCACGTGCAGATTAGCAGGAGAATCAGCCAGTGCTTTACAGGCCGTAATGCCAGCCTTCGCGTGCCGGGCAGGAGTTGACTACCACATCCAGTCCGGCCTCGCGCGCACGCTGGCAGGCGGCGTCGTCGAACACGCCCAACTGCAGCCAAACAGCCTTGGCACCAACCGCGATTGCCTGATCGATCACGGCTCCGACGCGCCCGGAATTTACGAAGCAGTCAACGACGTCGATTGGGTGTTTTCCGGCAGGGATGTCCGCGAGGGTTTCGTAACCCTTCTCGCCGTGGACTTCCTCACCCTTGGGGTTCACCGGAATGATTTCCATGCCCATCTTGTCCCGGACGTAAAGCGCGACATCGTAGGCGGAGCGCCACTCATTGTTGGTGAGCCCCACGATTGCCCATGTGCCCTTTGTCCGCATCAACCGCTCGACGACGGCCGGATCGTTGACCTGCATCATCGTCCCAGCGTACCCGTCCCTTCCGGCTTCGCCCGGATCAGCGCTGCTTGAGCCATTCCTTGAGCTTGTCCATGAATGAAGGGAGGTGCCCGTCGAGGGCATCGACGCCCTGGTCCTCGGAGCCCTGCCCCTGTTTCTTGTCCTGGCCTCCCTGTTCCGGCTTGGTCGGTTTGGTGGGCTTGATGGGCCCTGGCTTGGCGGCCGGGCTTGTTGGCTTGGCCTCTGCGGGTTGGGGTTCGGCGGGTTTGGTTTCGGCGGGTTTGGCGGCCGCGTTCGTTGGCTTGGCGCCGGGGATGGCTGGCTGAACCGTAGGCGCTTGCGCTGCGGCGTTTTTGGCAGCGGTGTCTTGGCCCGCAGCGGCCGGGCCCGGCGTTGTTGTGGGCACGGGCTCCCCCGTGGGCGTCGGAGACGGAACCGCGGCGGGATCCGCTTGCCGTCCCTCCTCCGTGGCCACTTTCGGGGCGTCGGGGGTGGGCAACGCCGTGGGTCCGGCCGTTCCGTGCGGTGCGAGGTTTCCGAAGAGTTCGTCGATGAATGCCGGGTGGCGTGTGAAGCCCGAGCTCGCGGCAGCTACGCCGCTGACGCCCAGCCCCATTGCGGCCACAACCGCAACGCTCACGACGGCGGCGCGGTGCTTGCGCTTCCAGCGACGTTTGCTCAGCTCATCGTGGGGTCCTGCCAACATCGCGGCGAGTTCCGCGTTGGGCTTGGGTGCAGGGAGGTCTGCGCAGGAGCCCATCGACAGGAGCGTCGTCCGGACTTCGGAGTCGCCGGCCATCCCGGCGTCGAGCAGGAGCTCGTCAACGATGGCCCTGCGTTCCAATTCCTTGTATGTCATGACGACACATATTCCTTTACTACCGAGTGCTCACGGAGCGTTATCAAAGCCCGCCGTTGCAGCTGCTTCACTGCACCGGCAGATTTCCCCATGATGTCGGCTACCTGTTCCACCGTCAGTCCCGCGACGATCCGAAGGGCGAGGACCTCCCGATGGTCCTCCCCCAGGGTGTCCAGTAGCTTCAGGACTTCACCCGGAGCCAGCAGGTCCATGGCGGCCGACTCGGCAGATTCGGATGCACGCGTATCGCGCTCAGCCTCGAACTCGTGCTGCTCAGGAGCCCGGCTTTGCTTCCGGTGTTCGTCGACCATGCGGGCGTGCGCCACCGAAAAAACGAAAGTCCGCAGCCCGCTAGCCCCGCCGCTGAGATCATCAAGCCGGGGCAGGACGGCCAGGAACACGTCCTGGGTGACAGCCTCGGGGTCGGATACACCTTTGGCCGCCAGATAGCCGAGGACCTGGCCGGCGTAGGCCTGGTAGACGGCGCTGAACAGTTCCGCGTTATTGCCTTTGAGCGCGAGCAGCGCTTCATCGGTCAATGCGTCGGTCACAGAAGAGACTTTCGATCGGTGGCAGGTCCGCGGCTTTCAGCCAAGCTGTGCACCGTTGATCGGCGCACAACCTCACCTAGGTTATCTGCTCTGCCGGGCCGCCCAAAGGACACCCCGCATGTCTTCCGGGAATCTCCGTTGACGCCGGAGACTGCCTTGAGACAAAAGGAAGGGCCGGGCTGGAACATGATGGGGGACAAATTCCAGCTCGGCCCTTTCAGAGAGGTAATCGTCGGAGCATGGCAAAGGGTTACGCGGGGTACGGACTTTTTTGAAAATTTTTCTGGGGCCTCCCATGGAGGGCCAACTGCCGCCTATGGCACACTCGCCGGGACTGCTATTCGAGGCCGGGGTCGCTTCGCGGCATCTCGGCCTTGAGGAGCGCGCCCCGCAACTTGCGGCCCCACTCCCTGGCGTTGGTACCCCTTTTCGGTTCCTGGGAGTGGTGGAGTTTTGGAGGTGTACCGGTGACCGGTGGGGGTTGTGACTTCCAGAGCGGGGCTCTCTTGCCTAACGTTCCAGCCGGGGTTCTCTTTGGTGTGGTTGCACGCCTCACACAGCCCGGCACCGTTATCCGCGCTCGTCTGCCCACCCGCATGCCACGCAATCACATGGTCGTAGTGCCGGATCGGCGCATCGCAGTACGGGGTACGGCACGTCTCATCACGGGTCTCGATAAACCTGCGCAAACCCTTCGGGAACAACCTCGCCCGCGAATCCATGGCCAACAACTCGCCAGTGCCCGGAGCTGTATAGAGACGTCGGAGCCATACATCGAAGTCGGTACGTCCTTCGAACTCGGCACAGCCTTCGACATCGGCATGTACGTAAGAAGAGTTGATCTCCGGCTCACGTTCTATGCGGGCTTCGCGCGTGGGCAGCAGAGGCTCGTTCTTGACCAACTCCCTCGCCCACCCCGCCGGGACAATCCCGTAGCCCTTCAACCTTGCCGGTTCCGAATCACCCTGCAACAGGGCCCGGTCGGTCATCACCAGCTCCACATGCACCCCAGCGATCCCACCCGGGGTGCCCGTGACCCGCTCCACCAAGGTATCGGCCATGACCTGCCCCTTGGACCGGGCGTCACCTTCGGACCGGGCCGTGCCCGCCGCCCGGGTCAACGCCGCATAAACAGCCACACCCTGCGCCACGGGCAGCAACGCTGTCAGGTATGTCATGGTGTCCGGCGCCGGACGCAAACCCACGTTCCGCTCATTCACGGCGTACGCGGCCCGCCGCGTCACCGACCGCGGATCCCGCCGATACGCCGCCGCCTTCACCGCCGCAACAATCGCCCTATCACCCTTGCCCTCAAACGTGCCCGTATCCGCAGCCAACTCCTCATCCACCGCACACCGGTCCTCCACCGACAGGCACGCCGTCTGCTTCACGAACAAGGTCGCACGCCACTCATTCAACAAACCGGTCTCCAACGCCGCCAACGTCCGCGGCATCTCCGTCACCAGGGCCTTCGCCAACCCCAACAACCGCGACCCCTTGCTCGGCGACTCACGACGCGCCAACGCCACCTGCGCCGCCACACCCTTCCCCCGCTCAGAGGACGGAACACCAGCCGCAGCCTGCTCACGACGCTGCGCCACATCAAACGCCACAGCCACCCTTGCCTGCACCGCCGCCACCGCCGACTTCAAATCCTCCAAACCACGCAACTGATCAACCAACCCAGCACTATCACCAGCCGGATCGAGCACACCAACAGCGGCAATCAACTCCCGAATCAAGGGCCCCTCCTGCCGAACAGGCAGGACAGAACCACCCGCAGCGCCACCACCGCCACCACCCTGCTGCCCCGAAATCCCGTCCATGACACCACTCTTCCAGCCCACACCCGGCAGCAGCAGCCCCACGAAACCCTATGTGGAAACACCCACAAGAACGCCCAACCACCCCTCCTCCACAAACGTTGACCCGAGAGCCAGAGGAACGTTTCGCAACAGCCTGGCGCCCGCGCTGGTGGACAGTGGCAAAGGGCGCGGACCCGTCCAGCGGGTATGCACTCAGTCGGCTACCAGCGGCCGGCAGTCTTGATGCCGCATCACCGGCGGCTCACTCGGAGGAAGGCATCTCAGCGGCGAACTCTGTAGTGGACAAACCTCCGGATAGCTCGGCCCGCAACACATCAAGTGCTTCAGGGAATCCCGCCACGTCCACGATGCCGCGGGTGGTGCTTAGACGAGCAAAGCGAACGCCCGGGCCAAGGTACGGCACGGTAGTGAATGTGCGGGACTCCATGCCCGAGACCAAGATTGTGAAGATCTTGTTGTCCGACGGGCGGTAGGCGCTGTTAGGAACAAAGTCCACGCTGGGCAGCCGAAACAAAATGTAACCGCGCTCCCACCCCTTCCACATGCCACCGCCTGATCCTTCACCGGCACGGATCCAACATTCAAGATGACCTCGGCGGAGCTGCCTGGCGAATCGCCGCCGGGCGAGGGCTCCATCGGCCCACGGGTACAGCGCGAGGGCGCAAACAAGAATCGCGGCAGAAATGGCTGCGTTCAGCACACTGCCGTCAAGCACAATCCAAAGCAAGAAATAGACAACAAACTGAAGGAGAAACGGCAAAGACGCCATCACCCTATGCACCCACACCGAGTCAGTTCTGGCCATGCCAAACGTTATTCCAGCCAAGCAAGCGACGTACAGCCCTGCTACTCCGGCGCGTCCGGAACCTGGTTGAGTCGACGGTTCCCGACTGTGAGGCCTGAGGCGGGTTCGTCGTCGTCGGTCAAGATGCCACGTCAGGTGAGCCGGCTACCCTTCGCCGGTGGTCGCCGATGCAGTCGCTTCTTCGGCGGCCTTCTCCCTGTACGACGCCGAGACGCGCCTGTACACAGGGGTAGCGAACGCCATCAATGCCGCGAGAACCATGATGATCCCGGCCACCAGGAACACCAAGGCAATGCCGCGGGACGTGCCTTCGCCCAGCAACGGCGCCAACGTGGCCGCGCCCTCTTCCGAGCGGGCGTACGGGATGATCCAGAACTGGGCAATGGGGGCAATCAGGAACGCCGTGATGGGCGCGGCGGCGGATTCGAAGGCCATGGCGAAGCCGAACACCCTGCCCTGGCGCGGCAGGGGAACTACTTGCTGGATAACGGTCTGCTCGGCCGCCTCGACAATCGGCACAAGCGTCAGGTACAGCCAGATCCCCACAATGTAGAGCCATGGCCACTCGCGGATAGTGAACAGCGCTCCAAGGGCACCCATGACGGCCACGGCAAGGAGCATGGTGCGCAGAGGATTGGCACCCAGCCCGAACTTACCCACCAGTGCGCCGCCAATGATGAACCCGGTGGCTGCGACGGCAAAGAAGGTCCCCCACAGCTCCACCGGGAACATTTCCAAGCCATACGGATCCATCAGCGCCATGTAAACGCCGCCCACGAAGTTGTTGAAGGTGGAGAAGATGATCAGCGCAAACAGCCCGGAGATGGCCATCACTGCGGCAAACGAGCCACGGAGATCGAAGCCGCCCTTGGCATCGGTGGCCGCGGGCCGCAACTCCTCCGGCATTCGCAGAGCCAGCAGGTGCACGTAGGCAAGCGCCGTGAGGACCAACGCCAGCACAATGGTCCATCCCATGCCAACGAGCCCCACAGACAAGCCGGACAACACCGAGGTGACGATGAACATCAGGCCCTGCACCATGCCCACCAGGCCGTTGGCGTTGGCGCGGCGGTCCGGCTCGATGAGGATGGTGACCGTGGTGGACAGGGCAATGTTGCGCATGTTCTCCACCACCGCGCCCACCAGGATGATCAGCGTGAAGGCCCAGAACCACGGTTGTCCCAGGTCCAGCAGCGAGGACGTGGGGACCAGCAGGAACACCACCCCAGAGATCGTGAACATCACCAGCGTGAACGCGGCGGCGAACCGCATCACGGCGAGCTTGCGGTACCGGTCCACGAACGTGCCAAAGCTGATGCTGGAAACGGCGATCAGCAGCATATACGCGCCGCCGACCACTCCGGTGGCAATGACGTTCCGGGTCTCCAGGTACACCCAGAAGGTCAGGGCGAACCAGAGGTAGCTCGTGGTGATGTTGGCCGCGGCTGTGTTGACCAGGATCCCCATGAACGTGCGGGAGCGCTCCGCCGGAGTGCGCAGTGAAAGATCTATGTTGGCTGTCTGCTCCGTCATTCGTTCCAGCCCCTATGCATGCGTAGATCCCCTGGATGAAAAGCACGGCAGTTCCAGCATCGACGGCGTTCCCGGGGACGGTCAAGGGCCAAGGCAGCTCAGGCGAACGCACCTGCCAATGAGGTACGACGGCGGCTGCCCACCAGGGTGCCCGGTGGCTGCTCGCCAGCGCGCCCGCCTAGCGGCCCGCCATTTCCGCCAGGAATAAGGCCTCCGCGACTATCGCGTTTCGCAGCTCGCCGAGGTGCACGGATTCATTGGCCCCGTGGGCTCGAGAGTCAGGGTCTTCAGCTCCTGTGACCAGGATGGAGCACGCGGGCTGTGCTTCCGCGAGGGCGGCCACGAAGGGTATTGATCCACCCACTCCCATGGCCACCGGCTCGGCGCCCCAGGCCGTTTCGAGGGACCAGAGGGCTGAACGGATCATGGGATTGTCCAAACCCACATTGAACGGCTTGCTTCGGGATCCCGGACTAAAGGAGACCTCGGCACCGAAAGGCGCGTGCTTCAGGACGTGGCGCTGCAGGACGTCCATGGCCCGATCGGGATCGTTGCCCGGCGGGAGGCGAAGGCTGAACTTCACAGTGGCCTCGGGGAGGAGCACATTTCCGGCCGAGGCGGTAGGTGGGGCATCGAGCCCTATGAAGGAGAGTGAAGGTTTGTTCCACAGGCGGGCCGTCAGGGAGCCCTCGCCTACCAAGTGCACGCCATCCAGAACACCGGCATCGCGACGAAAAGTATCTTCGTCCATTTCCACGGCTGGAGTCGGTCCTTGTGCCAGCCCTTCGACGGCGACTGTACCGTCGTCGTCGTGGAAGGTGCCCATGAGGCGCGCCAGGACAACGAGCGCGTCAAGCAGCGGGCCGCCGTATGTTCCGGAGTGCAGTGCGTGGTCCAGGATGCGTACGTGGATTGTTCCATCAACCAGTCCGCGGAGGCTGGTGGTGAGGGCGGGAGTTCCGACGGCCCAACTTCCGGAGTCGGCAACGATGGCCACGTCGGCGAGGAGATCAGGACGGAATTCCTGAAGGAAGGCGGGCAGCGTGGGTGAGCCGGACTCTTCCTCCCCCTCAATAAAGACCCGAACCCCCAGGCCGTTTCCGGGACCTAGCACCGCGTCCAACGCCTCCACTGCGGCAAGGTGCATGACGATTCCTGCCTTGTTGTCCGCGGCTCCCCTCCCCCACAACCGGCCATCGCGACGCTCGGCCGCGAAGGGCGTGGAGGACCATTCATCGAGCGGCCCGGCGGGCTGGACGTCATGGTGGGCGTAGAGGAGGATCGTCGGCACGCCGGGTGCCGCAGGGCGTGTGGCGAGGACGCCCGGCGCGCCACCAGCAGCATTCCAAACGTCCGGTCCCGCGGCACTGCGAACAACCTTGGCATCCGGAAATCCCACGCCCCTGACCAGTTCCTGCACCAGGACAGCACTGCATTCCAACTCGGCTTGGTCGAAGCCGGCCCACGCGATCCCGGGCACGCTGACCAAGCTGGCCAGGACGCCGGTGTAGTGCTCCATCCGTGAGTCCACGGCGGCTGCAAGCGCATCGGTGGTCCCCGGTGGAAGGTTCATGGACGGTTCACCTCGCGGCTTGACGGGTATCTGGAAGAAGAGTTCGATGGAAGAAATAATAAGTTTACTTATCTTTCGATGGAAACCCCAAGGAGGCCAGCATGGACCAGAGCCAAGCACCCATTCTTGATGCCCTGCACGAGTACCACCGCCTGGATCGCTATGGGTTCACGCCACCGGGCCATCGCCAAGGTCGCGGTGCTGACAACCGGACGGTGGAAACGCTGGGTGCGGACACCTTCCGGTCCGACCTTCTGTCCACGGCCGGGCTCGATGACCGGAAATCCTCCAATGGCTATCTGAGCACCGCCGAACAACTGATGGCAGACGCCGTCGGCGCGGACAAGGCCTTCTTCTCAACCTGCGGCAGTTCGCTGTCCGTCAAGGCGTCCATCCTTGCCGTTACCCAAGGCAAGGGAGATCTGCTGATCGGACGGGACGCACACAAATCGGTTGTCGCAGGCCTCATCCTCTCCGGGCTGCAGCCGCGATGGATCAATCCGCAGTATGACTCCGAGCTGCACCTCGCCCATCCGCCGTCGCCTGAAGAAGTAGAAAAAATGTGGCAAAGGTACCCCGACGCGAGGGCAGCCTTCATCACCAGCCCCACTCCGCACGGCACCTGTGCGGACATTGGGAAAATTGCCGAAATCTGCCATTCGCGGGGCAAGCCATTGATCATCGACGAGGCATGGGGCGCGCACCTGCCCTTCCACGACAGCCTGCCCACGTGGGCCATGGACGCCGGTGCGGACATCTGCGTTGTCAGCGTCCACAAAATGGGCATGGGCTTCGAGCAGGGGTCCATCTACCATCTCCAAGGCAACCTCGTGGACTCCACCAGGCTCAGCCAGTGTGCCGATCTCCTCTCAACCACCAGCGCGAACGTGATGATTTACGCGGCCATCGACGGCTGGCGGCGGCAGATGGTGCAAGACGGCAAGAACATCCTGGACAAGGCGCTGCACCTCGCTGACAGCCTCCGCAAGGACATCGAACAGCTCCAAGGCATCCACGTCCTGGGGCCAGAGCTGATCCGTGCCGAGGCATCACACGACCTCGATCCCCTGCATGTGCTGATGGACGTCTCCGAACTGGGCATCAGTGGCTATCAGGCCGCCGACTGGCTGCGCGCTGAATGCCGGCTGGATGTTGGACTCAGCGACCACCGTCGGATCGAGGCAACGCTCTCCCAGTCCGACAACGAGGAATCCACCGACCGCCTGCTCGTTGGCCTTCGGCAATTGATCGATGCCGCACCGGATATGCCCAAGCCAAAGCCGGTCCAACTCCCCGAGTGGAAGGACCTTGAGGCCGACGCTGTCATGCTCCCCCGGGATGCCTTCTTTGGACCGGTGGAGAACGTACCTTTCGAGGAAGCTGCCGGCAGGATCGCGGCGGAGCAAATCACTCCCTACCCGCCCGGTATTCCTGCGGTGCTGCCCGGCGAGCGCATCAACCAACCAGTCCTCGACTATCTGCGCTCAGGCGTGGAGGCGGGGATGGTCTTGCCTGATCCCGCCGACCCCGGCCTTGGAACTGTCCGGGTGGTCGCACAACAACGGGAAGGCTGAGTCCCTGAAAATGCCGGGCCATGGCCTCAATCGCCGAGGGGGCGTAGGCTGGCCCCTCCAGCAAGAGGACTGAAACAACGAGTTCCAAGGAGTGATGATGACCCTTCCTCCACAGCACGAACCCGATCCGTTCCCGCCCGAGCCGGGACCGACGCAACCGCCAACGGAACCTGGTCCGGGACAGCCACCGCCGGACCCCACGCAGCCGTTCCCTCCGCCCATGCCGGACCCTGGTCCTCAGCCGGGACCGCTGCCCGTCCCCGACCCGGGTCCCGCGACTCCTCCTCCACACCCGGACCCGACGTTCGGAGACCCGCCCCCAGGTGGGGTGGGAAGACCTACGCAGTAGACGGCACCGCAACGGAGGCGCGTTCAACGGCCGGGCATTCAATCTTCAGCGCCGAATCAGCCGGTGCATGGTCCAGGCCGAGCAAGAGCCGCACGCCGGCAGCACCGAGTTCGTAGTGCGGCAAGGACACCGTGGACAGTGGCGGGCGAAGGTGGGCAGCGATGACTTCCTGGTTGTCGAAACCCACCACGGCAATGTCGTCCGGAATGGAGAGTCCGTTTTCCCGGAGGCCGTCGTAGAGGCCCATGGCCATCCGGTCGTTGTAGCAGTAGACGGCCGTGACATCGAGCGCAAGGAGTTCCTTGGTGGCTCCGTAGCCACCCTCCTGGTCAGGAAAGGCCTCCAGGACCAGGCTTGGGTCGAAGAGAATCCCGGCCTCTTCCAGCGATTCTCTGTACCCCTCCAGCCGGCCGTCCCGGGCCGGAGCCGGGGTGGTGGCGTTGATGAAGGCGATGCGCCGGTGGCCGCCGCGGATCAGGATGTCGGTGGCTGACCGGCCGCCCTGGGCTTCGTCGGGGACCACGGCACGGGCCGCGCCCGGTTCCGGCGAGAAGCAGTTGACCAGCACAAAGTCGGCCTCGCGCAGGGTCTCCGGAATGTCCGTAGGCCGGTGGAACCAGGTGGAGTACAGGATGCCGCGGACCTTGTACTCCAGCATCATGTTAATGGCGTCGTTTTCCAGGTCCACGTTGCCCTCGGTGTTGGCAATCAGCAGGGCGTAGCCATGCTTCCACGCCTCGTCCTGTGCTCCGTGGATGATCTGGCCGGCGAAGGGCGTTGTGGCAACGCCGTCAGCCACAAGGCCGATGAACTTCGAGGTTCCGCTGACGAGGGTCTTGGCCATGGCGTTGGGCCGGTAGCCGAGCTTCTGGATGGCGTCCTTGACGCGTTGGCGGGTCTCGTCGGCGATCCGGGCGTTCTTCTTCTTGTTGATGACCAAGGAGACTGTGGCCGTGGATACGCCGGCCGCTTCGGCTACTTCGCGGAGGGTCACCGGATGTGTCCGGCCTGGTCCGACAGGAGCGTCGGGGGTCGCCGGCGTGCCTGGATCTTTCTCCTGCGAAATCATCTGCCCTCCATCAGGAGTATATCCATCAGCCGTGGCGGTCATCCCTTGTTCGCCCCGCTCTCCAGCCCCTGGATCATGGCCTTGTTCAGCACCAGGAACACCAAGAGCAGCGGCGTGATGGTCACGCAAACGGCCGCGAACGTGGCCGTCCAGTCAACCTTGCCCATGGCGCTGATGTAGTTCTGCAGGCCGAGCGGGATGGTCTTGAGTTCCTCGGAAAGGACGAAGGTGTTGGCGAAGATGAAGTCGTTCCAGATGAAGATGCTGTTCACCAGCACCACGGTGACCACGGTGTTCAGGGACAACGGCAGCGTTATCAGGCCGAAGATCCGGTAGGGTCCAGCTCCGTCCAATGAGGCGGCCTCGTACGTTTCCCGCGGGATGTACTCAAAGAAGGACGAGAAGAGGTAGATGGACATCGGGAGTGCGAAACCGGCCAGCGGAATGATCATCGACTGGTAGGTATCCAGCAGGTTCACGGTGGAGTAGTCAATGAAGAGCGGGACCAAAGCGATCTGGACAGGCACGATGATGCCGATCAGGAACAGCCCCCGCACAAACCTGCTGAGCCGGAACCCCAGGACCTGGATGGCGTAAGCGGCCATCATGCCGAACAGCACGATCAGCAGGTTGGCGCCCATGGTCACGATGAAGCTGTTGAGGATGTTCCGGCCCAGGTCGCCTGTTTCGAAGGCCCGGGCATAGTTGTCCCACGTCAAGGCCCCCGGGAGGGCAAACGGATCACCCGTGGCGAAGTCGTGCTCCGTCCGCAGGCTGGTGAGGAACAGCCACAGCAAGGGGTACACCTGCACGATCACGATCAGCATGATCAGGACCCGCGAGAGGGTCCGGTACAGGTTCGGCTTGCGGCGCCTCCGCGTCACCACGGGCCGCGACGACGGCGGGACCGGCGGGATGTGGGTGGCAGGTGCTGTCTGGGCGATCATGAGTCAGCCTTCCGCTTGAGCATGAACAGGATGAGGCCGACGGCCACCAAACACTCGATCACGATGAACACGGAGATGGTGCTGGCATAACCGAAGTCGGTACTGGTGAAGGCGGTCTTGTACATGTACGTGGTGAGCAGTTCGGAAGATTGTCCGGGGCCGCCGTTGGTCATGAGGTAGGGGATGTCGAAACCGCGCAGGCCATAGGTGGTGGCCATGATGGTGGTGGTGATCCACACCGGGCGGATGTAGGGGAAGCGGATCTTGGTGAACAGGGTCCACTTGGAGGCACCATCCAGGACGGCGGCTTCCTCCAGCTCCTTGGGCACGGCGATGAGGGCTGCGTAGATGATCAGCATGTAGAGGCCCGTGAACCGCCAGCCCTCGGGTGCTGACACCGCGGCCAGGACCGTGTTGACGTCGGACAGCCAGGCCCGCTCAAAGGCACCCAAGCCCACCCAGTGCAGCAATTGGTTGAGCAGGCCGACGGGATCGATCGAGTAGATACGGACGAAGAGGAACGCGATGGCCACCGTGGAGATGACTGCGGGAAGCAAGTACAGGGTCTTGATAAGTTCGCGGCCCCGGGTGAGCGAGGTCAGGAGGCTGGCCACCACCAACGCTCCGCCCAACTGCAGCACCAGGCAGATCGCGAGGTAGATGAGCGCATTGGCGAAGGAACGCCAGAAGATGTCGTCACCGGTCAGCATCCGCACATAGTTGGCGAGGCCGACGAACTCCATGTCGCTGATGCCGTTCCAGGAGAAGAAGCTCAGGAACAGGGATTGGAGGATGGGGAAGAGCACTGCTGCGCCATAAAGGAAGAGCGGCGGGAGCAGGAAGACCAGGACGGATGTCTTTGATCTATTGGGAAGCATGGCTGGGCCTTTCGGGCGGGGGACCTTGCGGTCCCCCGCCACTGGGATCTACGTGAAGAACGCCGGCTTACTTGAAGAACTTGGGTGCGTTCTGCTTGATGGTGTCGTCCATGGTGCTGGTGAACTGATCAGGGGTGATGTTGCCCTGGACCAGGAGGACGAGTTCCTGCTGCAGCCTGCCGTTGGTGGTGGGATCCAGCTGGGTGTCCCACGGCATGGCCTGCTTGGAACCGAGGTTGTTGGCCGCTTCCAACGCCTTCTTGTAGAGGGGCGTGGCGTTGGCCGGGACGGCGGTCTGCACATTGGTGGTAGGCGACAAGGCACCCGTTGCCGCGTACTCGCTGGGGTACTTCTGCAGCGCGAACTTCAGGAAGTCGCTCACCAGCGGATCGTACGTTTTGGCGTTCACGGCCATGCCAATGCCCGACGGCGATACGAACTCGTTCGCGGCCGTCACCGAATTCGCTGTGGTTGGCAGGGTGAAGAAATCCACGTTGTCCCGGACCGCGGGGTTCAGTTTGTCGGTTGCCAGGCTGGGCAGCTCCCATGTTCCGATGTTGTACATCGCCGCCTGGCCGGAGGTGAACTGGTTCTGGGCATCGGAGTAGCCCTGCGCGGAGAAGCCATCCTGGAAGCACTTGGCCTTGCCCAGTTCGGCCATCCAGTTGACGGTCTTCTGCCCGGCAGCATCCTTGAAGGACGCCTCGCCCTTCTTCAGCTTCTGCACGAAATCCGGTCCGGCCTGGCGGAACGGCTGGTAGGCGACGTAGCGTTCCAGCGGCCATTGATCCTGGCCGTCGATGGCGATCGGGGTGATGCCCGCCGAGCGCAGTGCCGTGCACATGGCTGGAATGTCGTCGAGCGACTTCGGCACGGAGACGCCTGCCTTCTCCAGCAGAGCCTTGTTGTACCAGATGAATTCCAGCTCGAACTGGAACGGGACCATGTACAGCGAGCCGTCGTCGAAGCGCTGGTAATCCAGGGCGCCCGGGCGGTAGTCGTCATAGAGGCCCAGGGATTTGAGCAGCTTGTCCGCGTCCAGCATCTTGCCCTGCTTGGCCAGTTGTTGCGCGAACGGCGTGGCATCGGTGTCGAACAATTCCGGCAGCTTGTTGGCCGCTGCCAGTGTTTCGAGCTTCTGGATGTAGGAGGGCCGGTCCGGAGTGGTGATGAGGTTCAACGAGAAGCCCGGGTGGTCCTTGGCGTAGTCGTCGGCCAGCTTCTTCATGATGTTGATGACGGCGCCGTCGGCCGGCCGCGACAGGAGCCATGAGATTTCGCGGGGCTTGATTTCTCCAGTGGGGCTGACGTCGGTGGGGCTGCTGGCGCTTCCGCCGCCGCCACAGGCCGTCAGGGCCAAGGCCGCCGCGGCTGCTACCGCCGCAAGTCGGAATACTTTCTTCATGGGGACAATCTCCCTTGATTGGACTGGGTGTTGGGGTTGGGGATATTCAGTTGTTGCTACGTTGACGGATGTCGAGTTCGACGACGGTTGCGGAACCTTCGCCGACGAAGGCGCCGATGCGCCCGGCAGGGCGGTCATAGATCCTTGCGCTCAGCGCAACTTGGCGGTCGACGACGGCGACGCACAGGTCGCCGTCGACAATGACCTCAAGCGTGTGCTCGCCCGGGGCGAGGTGGCAGGGGCGCTCCAGTTCGACGTCGTAAGGCACGTCGCCCGAGACGTGCCACTGGGCGTCGCCGGTAATTTCGCGGGGCCAGCGGTCGAAGACCAGTCGACCGCGCTTGGGCTCCAGGCGCAGGACGTAGGAGGCGTCGCCGTCGTGGCTTGAGCGGAGCAGCAACCCGCACTCGGTGGTGTTGGCCGCAATGTCCAGCACCGCTTTCGCGTAGAACTGGCCGGGCAGTTCCTGCTCGGAAACGACCGCTGCGTAGCTGTCCGGGACATTGAGTGTGGCCGGGAGCTCGTTGGCGAGGGACACGGGGACGTCTTCCCAGAAGCTCTCCCCCAACTCATCGGCGAAACCGAAGCCAAGCGTCCCGTCCGGATTTTGCCGGGCTTCCAGGACGGACATGGTGCCGGCCCACTGCCACGCACCGTGGTCGGCGTTGCCTTCCTTGCTGGCGATCCAGCCGAAGAAGAACCGGCGGTCATCGCGGGCGGCCGATTTGGAGGCGTAGAAGGCACGCCCGTCGATGCTGTCCAGGACGGGGACTTCCCAAGGCCCGTCGGGGCTTTTGGCCATCCGGTAGCGCGTTGTGAAGGACTCGGAGAATTCCGAATAGACCATGTACCACCAGTCGCCCCATTGGAAGACGTCCGGGCATTCGTGCGTGATGTAGCGGCGCGGGTCCCAGAAGGGCTCCGTATATTCCCACGTCAGGAGGTCGGTGGAAATGCACTGGGCGACCACGCCGCGGCGGCGTTCGGGGCCGGATGCGTGGCGGGCGGCGATCAGCATGCGCCACTGGCCCTTTGCTTCATCCCGGAAAACGAAAGGATCGCGCCAATCGCCGGATTCGTAGCCCTCCGGAGCCCCGAAGGTGAGCTCGGGGTGCTTGGTCCAGCTGCGCATGCCGTCGCTGCTGGTGGCGTGCATGACCAGTTGCAGCGGCAGTCCGTCCGCCCCGAGGTTGCGGGGGTTCTGGCCTGTGTAAAACAAGTGGTGCGTGCCGTCGTCGTCGATCACCACGCTGCCGGTGTAGGCGTTGAAGTCGAGCTCGTCCGCGCTGCCGTGCTGCAGCGAAACACCGTGGTTCTCGAACTGCGTCAGGTCCTTGGTGGTGACGAGGTTCCACGACGTGCCGGGTTTGGGGTCGGTGCGTTCCTCGTGGAGGTAGAAGAGCCAGAACTCCCCGTCCTTCTCGAAGGGGATAAGGTCTCCAACCCAGCCATCACTGGGTTGGAAGAAGACTGAGCGTTTCATCTGCGCTGATGTCCATTCTGCTAAAGCGTTTGATCACCATGAAGGTAGCGCAGGTCACACTCGTTGATCAAGCGTTTTAGCAAAGAAAAATCAATGGTTGCTAAAACGCTTGACCGATTCCTGCGGAAGCCGCTAGGGTCCTAGCTACCGATGGCACACCCGCGCCTCCTCGACGCCGAGGGGCCCTTGGGTCATGCCGTTCTCAACCAATGAATGCTTGAGAGGAAACCACTTCATGACGCTTGAAATCCGACGACGGACTGTCCTGCAAGGAACGGGAGCCGGGGCACTCGCCCTGTTGTTCGGCAACGTTGCCCCGGGCGCCGCACAGGCCCTGTCCTCCCAGCGGGCGGTCTACCACATGACCCCGCCTGCCGGCTGGCTGTGCGATCCGCAGCGGCCCGTCTACACGAACGGCGCTTATCAGCTCTACTACCTGCATTCGAGCATCAACAACGGCCAAGGCGGCTGGGACCACGCAACAACCACTGATGGGGTCTCCTTCACCCACCACGGAGCCGTTTTGCCACTCCAAACAAACTTCCCTGTGTGGTCCGGGTCCGGCGTGGTGGACACGGCCAACACCGCAGGCTTTGGTGCCGGGGCCGTCGTCGTACTGGCTACCAAGCCGACCGACGGCATCCGCAAGTACCAAGAGCAGTACCTGTACTGGTCCACGGATGGAGGTTTCACGTTCACTCCGCTCCCCGATCCGGTGATCGTCAACACCGATGGCCGGACGGCAACCACTCAGGCGGAGATCGACAATGCGGAGTGGTTCCGCGATCCCAAGATCCACTGGGATGCAGTGCGCAACGAATGGGTGTGCGTCATTGGACGGGCGAGGTACGCCGCGTTCTATACCTCGAACAATCTCAAGGACTGGCAGTGGAAATCAAACTTCGACTACCCCAACCACGCCTTGGGTGGGATCGAGTGTCCGGACCTCTTCGAGATGACTGCCGGAGACGGCACCCGGCACTGGGTGTTCGCTGCCAGCATGGATGCCTACAGTGTTGGCCTGCCCATGACCTACGCCTACTGGACCGGGAGCTGGAATGGGACGGCGTTCACGGCCGACGACCTCACCCCGCAATGGCTCGACTGGGGATGGGACTGGTACGCCGCCGTGACCTGGCCGTCGGTCGATGCGCCCGAGACCAAGCGCCTGGCCACGGCCTGGATGAACAACTGGAAATACGCCGCCCGCGATGTGCCGACGGACGCCTCGGACGGCTACAACGGGCAGAACTCCATCACACGGGAACTGCGGCTGGAGCGGCAGTCCGGCGGTTGGTACTCACTGCTCAGCAGCCCGGTCGCCGCGCTGGCCGGCTACGTCACCGCTACAACCACCCTTCCCAACCAGACCGTGAATGGCAGTTACGTACTGCCGTGGAACGGACGGGCTTACGAGCTGGAGCTCGACATTGCGTGGGACACGGCCGCCAACGTGGGCGTTTCGGTGGGCCGTTCTGCTGACGGTTCCCGGCACACCAACATCGGCAAATACGGCGGGGACCTGTATGTGGACCGCGCGCCCTCGGACCTGGCCGGCTACTCCCTGGTGCCCTACACCCGTGCAGCAGCGCCCATCGATGCCAACGCCAAGTCAGTGCACCTGCGTATTTTCGTGGACAAGCAGAGCGTAGAGGTGTTCGTGAATGCCGGGCACACGGCCGTCTCGCAGCAGGTTCATTTTGCCGACGGCGACACCGGAGTTTCCCTCTACGCAGACGGCGGTCCGGCAAGCTTCACGGGCATCACCATCCGCGAGTTTGGCAACCCGATCTAGGAGGCGGCCTTCTTGATGAGGTCAACGATCAGGGCATCGCTGGCCTCATCAAGCTGCTTCAGCGCGAAGGACGTGGCCCACATGGTGCCGTCGTCCAGAGCCGCAGTTTCCTCGAAGCCTAGGGTCGCGTACCGGGACTTGAATTTGTCGGCGGACTTGAAAAAGCACACCACCTTGCCGTCCTTCGCGTAGGCCGGCATTCCGTACCAGGTCTTCGGTGCCAAGTCCGGCGCGTGTTCCTTGACGATCGCGTGGATCCGTTCCGCGAGCGCTTGGTCGGCAGCTGGCATTTCGGCGATCTTCTCAAGGACATCCGCCTCGCCATCGGCTTTGGTGGCCTTGCTGCGCGAGGACTTCTTTAGTTCCTGCGCACGTTCCTTCATTGCGGCGCGCTCGTCCTCGGTGAAGCCGTCGTAGGACTTGGTCTTGTCTGCAGTTCCGGTCTCGGCCACGGCAGGGCCCCTCTCTGGTGGTGGATTCTTGCTGATAATCCAACGCTAGTGCGGGGTACGCTGCCGTGGCTTCTCCGAAACTGCTCGATCAGGAACGTTGCCCGTTGACCAGATCCGCCGTCTCATTCACCGGCGCAACGGCCTCGCGCACCTTCTTGCCCCGGGCGTAGCCAATCAGGCCCAGGGCAAGGATGCAGCCGAGTGTTCCAAGGGCAAAGGCTTCGAACGTGAACTGGGAGACACCCCACGTTGCCTCGAAGTCATACGGCAGTCCGAACAGGACATCGAGTGTTCCCGGGAAGATCGCCACCCACGAGCCGACCAGGATCCATGCGAAGCAAATAGCGCCAAGGACGCGGAATCCGGTATCGGAAACGGGAACCTTGAACGGACGGTCCGCTGAGGGATACTTGCTCCGCAGCTTCACCGCGGCGGGAACAGCGAAGAGATAGCTGAGCAGGAACGTCGAGATGGCGATGGACAGCACCACGCCGAACAAAGCGCTGCTGGTACCCGTGAGTTGCATGGCGGCCAGCATGAACAGCGTGGCCACCACCCCGGACAGCGTATTGACTCGAATCGGCGTGCCCAGTTTCGGATGGAAGCGGCCAAAGAAACCACCAAAGAACGAGCCGTCCGCGGCCGCCATGGCCTGCATGCGGTCGCTGATGATCATCCATGCCGCGCCTTGGGAGACCAGCACAAAGCAGAACACGACGGCGGAAACGGCCAGCATCGCGTCGGCGGCGGGACCGAAAACGGCGTAGACCGTGGACACGGCGCCAAACAATCCGCCGATGCCCGTGATCTGGTCCAACGGCACTACCAACAGGATGGCGAGGATCGGCAAGAGATAGCTTGCCGCAGCAATCATGGAGGAACGGGCCACGGAGACCGGTACATCCTTGGCCGGGTTCTTCATCTCCCCCGCCGCGCTGTTGCCGGATTCGAATCCGAGAAAGGAGAACAACAGCAACGGGGTAACACCCAGGAAGCCCGCCAGCGTGGGCGAGAAGAAGCCCAGGTCAAGGCCGTTGAAACCGTGCTGGAGCCCGTAGACCAGCGTGACGATGATGAAGAAGGTCAGGAAGACTACCTTCAGGATCGCGCCGAGCGATGGCAGCCATTTGCCGTGCTTCAGGCTGATGATCGCGGACGTGACGGTGATCCAGATGAACGCCAGCTTGAACAGGTAATCGCCCGGGCTGCCGGCCTCCACGTGGCCCACATACTCGGACCACGTTTCCACGGCTACGAACGCCATGGCCCCGCCCACCCACACCGGTTGCGTGACCCACGTGAAAAGGGAGGTAATTGCGGCAATCACCCGGCCGAAGGCCATCTTGGTCCAGACGTAAACGCCGCCCTCTTCAGTGAAGGCACCGCCGGTCTCGGCAAAGATCAGGCCGTACGGAACCATGAACGTAACGGCGAGGATGAGCGTCCACGTGAACGTCTCTCCGCCAAAGCCGGAAACCTGGCCCAGGACCTCCACGGAAATGACGGCCGCCACCACCAACAGAAGGATGTCGAAGCGGCCCAGGGATTTTTGCAGGTGGTTGCTCTGCTCCTGGGCTAATTGGGTTTGATGCATGATCGGTCCTTTGCTGCTGCTTAATTTTTGCTACTGCGCAAGAAGGGTGGGAAGGGCGCTGCGGTCTGCCCGGTTATGGACTGGCCGACCCGCGGCGAAGGTCAGTTCGACACCGATATCGCCAAGGGCCTTCGCCTCGGTGGTGAGCGGATCGGCGTCGAGCACCACCAGGTCAGCGGCCATGCCGACGCGGATGGTTCCGCGTTCGGCGTCGAGCCGGTTGGCGCGCGCCGCTCCCGTGGTGTGGGCGGCGAGCGCTGTTCCGAGGGTTATGGCCTCGGCGGGGAGCAACGGTTCGGTCTGCGAGCGGTGGTCGCGGGCGTGCGGGTCCGCCGAGGGGGCGGTGCGGTTCACCGCCGTGTGGATGCCCCACAAGGGGTCGGGACTGGAGACCGGCCAATCGCTGCCGATGGCGAGTTCGACGCCGGCGCGGCGCAGGGTTTCGAAGGCAAAATGCACCTTCTGGTGGGCTTCGTCGAGGTAGGGCAGTTTGGTTTCCACGAGGACCGGATCCTGCCGCGCCCAAAGCGGTTGAATGTTCGCGATGGCCCCGGTGGCGGCGAAGGCGGCAACGTCAGCGGGGTCCACCAGGTCCAGGTGTGCGATCTGGTGGCGCGGGTCCCAGCCTTCGCGGCGGGGCAGGTTGAGCGCGTTGACACAGTCGCGCACGGCTTGGTCGCCGACGGCGTGAAGGTGGAGGTCGAAGCCGGCCGCGTCCACTTCCCGGGCGATCCTTGCCAACTGCTCCGGTTCGATCAGGCTCATGCCAAGTTCGTGCGGATGCCCGTTGTAGGGCCGCGTCAGCGCAGCGGTGAGGTTTTCGCAGACGCCGTCCACCATGATCTTCACTGCTGTGGCTTGGAAACGACCCTTCGCCGTGGCCCTGCGTTCCTTGAACAGCTCTATCTGCTCGAGCCCGAGGTCCCGCTGCCACCACAGCGCTCCTGTCACGGTGGCCGTGAGGAGACCGTCGGATTCGAGAGAAAGGTAGTGACCGTAGGAGTCGGGCATGCCCAACGCCTGGCCGACGGCAGCGTCCTGCCAGGCGGTGACGCCCAGCGAATGCAGATATGACTGGGCTGCGAGGAGTGCCCGGCGGATGTGCTGCTGGTCCGGATCGGGAATCAGGGCAGACACCAGATCAGCGGCGTGTTCAATCAGCATGCCGGTGGCTTTCCCGGCACCGTCGCGCGCAATGATGCCCCCGTCCGGATGGGGAGTGTCATCGGTAATCCCGGCCAGTTCCAGCGCCCGGGAGTTGGTCCAGGCACCGTGGCCGTCATGGCTGATCAGGAAGACGGGACGGTCAGGAACCAGTTCGTCCAACAGCGCGCGGTGCGGGAAGCCGCCGTCGAAAACGTCTCCGTACCAGCCCGCGCCCTGGATCCATTCAGCGGCAGGGTTGGCGTGGGCGAAGGCAGCGATCAGGGAGCGGTACTCAGCCAGGGAATGGGCTCCGGAGAGGTCGCAACCCAGCATCTGGAGCCCACCGGCCAGGGGATGGACGTGTGCGTCCTGGAAGCCGGGAAGAAGCGCTTTGCCGCCCAGGTCGACCAGCTCGGTTGCCGGTCCCCGCCAGCGTGCGGCTTCGGAGCCGAGTGCCACGATCTTTCCGTCAGCAACCGCAACGGCGTCGGTGCGGGGACGGGCAGGGTCCATCGTATGGACGGGGCCTCCACTGAAAATCCAGTCTGCGTGGGTCATGGCTCTACCTTCCTAAAAGGTGGTTCTCGGTGGATTCACGGTCAAGGTTGAGGCGCACCAATCCCGGGGCTATTCGGACGATCGCGATGTAGGCCATGGCGCTGACACCGAGGCCCACCAGCCAGGCGATATCGATTCCGCCCATAGCCTCCGCAGCAGCGCCCGTGTAGAAGGGAGTCGCCATGAACGGGATCTGTGCCAGGACGCCGATGGCGAAAACCAGCAGGGAGCCCGCGTTCCAACGGCCGTATCGGCCACCGTCGGCAGCGTAGAACTCGTCCACAGCGTAGGAGCCGTGCCGGATCACGTAGTAGTCCACCAGGTTAACGGCCGACCACGGGATCAGGACATAAAGGAGGACGCTCAGGAAGCTGAAGTAGGAGGAGGCGAAGCTGGTAGCCGCTGCCAAGGCCAGGCTGATACCGATGATGTGCAGGACCAGGGAGGTCACGATCCGGGCCTTGGCTCCGGGCCGCCAGCCGCTCAAGAACGTCTCCACCAGCGTTAGGGCACACAAGGCGCTGCAGTAGGCGTTGACCGAATTTCCTGCGGCGGCCACCAAGGCGAAGCCCACCAGGACGGCCGCACCGAGTCCGGGGCCCAGGATTCCGTGGAGCCCTGACATCGTGTCCACCCCGGCTGCCGCTATGCCCACGCCGGCACCAAGCACCATGAGCAGCGCGCTGGAGACGACGCAGCCAAGGTACGTACCCCAGAAGGCACCCTTGGTACCGGACTTGGCCGGCATGTAGCGGGAGTAGTCCGAAACATAGGGGGCGTACGTCAACTGCCACACGATGCCGATCGCCACCATGGCCAGGAATCCGGTCCAGGTGAATTCGCCGTCGTTCAGCTGGGCCCAGAAATCGCCGCTGGCCAGCAAAGCCGCGAAGGAAACCAGCACGAGGGCGCCAACCACGTAGGCCCCCATAGCCGTCACCTTCCGGACCAGGTTGTATCCAAAAGCCGCAATCACGAAGCTGAGGACTGCGCAGCCGATGATCATCGCTGTTCCGTTCGCCTCCGGCAGGAGTGCCGTGATCGAGTCCGAAGAGACGATCAGGTTTGACGAGAAGTACCCCACGAACATCAGGACCGCCACGACGACGATCAAACTGGCGCCCCGTGAACCGAACTGGCCGCGTGCTTGCAGCATTTGCGGGACGCCGAGCTGCGGTCCCTGCGCGGCATGCAGCGCCATGCCGATCCCGCCCAGTGCGTGGCCCAGGAGGATGGCGATGATGGAACTGATCAGGGGAAGGCCCAGCAGCGTGGTGGCCGTGGCGCCCGTGATCACCGTGAGGGGCGTCATGTTCATGCCGAACCAGATGGTGAAAAGTTCCCGGGAGCGTCCGTGCCTGCCCTCAGCCGGGATGGGGGCGATTGACTCTTGTTCTATCTCGAAGAGGCGTGAGCGGAGCATCGATTTCATGGAGGGTGTCCTTAAGACGGCGGAAGAGGATGCTGGCAGAGTCCGGTGGGCCTTCCCCAAAGCCCTTCGGTGCCGGGTCTGCTGTCAAAACCAGCCTAGGTTTGTGAACTGCATCACGTAAACCATTGAATTGCGATGTACATGTTCGGATTTCCAGATGAAGTCATTCAGCCGAACTGGATCCACGTGGTCTTGGGCGCGGTGTAGTTGTCGAAGGCGTGCAGGGACAGATCACGGCCGAAACCGGACTGCTTGAAGCCGCCAAAAGGCGTGGTGTTGCCCAGGGCGTCTACCGTATTCACGGACACCGTGCCGGCCAGCAGGTCGCGGGCCACACGGTGCGCGCGGGAGAGGTCCGAAGTCCACACCGAGGCGGCCAGGCCGTAGTCCGTGGCGTTGGCGAGGCCTATGGCCTCCGCTTCGGTATCGAAAGCCTGAAGCACCGCGACGGGACCAAAGATCTCCTCCCGATGCACGTCATGGTCCGCGCCGAGACCGCCCAGCAGCGTCGGCTCCAGGTAGGCGTCGGAGCCGCGGATGGCCAGCCGCTCACCGCCGAAGAGCACCTCACCGTCGGTGCGGCCACGCACGATCCAGCGTTCGACGTCGTCTGTATGGGCGCTGCTGATCAGCGCGCCATTGCCGTCCACACCCGCCAGCGGATCGGACGGCGCGTAGCCGGCAGCGGCTTCGGCCAGCAAGGCTGCAAAGTCGTCGTAGACGCTCCGCTGAACCAGGATGCGGGAGTTGGCCGAACACACTTGGCCCTGGTTGTAGAAAGCGCCGAACGCTGCCTTCGCGGCCGCCGTCGCGAGATCGGCCGTGTCCGCGAACACGATGTTCGAGCTCTTGCCGCCCGCCTCCAGGCTCAGCCTCTTGAGGTTGCTCCGGCCGGAAGCCTCCAGCAGAGTGCGGGAGACCGCCGTCGAGCCCGTAAAGGCGAGCGCGTCCACATCCATGTGGTGTGCCAACGCGGCGCCCACCTCCCTGCCGGTACCCGTGACGACATTCAATACGCCGGCGGGAACGCCCGCTTCAGCGGCCAGATCCGCCAGGCGCAGGACGCTCAGCGAGGTCTGCTCCGCGGGTTTCAACACCACCGTATTGCCGGAGGCTAGCGCCGGGGCCAGCTTCCAGACGGCGATCTCCAGCGGGAAGTTCCAAGGGACGATCGCCGCCACCACCCCCAGCGGTTCCCGCGTGACGAGTGCTGTGGCGCCGGGTGGGACTGCGGGCAGTTCGCCGTTTTGTTTGTCCACGGCCTCCGCGTACCAGCGCAGCGTCGAGATGGCGCCAGGGACATCCACCGTGGTGGCCTGGAGGATGGGCTTGCCGCTGTCCAGGGTTTCCAGGAGCGCCAGCTCGTCGGCATGCTGCTCCATGAGGGCGGCGAGCGCCAGGAGGACGCCCTTCCGCTTCTCGGCTCCCAGGCGGGACCAGGCCGGGAAGGCGCGCCGGGCGGCGTCTACGGCACGGTCGACGTCGTCCGGACCGCAGGCGGCCAGTTCCGCGAGGACGCGGCCGTCGATGGGGCTGTTGGTCGGGCGGACTTTGCCGTGGCTGGCGGTGGTGCGGCGTCCGTTGACGAACGCCCGGCCGTCGATTGCCAGGGCATCCGCCCGGCCGTGCCAGTCGGTGGACGTCAGGGTGGAGGTGGTGTTCACGGGGGCTCCTTGGGGTTGGTGGTTGGTCAGGTTGTGAAGGCTCGACGGCGGTCCGGGCTTGTGGGGGTCAGGTCCGGGTGCTGGGGGTCAGGTCCGGACTGCTGAGGTCCGGGGTGCGGCGGGACAGGCGCAGGGCGGCGGAAGCGCCCATCAGGCAGGCCAGTTCAACGGCGATGAGGGCGAGCATCGTGACGCCGTGGGCCGAAGACGACTCGCCTCCGGCCCCGCCATGATGCGCTCCGGCGCCGGATCCCGCCATGAAGCCCGGCGCCGCCAGCAGGACCAGGTGGATGAGGATCATGACTGCACTCATGGCCAGCAGGTGGCTGGCAGCCCGGGTGGCGCGACCGCCGGCCGGCTGCTCGCGATTCCTGCGATCCAGGTTCCAACCCGCGCGCCACAGTCCTGCGCAGTTCCTCCCCCGCAACATCGGGCCCACGCAGGCCAGGCAGGCCACGCCCATGGCGGCCATCAGCCAGGCCATGTGGCCAGCCGGGCCGGCCACGGCCGCCAACACATGGGCGGCGGCGCTGCCCGCAGCCGCGGTTCCGACTATGCCGGCCGGGATAGTGCCCCGGGGTTGGTGGTCCATGGTTCTCCTGGCCGCCCGCGTGGTTTGGGTCAAGGACTTTACGGCGGGCTTGTGAGGTGGGTAACATCAAAGCGTTGGTTGAACAGTTGTATCATCAAAAATCGACTTCAGGAAGTGCCATGACCCTTCAGACCACCCTCTTGGCCGCATCGTCGCGGACCGGATTGCACCCGCTTGAACAGCTCACAGGCGGGGAAATCGAGCAGGCCCGCCGGATCCTTGGCGACGCCGGGCTTCTTGCCGAGACCACGCGCTTCGCCTACCTGGGCCTGATGGAACCGTCCAAGGCCGCGCTCCAGGACGGCAGCGCTACTGGGCGCATTGTCCGCGCCATGCTGTGGGACGCCGCCATATCCCGTTCCCTGGACGTCCGGTTGTCCTTGACCACAGCCAAGGTGCTTGAACAGCGCGAGCTGGATCCCGCCGTCGACGGTCAACTGCCCGTCCTGCTGGAAGAGTTCGGCATCATCGAGGACATCCTGGCCGAGGACCCTCAGTGGATTGCGGCGCTGGCGAGCCGCGGGCTGACTCCTGCGCAGGTGCGCGTTGCACCGCTCTCGGCGGGCGTGTTCGAGTACGAAAACGAGGAAGGCAAGCGGCTGCTGCGTGGCCTCGGTTTCCGCCAGGACCATGCCGCCGACCACCCGTGGGCCCACCCGATCGATGGCCTGGTGGCGTTCGTCGACGTCGAAAAGCGCCGGGTTGACCACCTGATCGATGACGGCCCGGTCACGGTCCCGGAGGTCAACGGCAATTACACGGACCCCGCCATCCACGGCGAACTCCGCACGGACCTGAAGCCGATCGAGATCATCCAGCCTGAAGGACCCAGCTTTACGCTCGAGGGCAACCACCTGTCCTGGGCGGGCTGGGACCTGCGGGTCGGCTTCGACGCCCGCGAAGGCCTGGTCCTCCACCAACTCCACCACTCACACAAGGGACGCCGGCGCCCGGTGGTCCATCGTGCGTCCATCTCCGAAATGGTGGTCCCCTACGGCGATCCGTCCCCGTACAGGAGCTGGCAGAACTACTTCGATTCCGGCGAGTACCTGGTGGGCCGCGACGCCAACTCCCTCAAACTCGGCTGTGACTGCCTAGGCGAGATCACGTACCTGTCCCCCGTGGTGGCCGATGACTTCGGCAACCCGCGCACCATCGAGAACGGCATCTGCATCCACGAGGAAGACGCCGGGATCCTCTGGAAGCACACGGATGAGTGGGCGGGCTCCAATGAGGTCCGGCGCAACCGCCGCCTGGTGGTCTCCTTCTTCACCACCGTGGGCAACTATGACTACGGCTTCTACTGGTACCTCTACCTGGACGGCACCATCGAATTCGAGGCGAAGGCCACGGGCATTGTCTTCACGGCCGCCCTGCCTGACAAGACGTACGCCTACGCCTCGGAGATCGCTCCGGGCCTTGGCGCGCCCTACCACCAGCACCTCTTCAGCGCCCGCCTGGACATGATGATCGACGGCGACACGAACCGCGTCGAGGAACTGGACCTGGAGCGCCTCCCGAAAGGCCCGGAAAACCCGCACGGGAACGCCTTCACGCAGAAGCGCACTGTGTTGGCCCGCGAATCGGAGGCTGTCCGCGACGCCGATGGGGCCAAGGGGCGTGTGTGGCACATCAGCAACCCCGAGTCCTTGAACCACTTGGGTCACCCCGTGGGCTACACGCTCTACCCGGAAGGCAACCCCACCCTGGCCATGGCGGACGATTCCTCCATTGCCTCACGGGCAGCCTTCGCCCGGCACCACCTCTGGGTCACCCGGCACGCAGAGGACGAGCTCTACGCAGCAGGCGACTTCGTCAACCAGCACCCCGGCGGCGCAGGGCTCCCGGCCTACGTGGCACAAGACCGGGACATCGACGGCCAGGACCTGGTGGTGTGGCACTCGTTCGGGCTGACCCACTTCCCGCGCCCGGAGGACTGGCCCATCATGCCAGTGGATACCACCGGCTTCACCTTGAAGCCGCACGGTTTCTTCGACGAGAACCCCACGCTCAACGTTCCGTCGTCGGCGTCGGGCCACTGCGCCACCGCGCCCGCCGACACGGCCAAGCACTGCCACTGATAGTGTGGCGACGGCCGGGCCCTTGCCCGGCCGTCGCCGTCATCCCGGCCGCAATGTACCGTCGCACAACCTAAGGAACCTGATGCCCCGCTTGGTCGATCACCAGGAACGGCGTCGTTCCATCATTGAGACCACGTGGCGGCTGATCGCGGACCAGGGCATCGAGAACGCGAGCATGCGGGACATCGCGCGGGAATGCGGTTACGCCGCCCCGGGCGTGCTGGCCCACTACTTTCCCAACAAGGACGCCCTTTTGATGGCTTCCTATGAATTGATTTGCGAGCGCACCAACGAGCGCATCGCCGCCCGCACGGCTGGCCGTCGCGGGCTTTCGGCCTTGAGAAGCCTGTGCCTGGAAATCATCCCGGCGGATCCCCTCACGGTGGTGGAAGCCCGCGTCGCG
Organism: Paenarthrobacter sp. NPDC058040; assembly: GCF_042885775.1. Lineage (NCBI taxonomy): Bacteria > Bacillati > Actinomycetota > Actinomycetes > Micrococcales > Micrococcaceae > Paenarthrobacter > Paenarthrobacter sp. NPDC058040. The sequence continues at coordinate 267,901 of NZ_JBHVRN010000002.1, forward strand.
GTGTCCTTCTGGCAGCGGGCACAGACGGAGGACGCGCTGCGCGCGGTGGGTCGGGACGCACTGTTGCATTGGCGCGGCCTGGTGTTGGGCTTCCTCGCCCAAGCCGAGCACGACGGCGAATGCGAACCTTTGGCGGACCCGGAGGCAGTTGCCGATGAGCTGCTGAACGTCATGATGGGCCTGCATGTGACGTCCATGCTGGACCCTGACGTGGTGACGGGGTCCCGGCAGCGGCACCTCGTCGAGCGCGCATTGGCGAGGCTCGGCTAGTCCTTGGGTTCCCGCGCGTCCTTGGCCACGACAATCTGGTGCCGCACCGCTTGGGCGACGGCGCGGACCCGCGCCGTGGGCCGGTGGGATTTCAGGTGGGCCAGGACCGTCTTCAGTTCCGGCACATCGTCGCGGATTTCGACCGTAGCCAGCTTGCCGCCGTCGTACGTCAACTGGTGCTGCGGGCGCTGGTGGAGGATGGAATAGCCAAGTCCCCGCGCCACAAAGGTGCGCACCGTCTCATAGCTGGCCGAGCGGAAGCGGACATCGGGCTCGCGGCCGCCGATGCGGGCAATGGCGAGCATGAGGTCCCGCGTGTGGGGCATGTCCAGCAACACGAAGGACTCCTCAGCCAGCGCGGACAAATGCACCTTCTTGGAGCGGGCCAGCTTGTGGTCGGGGGGAAGGGCTACGTAGGGCCGCACCGTGTCCACGACGGAACGCGAGAGGGCCTCCGGGAGGTCGAGGTCGTAGCACAGCGCCAAGTCGGCCTGTCCGGTGAGGAGCGCGCTGATGCATCCCGGGGTGTCCGTCTCGATGACCTCCACTTCCAGTGACGGATGGTCCTCGCGCAACTTGGTGAGGACACCTGGAAGCAGGAAAGGGGCCAGCGTGCTGAAACACGCGATCCGGATGCGGCCGGCCACGCTCTGGTGCTCCCCGCGTGCATGGTCGATGCTTTCTTCCACTTGGGCGAGGATGGCCTGGGCGTCGCGGACGAACAACTCCCCCGCCGGCGTCAGCACCAGGCCCTTGGAGCGCTGCCTGATGAAGAACTGCGTGCCCACATGGCGCTCCAACTGGGCGATCGCCGCCGACACGGCCGACTGGGCCACGTTCAAGCGAAGGGCTGCGCCCGTCATGGACAGTTGGGCGGCCGCTTCCACGAAGTAGCGGAGCTGGGTCAGGGTGACATCCATGGTTCGAGAATACACGGCGCATCAGAAATATCGATGCAATCGTTCTAAAAGAACTGTTGGACAGATTCAGGCGGTCGCTGGAAGCTGAGGGATATGAGCGTCCCACCCAGAGCGAAAGGCAACGCCCCGTGAAGCACCAGCGCATCCGCACGTTTAATACGAAAGAAACCTACCCCGAGCAAAACCTGGACAATGACCTCTGCCAGGCAGTCGTGGCCAACGGCGTCGTGTACCTCCGCGGCCAGATCGGCCAGGACCTGGACACGCGGGAATCCGTAGGCATCGGCGACGTCGAGGCCCAGACCGAGAAGGCCATGGCCAACATCGACATGCTGCTCAAGGAAGCGGGCAGCAGCCTGGAGGACATCGTCAAGGTCACGGTGTACATCATCGATCCCCGCTACCGCGAAACCGTCTACCGGACCATGGGCCGTTGGCTCAAGGGCGTGTTCCCCGTTTCCACCGGCATCGTGGTCCAGGCGCTGGCGCGGCCCGAGTGGCTCGTGGAAATCGATGCTACGGCTGTGCTGTCAACGGAGGCCGGGAAGTGACGTTCAGCATCGCCGCCACCGACGGCAACGGCAGGTTCGGCGTAGCGGTGTCCTCGTCCTCCCCTGCCGTTGCTGCACGCTGTGCCCATCTACGGGACGGCGCAGGGGCCGTCAGTTCCCAAAACATCACGGATCCACGGCTGGGCGTTGCGCTCCTCGACCGGCTGCAAGCGGGCTGCTCCGCGCAAGAGGCGATTGCCGCCGTCGTTCATGAATCGCCCGCGGTGGACTACCGGCAACTGGTGGTGCTCGACGCAAGCGGCGGGGCTGCCGTGTTCAGCGGGACGCACACGCTGGGTGTCTTCGGCGAAGGGCGCGGCGCTTCCAGCGTGTCTGCCGGCAACATGCTGGCCGACCCGGCCGTGGCACAGGCGCTGTGTGATGCGTTCGAAGCCTCCACCGGGGAACTGGAAGTCCGACTGCTGGCCGCATTGCGCGCTGCGGAAGCTGCAGGCGGAGAAGTGGGACCCGTACGGTCGGCCGGGATCTCGGTGGTATCCGGCCACGGCTGGCGGGACACGGACCTCCGGGTCGACTGGCACCATGACCCCCTTGCGGAACTTGGCCGGCTCCTGGAGGTCTGGCTTCCGCAACGGCAAGACTATGTGGTGCGCGGGCTCGACCCCGCAGCCTCGGTGGGTTACGGGGTGCCTGGCGATGACCGTTGAAACAACGTCCGTGCAGCATGCACACGTCTTGGATTCCGTGGCTTCCCAGCAAGCCGCCCTGGTACAGCTCTCCGAAACACTCCACGCCAACCCCGAGCTTGGCTGGCAGGAACACCGGGCGGCCGAATGGACCGCCACGTACCTGGCGGACCGCGGCTTCGAGGTGGAGCGCGGGTATCTGGGATTTCCGACGGCGGTCCGGGCAGTTTTCGGTTCCGGCTCGCGTCGCGTGGGGCTCATGGCTGAATATGACGCCCTTCCGGGGCTCGGCCATGCCTGCGGCCACAACATCATCACCGCCATCTCGTGTGGCGCGGCCGTTGCGCTGTCCCGGTTCGCTGACGAGCGGGACCTCACTGTGGAGGTTTACGGCACGCCTGCGGAGGAAGGCGGAGGCGGGAAGATCGAGCTGTTGAAAAAGGGGGCGTTCGTGGGCCTGGACCTGGCCATGATGGCGCACCCCAGCCCCGTTGACTCGGCCGAAGCCCGCCCGTTTGCCGTGGCCCACAACCACGTCGAATACCGGGGAAAGTCCGCCCACGCAGCGGCGTACCCGGACCAGGGCGTCAATGCCAACGATGCTTTCGTCGTGGCGCAGGTAGCTTTGGGGTTGCTCCGGCAGCAGTTGCCTGCCGGCACTCGCGTCCACGGGGTTCAGACCAGGGGCGGGGAGGCTCCGAATGCCATTCCGGAGAAGACCGAAGGCCGTTGGTACGTGCGGGCTGAATCGCTGGCCCAACTGGAGGTACTCGAAGAGCGGGTCAACCGGTGCTTTGAGGCAGGGGCCCTGGCCTCCGGATGTGAACTGGAAATCACTCCGGAATCGGAACGGTACTCGGAGTTCCGGACGGAAGCCCGGGCGTTGGAGCTGTACAAGGCGCATGCCCAGTCCCTGGGACGGAGCTTCAATGCCCCTCCTGAGCAGGCCACCATGAACCGGGCCTCGACGGATATGGGCAACGTTTCCCAGGTTGCGCCGGCCATCCACCCCTACATCGGACTCGGCTGTTTCCCGGCGGCCAACCACCAGCCGGAGTTCGCCGCGCACTGCGTTGGCGATGCTGCCAACCAAGCCATCCACGACGGCGCCGCAGCCCTGGCGCTCACGGCACTGGACTACCTGGCGGAGTAGCCGGGAGTCCTCCTACCTTCAGGAAAAGGACCAATGACAAACCTTCCTATGACGCCGGCGCCCACCACCCGCCGGGAACACGACAGCCTCGGGGACCGCGATGTCCCCGAGGCTGTTTATTGGGGCATCAGCACGCTCAGGGCGGTGGAGAACTTTCCCGTCAGCGGACGTCCCATTGGCTCACTGCGTTCGCTCGTGCGGGCCCTGGGCGCAGTGAAGTACGCCGCGGCCCGGGCCAATGAAAGCCTGGGCCTCCTGGCACCGGACAAGTCCGCGGCCATCCAGGCGGCGGCACGCGAAGTGATGGATGGCCTTTTGGATGACCAGTTTGTTGTGGACGCCATCCAGGGCGGCGCCGGCACCAGCACCAACATGAACGCCAACGAGGTCCTAGCAAACCGCGCCTTGGAGTTGCTGGGCCGGGAAAAAGGCGACTATGCCGCCCTGCACCCCATCGATGACGTGAACCGCAGCCAGTCCACGAACGACGTCTATCCCACGGCCATCAAGATCGCCCTGTACCTGGACCTGGCCGAATTGTGCGCCGAGCACTTCAGGCTCATGGAAGCTTTCGATGCCAAGGCCGTCGAGTTCACCGGCATCATCAAAGTGGGCCGCACGCAATTGCAGGATGCCGTGCCCATGTCCCTCGGCCAGGAATTCGGAGCTTTTGCCGAAACCTTGCGCGAGGACGTGTTCCGGTTGCGGGAACTCCTGCCGCATCTGGCCGAGTCCAACCTCGGCGCCACTGCGATCGGCACGGGCATCACCGCTCCCCCGGGCTACCGGGAAGCCGTGATCCAGGAGCTGGCGGACGTCACGGGGCTGCCGGTCACCAGCGCCTCCAACCTCGTGGAAGCCACCAGTGACACCGGGGTCTTCATGCTGGTCTCCGGCGTGCTGAAGAGGGCTGCCGTGAAGCTGTCCAAGATCTGCAACGATCTCCGCTTGCTGTCTTCGGGCCCGCAGACCGGTTTTGGCGAGATCTTCCTGCCTGCCGTCCAGGCGGGATCGTCCATCATGCCCGGCAAGGTCAATCCGGTGATCCCGGAGATGGTCAACCAGGTGGCTTTCCGTGTGGTTGGAGCAGACGCCACAGTGACCATCGCGGTGGAAGCGGGGCAGCTCCAGCTAAATGCTTTCGAACCCGTCATGGCAGATGCCCTTCTGGAGTCCATCTCCTGGCTTACCGTTGCCTGCCGGCAGCTCCGGACCCATTGCGTGGACGGCATCACGGCCAACACTCCTGTGCTCCAGCAGCGCATGATCGAGTCCATCAGCGTGGTCACCGGTTTGGCGCCCGTGCTGGGCTACGCCGTTGCGGCTGAGCTGGCCAAGGAAGCACTGGCCACGGGCCGGGGCATCGCTGAGCTGGTGCTGGAACGGGGGCTGCTGGACCGGCAGCAGGCCGAGGCGGCGCTCTCGGCGGCGTCCCTGGCGGGGCTCGGCTGACGCGCCTGGGACGCTGAACGCCTCCGGCACAGAATGCCTCGGACACAGAGAGAAGGGACCATGCCCGGTGGGCATGGTCCCTCTATTGTTGCTGCCTGTTTAGACGCCCACCGGCTGCGCCGCCTGTTCACTGTGCTGCAGGTAGCTCCGCTGGATGGCGATTTGGTCCGCCACGTACTTGGCGTCGTGCCAGACGCCCCAGATGAAGCTGGAGCCGCGGCGGGACTGCCACGGCAGGCCAAGGAAGTAGATGCCCGGTTCTGTGGACACGCCACGCTGCTGCCGCGGCCGTCCGCGCTCGTCGAAGGCATCGACGTCCAGCCAGGTGTAGTCCTGGACGAACCCTGTGGCCCAAATGATCGACGTCACGCCGGCAGCGGCGAGGTCCAGCTCCCGGAGCGGGTGGGTCAGGCTCGCGGGGTCCGGACGCAGCGTGCGGGCCTCGGGTTCCTCGGGCAGGTCCAGGCCGTTGCGCTCCACGTACGCGTCGGCCTCATCGAGCAGTTTCAGGTAGTTCGCATCTCCGTTGGCGATGTTGTCCTGAAGGTCGCCCGCGAAACGCATGGTCCCGGCGTCGAACGCTTCGGTGCGCCCCACCAGGGTGATGCCCTCTTCGGCGAGTTCCCGGAAGTCGACTGTATGGCCGCCGTCGGCCCCGCTGACAGCGATGGTGACGTGCTCGGCTCCCTGTGGAGGAGTGGACGCGTCCCACAGGCCGAGGACTCCCAGCCACCAGCAGAAGTCGCGGCCGCGGTAGCTGCGCGGGGGCCGGTCGTGCGGGCCGACGGAAAGGAAGACCTGGCGGCCGGAGCGCTGGATTTCGGCCGCGATTTGCACGCCGGACGATCCTGCGCCCACCACCAGCACGGCCCCTTCGGGCAGCTGGCCGGGATTCCGGTAAAGGCTTGAGTGCAGCTGCTGCACCCCTGCCGTTTCGGGCACGACGGCGGGAATCACCGGACGCTGGAAAGGGCCGGTAGCGGCTACGACGTAGCGGGCGTTGTATTCGCCATCGCTGGTAACCACGTGGAAACCGGGGGCGCCGCTGTTCCGGCGTACGGAGGTCACTTCCACGCCGGTGTGGATGGGGGCGCCGATCTTTACCGCGTAGGCAGCGAAGTAGTCCGCCACTTGCTCCTTGGAGGCAAAGGCACCCGGGTCGACGTCGCTGAACTCCAGGCCCGGAAAACGGTCGTGCCACGCCGGGCCGTTGGCCACCAGCGAGTCCCAACGCATGGAGCGCCACCGCTCGGCGATGCGGTCCCGTTCCAGGACGACGTGCTGGATCCCTTGGTTGGTCAGGTGCTCGCTCATCGCAACGCCGGCTTGGCCCGCGCCCACGACGAGGACCTCAACCTCTTGGCTTGTCATGCGATCTCCTCTGCTTGAGTTGGGCTGTTCGATCCATTCTCAGGTTGACCAAGTGCATCTGCATAGCACATAAAACAGTACAATCGCATCTGAAATATCGATGACCACCAGCGGCCGCACGTTCCGGACATACACCAACGGCGGGCCGCCCCGGTTCCTTTCGAAACCCGGGTGGCCCGCCGTCGTCGTGCGTTGCCTGTCAGGAGGTACTGCTAGAGGTTCTCCACCAGCGAGACGTCGCGGACGGCGCCCTTGTCCGCGGACAGTGCCATGGCGGCGTAGGCGCGGAGTGCCGGGGACACCTGGCGGTCGCGGTTCTTGGGCTTGAAGCCGCCGTTGACCAGGAGCTTTTCGCGTCGTTCGGCCAGGATCTCGTCGGAGACCTTCAGCTCGAGCGAACGCTGGGTGATGTCGATGCTGATGATGTCGCCGTTCTCCACCAGGGCGATCTCGCCGCCGGAAGCGGCTTCCGGGGAGATGTGCCCGATGGACAAGCCCGAGGTGCCGCCGGAGAAGCGGCCGTCCGTGATGAGGGCGCACTTCTTGCCCAAGCCACGGCCCTTGAGGAAGGACGTCGGGTAGAGCATTTCCTGCATGCCCGGACCGCCGCGGGGGCCTTCGTAGCGGATGACCACCACGTCCCCTTCCTTGACCGTCTTATTCAGGATCATTTCCACGGCCTCGTCCTGCGACTCGCACACAATCGCGGGGCCCTCGAACTTCCAGATGGACTCGTCCACGCCTGCTGTCTTCACCACGGCGCCGTCCACGGCGATGTTGCCGCGGAGCACGGCCAGACCGCCGTCCTTGGAGTAGGCGTGCTCGACGGAGCGGATGCAGCCGCCCTCGGCATCGACGTCCAGGGAGGTCCATTCGTTCGACTGCGAGAAAGCCGTAGAGGAGCGCACGCCACCGGGCGCCGCGTGCCACAGGGCCTTGGCTTCCTCGGTAGCCTTGCCGCCGCGGATGTCCCAGTCATCCAGCCAGCCGTCCAGGTCGTTGGAGTGCACGGAGTGGACGTCCTTGTGCAGGAGCCCGCCGCGGTTCAGCTCACCCAGCAGCGCGGGGATGCCGCCGGCGCGGTGCACGTCCTCCATGTAATAGGTCTTGTCCTTGGCAACGTTCGGGGCCACCTTGGCCAGGCAGGGCACCTGGCGGGACTTGGCGTCCATCTCGGCCAGGCCGTACTCCACGCCCGCTTCCTGGGCCGCGGCCAGCAAGTGCAGGATGGTGTTGGTGGAGCCGCCCATGGAGATGTCCAGGGCCATGGCGTTGTCGAAGGCCTTGGCGGTGGCGATGGAGCGCGGCAGCACGGAGTCGTCGTCGCCGTCGTAAAAGCGCTTCACGAGTTCGACGATCGTGGCGCCGGCCTTCTCGTACAGCGCCTTGCGCGCGGTGTGGGTCGCGAGCACGGAGCCGTTGCCCGGCAGGGCAAGGCCGATCGCCTCGGCGAGGCAGTTCATGGAGTTGGCGGTGAACATGCCCGAACAGGAGCCACACGTGGGGCAGGCGTTCTCTTCGATGAGGTTGATGTCCTCATCGGAGATGGATTCGTCCACGGCATCGGCGATCGCGTTCACCAGGTCGAGGGAGCGGACAGAACCGTCCGTCAGGGTCACGCGGCCGGCCTCCATGGGGCCGCCGGAGACGAACACCACCGGGATGTTCAAGCGCAGCGCGGCCATGAGCATGCCCGGAGTGATCTTGTCGCAGTTTGAGATGCAGACCAGTGCGTCGGCGCAGTGGGCGTTGACCATGTACTCGACCGAGTCAGCGATCAGGTCGCGGGACGGCAGGGAGTACAGCATGCCGGAGTGGCCCATGGCGATGCCGTCGTCCACAGCAATGGTGTTGAATTCGCGCGGCACAGCGCCGGCGGCGAGGATCGCGTCAGAGACGATCCGGCCCACGGGGGCAAGGTGGGTGTGGCCGGGGACGAACTCGGTGAACGAGTTGGCGACGGCGATGATCGGCTTGCCGATGTCCGAGTTGGCGACGCCGGAAGCGCGCAGCAATGCGCGGGCGCCGGCCATGTTGCGGCCATGGGTGACAGTTTTAGAACGTAGTGCAGGCATAAGTACCATCCTGCTGTGTCTGGACGCTGATCAGAAGACGGCCTTGATACTAGTAGTGGGAGTACCAGAGTAATAGTATTTACGGGTGCATGATTCGGAGAGACGCAAAGAACTCGGCCTGTTCCTGAGGGCCAGGCGCGATCAGGCACTCCGCTCCGAATACGGACTCCCGCCAATTTCCCGAAAACGCGAGCGTGGACTCCGCCGGGAAGAAGTCGCGTTCCTCTCCGGGGTGAGCGTCACTTGGTACACCTGGCTCGAGCAAGGCCGGGACATTTCCCCGTCGCGGCAAGTACTCGAGGCAATTGCACGGGCCCTGCACTTGTCCGACACGGGGTTGGCCTATGTGTTGTCTCTGGGCGGCTACGCTTCCTCGGTTGCCTCGGCACCCGTGGCCGGCAGCGCTCCCCCGCACGTCCAGCGGCTCCTGGACGCCCTCGATCCCAACCCGTCCTACGCGTTGTCTCCCGACTGGGGTGTCGCAGGGTGGAACAAGGCGTACGCCGCTTTATACCCGAACATCGCCACAGTTCCGGCGGGAGACCGAAACCTCCTGTGGCTCGTGTTCACCGACCCCTACATCCGCGATCTGCTGCCGGACTGGGACGTCACGAGCCGCCGCTTCCTCGCCGAATTCCGCGCCGAAACCGGCCAACGCCTGGGCGACCCCGACGTGAAATTCCAGGTGGAGCGCCTCAAGGAAGCAAGCCCGGAATTCCAGGAAAGCTGGGACCAGTACGACATCCTCGGCTTCGAGTCCCGCGAACGCCTCTTCCACCACCCCGCCGTCGGCGTCCTGCACCTGGAGCACCACCAGGTCTCGCCGTCGGACAGGCCGGACCTGCACCTGGTGGTCTACACACCGGCTCCGGACAGCGGGGCGGAGGAACAGATCGCGCGGCTGATGGCGCCTCTTAGGCGGGGACGACAGGAGCCAAAGACTCAACGCTCTTGATCGCGAGAACGCGCGCCAGGAGGTCTGAAACATCAATCAACCTTTTTCCTGCACGCGTGCTATCGACCTCGATAAGCGGCAATTCCGTGCAGGCTTGGAGCACCACGTCACTTTGAAGTGAAGCGCACAGAGCCAGAAATTCCCGTTCGATGTCAGGCGTTGAGCCGCCGGCAACCTTGACGTCGTAGATGAGATGGTGCAGCGTCTCAGTTTGGGCCGGCAACTCAACACTGAAGTGGTCGGCGAGACCCGCATAGGATGACCACCGGCCCAAGTCCATGGTTTGCCTGCTGCCGAGCAATGCCACACCCTGATCAACGGGGTGGTTGAGCCGGCGCAACTCTTCGATAACCACCTGCGACGGGGTAATCAGCTGGGCCTCGAGTTGCAACGCGTCAAGCCGATCAGCGAAGTAGTTCAGGGTATTGCAGGCAATCACGTAGTAATCTACGTGCGGAGAAATTTGCCGGGCCGCATGCTCCAGTGCATCCCAAACCTGCTCTTCACGCTCTTCCAATTCCATCGAATAACCAAGCTCTGGAATAGAAGTAATGACTACATGGGGCGCATGGATATCGCCTTCGTACATCGCCCCAAGCATGGCCCTGTTGTGGTGAAGGACCTTCGCCCACAAGTCAATGCCTGCCTCGGGTCCCGATCCTGCAATGATTCCAAGCCTTGTTGCTGATGGATTCTTCACGTGGTCTTCTAGTCGAGTGCGGAGAGCGCCTGGGCGCTTGTCTGGTCGAGAACGCGCAGTAGATTTTCACCCATAAGCTTGGCGAGGTCGTCTGATGACCAGCCTCGTTCAGCGAGTCTGTCGATGAGCACAGAGAAGCCCGAGACATCAGCCATTTCATCGGGGAAGTCGTCACAACCGTCGTAGTCGCTGCCCAAGCCGATGTGATCGATGCCTGCAATATCCCGTGCATGCTCAATGTGCTCAATCAGGTGATTAATCGTTGTGGCGGGTCGCAATCCCGCTCGACCATTCACATCCCACTCGTAGTAAGCCTCATCAAGGAACGCTGGAACGAAAGCGATCATGATGACGCCTCCATTCGCTGGAAGTGTTTTCAGGATCGAGTCAGGGACGTTCCTGGGGTGCCGGCATAGGGCTTGGCATGCGGAATGGCTAAAGATGACCGGGGATGTGGACGTCTCTATCGCATCTTTCATTGTGTCCGGGGAAACATGCGATAGGTCAACAAGGACACCAAGCTCGTTCATCGCCTTCACGGTCTCGCGTCCAAAGCTGCTGAGACCGCCATTGATCGGCTTGTCGGTGGCTGAGTCTGCCCAGGGGTTATTTGAATTGTGTGTAAGCGTCATGTACCTGAGACCCAGCCGGGCCAGCATCCGCAAAACAGCGTGGGAACTGCCAATGCTGTGCCCGCCTTCGGCACCAAGCAATGAAGCAATCCGTCCGTCCCGCCAGATTCTCCGTACGTCGTTACCGGTGCGGGCGAGCTCAAAAGACTCCGGATACTTCTTGAGCATCCTGTAAACGAAATCGATCTGTTCGAGAGTGAACTGTACGGACTCAGACTCAGTGGGGGCTGCAGGTGAAAATACGGACCAGAACTGCCCTCCGACTCCACCACGACGCAATTTGTCGATATCGGTGTTGAAATGGGAATCGAGTTCCAGGCCCTCGACTGAGTAGTTGGCAGTTTCTCTCGAAGCCCACGGAAGATCATTGTGTCCGTCAATGAGCGGGACACGACTAAATGCTTCGACTGCAGCTGGATGGGTGAGGGAAGGTTGCGTGGACTTCGTTGTAGGCATTTCTCGGTGTACCTGATTCTTTTGGGGGTGCATCTCTGCACCCAGTCGTTTCCGGGGCTTCTGTATCGACTCGAAGGAATCGAAACAGACTAGGAAGGGATCGAACGAGTGGAAATCAGCGCGGACAGCAGCTGCGCAAGGCGTGCCGTCTGCTCTGGAATTGATGCCACAACCACATGTTCATCAGCAGAGTGCGCACCACCCCCCACGGCACCCAGGCCGTCAAGCGTAGGTATCCCCAGGGCGGCGGTGAAATTTCCGTCGGATCCTCCACCAACAGCCACTCCTTCGAGAACGGGGAGTCCCAGCACCCTTGCTGCCCGTTCGGCGTGATCGAAAAGGGCAGTGGACATACCTGATTCCATGGGTGGGCGATTTGGTCCTCCGGAGATATGTACAGAGGCTTCCGGGTTCACGGTAGTTAGTCCACGAATCCTCACGTCGACGCGACTTTGCTCCTCCGACGTTTCGGCCCGCACATCTACCGTCAGCAAGGCGGAGGCAGGGACCGTGTTGGTGGTGGTCCCGATAGTTCCACTGGTCGGTACCACTGACGTACCGGCGTTCAGATCACCGAGTCCTGCGATTCTTTGTATTTGAGTTGCCATTTCCAGACCGGCGTTTATCCCACGCTCCGGTTCGAGCCCTGCATGGGCCGCCCTGCCCCTCACCTCAATTTCGTACAATGAAACGCCTTTGCGGGCGGTCTTCAACGCACCGCCGGGAGCCGCCGCTTCGAGCACCAGCACCGCCTCGACCTGTGTGGCCTCGGATTCAATGAGTGCGCGGGATGTTTGTGATCCTGTCTCCTCATCGCCTGTGATGAGGATGGTGACGCCATCAAGGGCATCCAGGCCCTCACTCTCGATCATGAGGCTGCAAGCAAAGAGCCCTTGGACAATGCCGACCTTCATGTCAAAGCATCCAGGGCCCCGCATGACGCCATCGACCACCGCCGCGGGAAGCTCGGCCAAGGATCCGATCGGCCAAACGGTGTCGTGGTGCCCAAGCAGGAGGACCCGGCGAACCCCCGGCCCGATCCTCCATAGCAGATGCGGCACATTCCCTATGCGAACTATTTCAGGAGGCTGCCCGAGCAGACGTTGTCCGAGCTGCGCCACATAGGCTGCAGACGATTCAAGTGCAAGGTAGTCACCTGAAGGCGATTCCCGCGCCACGAGTCCCAACGACGCTTCAATCATTTCCAAGGAAACGTTGCGTGCGGCGTCAAGATACGAGAACTCTGTCATGTTTGCTGCTCCTGGATGTCAGTACTAGCCGGATACTTTTCTATAAAGCCGCCCGCCATAGAGAAATTCAACGCCGTCGATGACCAAGTGCTGGAATTCGGTAGCCGATCCTTCGGGATCAGCGACGAATCTGGAATTCGACAACACGCGAACCTGGAGCGGCGGCTGGTCAGGTTCCCCGTCTACGTCAACCTTCGCCGAAGCAGCCAGCAGAAGCTGCCCGTCCTCCCCACGGGTCAACTCGAAGCGGGTCGTCGTCGTTTCATAGGTACCGAGCAGGCCACTGCTATCGAAGTCCGCGCTGATGCCTTCATCGAGGGGTTTCGGATACGTGAGTCCCAGCTCAGCACCAATGGCCGTCTCCAACTCCTTTGCCAGAAGGTACCCCCCACGCGAATTAGTCAGAACACCCATCGCAACATTGGCTTCCGGGAAGGTGTGAAGACTGGCAATCTGGCCGATAGTCGCCCCGCCGTGACGAACAGCCATCGCAGTCCCCCAGTCCGACAAAACCCAGCCCAACCCCCATGCCTTATCCACCGTGGAGACGCTGGACAGGTCGAACTGCGGTGCCCGCATCAGCCGTGCCGACTCCTCCGAAAGGATCCGCTTCCCATTCAGGCCCAGCCCATCACGCATATGCGCCGACGCGAACATGAGCAGATCCTCAACCGTGCCCGTAATGACCCCCGCCGGGCCCATGGACCTCACCAGAACCCAGTCCTTGGTCGGGACAACCTTTTCCCCGGACGCCGGATCAGCACTTGCCAGATGCCCAACCGCGGCACGGAACAGCGGCGCATCCTTGGTCCTGGTGATGACGTGGCTGAGCCCCAACGGTTCATAAAGATAATCAACCAGCACATCATCCCAAGCCTGCCTACGGAGAACTTCAATGATCCTTCCGGCAACCGTGAACCCGGAGTTGCAATAACTCAGCGGCCCTCCAGGCGCGGTAATGCTGGTCGCCGTGGACAACGATGCAACGTACTTCTCGATGCAGTCATCGCCATACCCCGTGTCAGTGAAGAGATCACCATCGATCCCACTGGTGTGGGTCAACAAGTGGCGAACGGTAATCAGGCCCGAATATTCAGAGTTGGCAATCCTGAAGTCAGGAAGAACATCAACAACCAAGGTATCGAGCGTGAGTTTCCCCTCGTCAACCAATTGCATGATCAGCGTTGTGGTCCAGATCTTCGTGATCGACCCGTACTGGAAGATCGTTTCCGGTGTGACCTCAACACCGGTAGCGAGGCTGGTCACCCCGGTCGTCAAAACACGCAGATCCACATCACCCGCTGAATCAAGCGCGATCAAACCAACCTGCACCCCCGGCACGGAATGCTTCGCGGCCAGAGAGTCAAGTCGCTCCTGCCACTCCGGTGTGGTCAGCAGATCTGAAGGAATCGTGACGGACATCAATGCTCCTAAAATTTGGCGTCCCCGTCAGGGGAAAGAAAACGGCGCTTGAACGGGCACCAAGCGAAACTAATAAACGAGCAAGGCGGCGTGCGACATATGCAAGCTCTTCACAAATTCAGTCTTCCAGCGCAGCGCAGACCAAGTACAGTGCGTGGCGCAGCGATATTCGCTTGAGTATTGTCACATCGCACAACAGGGCTGTTTGGGCCATGTCTTCAGGTCGCGAGTGGCCTACCGGACGCTTCGTCATCAAAGAGGCTGTGGGCCAAAACGGCTACGTGGAGGGAAGCGCGGATATGGGGGTCATCGAGACTCACTCCCAAAATCTTCTCGATCTTAGCCAGGCGATCGTACAAAACTGTTCGCGACAGAAGGAGCCGCTTAGCTGCAGCCGCCTTCCCATCTGGTGTCTCGAGCACAACAGTGAGTAGTTCGAGTAACTGGGTGCCGTGCTTGGCATCATAAGTAACGAGTGGCCCCAATTCGCGCCGGACGAACAGGTTTAGCCGTTCGTCGTCGCGTAGTAGATGAATAAGGCCGCGTAGATGTACGTCCGCCAAGGTAACCCAGGGTCTCGGATCGTCGTCCGTTGTGGCGGCCAGGATATTCCTGGCATCGATCAACGTTCGGAATGCTTGTTCAATGCTCTCCACCACTTCGCCGCAGGCCGCAACAAATCCTCCGGACTTTCCTAACTCCTGTGTGAGCCTTCTCAGCACTCCGTCTACCGAGGTGTTCGGCGGTGTACTGACCAGGCCGAGAACATGGTCCGTGTCGAGCCCCACAAGCATTGAAAGTCCAAGTGCCCGCGCTGATGATGTCAGGAGCATCGCAACGTCCGAGGGCTGCCACTGCCTGGACCCTTCCAGGGGGATTCGTCCTCTGATCGCTATTGCAAAAAATTGCCGGGATTGCACGGGAAATTGAGCTGCTTCACACCGCATTGCGAGCTCCGGTGACATGCGACCGGAGCGAAGGTCAGCGAGCAGGTTCGTATGCGTATTGCGTTCGATACTGTCCCGGGCCCGCGTCCGCATCTGGTGAAGAACCAAGGCTCCCGCTGCACGTTCCAGGAGAACGTAGTCGCGGCGGCTGGGCAACGCATCGGTCATGAGCACAAGCCGGCCCCAGTCGTCGCCGCGTGATCCAACAACAGTCATCAGCCACCCCTTGCGACGGTCGTATCCAGTACGTCCAAATGACACTGCCGCCCTTGAACGCCGCGTCCAGTCCTTGAGGATGTCTGTGGTGTTCCGCCCAGCGCTGTCAAAACCGATGACTTGGTGCCTTGTGGTTTCCAAGACCACTGGGAACCCGGCGGACCGTGCAACAGCGCCGAGAATTTCTTCCGGTCCCGATGCCTCCAAATCCAGCCGGGTAAAAGTCTCGTGGACGTGGTCAATGGCCCTCAGGTCTTCAACCTGCGATTCAAGGATGAGCCCCCCGATCTGCTCAGTGACTTCGGCGAAACGTACTTCCCGGTGAAGCGCCACGAGGAGTAGCTCCACCTTGGCGCAAGCGTTGGTGAGGGCTTCAGGGACTTCTTGCCATTTCCTCCCAAGCTCAAGGAGAAGTCCCGCGGCTCCGGCGGCGGCCAGTGATTCCGCGTAGGCGCCAAGGCCTTGGTCGTCCACGGGAAGAAATGAGCCAGTTGTCATCACTAGTTCGTCTCCGCGTAGCAGGTGGGCGATATCGGACACTTCTGCTGGATGTATCCAACGAACTGGGCGGTCGAGTTGGTGTGCAGCAGCGAGAATCTCCGGTTCTGCGGCGGCCAGGACCTGAGTGGCCAGCACTTGCCTCACTGTGGGCAACATATTCCTCCTCGAAGGACGTAGGCAGATACCAATGCATCCGATGCTAATCGAGACATAGTGTCGGGAAACGCGCCTGAAACAGACAACTTGTCGCTTCGTCCCGTTTCTCACTTCGGCGATTCTGGACTAAACAGCCAGCGGAGGACGCCGAGCGGGGACAAGCGTGAAGAGACGGGAATCAGTGAGCATTAACCACACCACCACAGCGACCGAAACAGCGTCGGCCCGAGCCTATCGCCTGGACCGAGAGCATGTGTTTCACTCTTGGTCGGCCCAGGACACCTTGCGCCCTATGGTCATTGCAAAGGCTGAGGGAAGCCATGTATGGGATGCCGACGGCAAGAGGTACTTGGATTTTTCCAGTCAACTCGTCAATATGAACGTCGGCCATCAGCACCCCCGTGTCATCAGGGCCATTCAGGAGCAGGCAGGGAAGCTTTGCACGCTGGCGCCACAGTACGCAGTCGATGTGCGAAGCGAAGCAGCCCGCCTCATCTCGGAGCGGACACCCGGCGATCTCAACAAGGTCTTCTTTACTAATGGCGGCGCGGATGCCAACGAGCATGCTGTCCGGATGGCACGCCTTGTCACAGGTCGCTACAAGGTCCTGACCACCTATCGGTCGTACCACGGGGGAACCACTACTGCGGTCAACATGACCGGCGACCCCCGCCGTTGGGCCAACGACTATGGAAATACCGGGACCGTCCATTTTTGGGGACCCTTCCTGTACCGGTCAGCGTTCCATTCAGAGACAGAAGAGCAGGAATGCCAGCGCGCGCTTGAACACCTTGAACGCACCATCGCCTTTGAGGGACCCACCACCATCGCGGCAGTCGTTCTGGAATCAATCCCGGGGACGGCGGGCGTCATGGTGCCGCCCCCGGGTTACATGCAAGGCGTGCGTGAAATCTGCACCACGTTTGGGATCAAAATGATTGCCGACGAAGTCATGACGGGATTCGGCAGGGCTGGATCCTGGTTTGCCATGGGCGACATGGGAGTCACGCCTGACCTGCTGACTTTTGCCAAGGGCGTTAACTCCGGGTACGTTCCCTTGGGTGGCGTTGCGATCAGCGACGAAATCGCGTCCTTCTTCGGCTCGCGCGTCTATCCCGGTGGCCTGACCTACTCGGGCCACCCACTCGCTGCCGCCTCCGCAGTTGCTGCGATCAACGTCATGGAGGACGAGGGCCTCATAGACAATGCGCGCCGCCTGGGACAAGAGGTGATCGGACCACGACTTCATGAAATGGCTCGCTCCCATCCCAGCCTCGGCGATGTGCGCGGTAAAGGCGTCATGTGGGCCCTGGAGCTGGTTAGCGACCCAGCTACCCGTGCGCCGATGGCACCCTATGGCGGTTCAAGCCCTGCCATGAACGAGGTTTCTGCGTTCTTGAAGGCTCAGGGAATGTTGCCGTTCGTCAACTTCAATCGAATTCACGTGGTGCCCCCTTGCAACATCTCGGATGCAGATACGCGCAAGGGACTGGACATGATCGATGCAGCACTTGCCATTGCGGACAAATATGTAGTCGGCAGTGACAGCTGACGACATGAAGAGGCGCCTCAACCAAGCCACACTGCACAAAATCAGCCATTCACAAGGAGTAATTCACATGGTGCGCGAGCTTTCACATTATGTAGGCGGGCAACGGATCGAGGGCACATCGGGCCGGTTCAGTGACGTTTATGATCCCTGCACGGGCGTGATCCAGGCGAGGCTTCCGCTGGCCAGCGCGGAAGAGGTCCGTAACGCGGTAGCGAATGCGGAGAAGGGCCAGCTCGAATGGGCGGCCATGAACCCGCAGCGGCGGGGACGGATCTTGCTGAAGTTCGTGGACTTGGTGAATGAGAACATGGACGAGCTCGCCGCGCTGCTCTCTTCAGAACACGGCAAGACCTTCGCCGACGCCAAGGGCGATATCCAGCGCGGCATCGAAGTGGTGGAGTTCTCCGCCGGGGCCCCACACCTGCTTAAGGGCGAGTTCTCGGACAGCGCCGGTGCGGGGATCGACGTCCACTCGTTGCGGCAGCCGCTCGGGGTGGTTGCGGGCATCACGCCGTTCAATTTCCCGGCCATGATCCCGTTGTGGAAGTCCGGCCCGGCGCTTGCCGCCGGCAACGCGTTCATCCTGAAGCCCTCCGAGCGTGACCCGTCCGTTCCGTTGCGCCTGGCCGAGCTCTACAGCGAAGCCGGGGTCCCGGACGGCGTCTTCAACGTGATCAACGGGGACAAGGAAGCAGTGGACGCCCTCCTGGAGGACCCGCGGGTCAAAGCGATCGGCTTTGTGGGGTCCACGCCGATCGCGCAGTACATTTACGCCACCGCGGCAGCGCACGGGAAGCGGGCTCAGTGTTTTGGCGGGGCGAAGAACCACATGGTGATCATGCCCGACGCCGATCTGGACATGGCTGCCGACGCCCTGATTGGTGCCGGGTACGGTTCCGCGGGAGAGCGGTGCATGGCGATCTCGGTGGCGGTCCCCGTGGGCCAGGACACCGCTGATGCGCTGGTGGCCAAGCTGAGCGAACGGGTCAAGGACCTCCGCGTCGGGCACAGCATGGACAAGGACGTGGACTTCGGCCCCGTCGTGGCCGCCTCGGCGAAGGAACGGATCGAGGGGTACATCCAGTCCGGCGTCGACGAAGGCGCAACCCTCGTCGCAGACGGCCGCGGCCTCACCGTCGAGGGTTACGACGGTGGGTTCTGGGTGGGTCCCACACTCTTCGATAATGTCACCAAGGACATGAAGATCTACAAGGAAGAGATCTTCGGACCCGTCCTGAGCGTGCTCCGCGCCGCTGACTACGACGAGGCACTGAGGCTTTGCAGCGAGCACGAGTTCGGCAACGGCGTCGCTATTTTCACCCGCGACGGCGATTCCGCCCGGGACTTCGCCAGCCGCGTGGAAGTGGGCATGGTCGGCATCAACGTTCCGATCCCCGTCCCGATCGCGTATTACACCTTCGGTGGCTGGAAAGCGTCCGGTTTCGGTGACCTCAACCAGCACGGAGCCGACGCCTTCCGCTTCTACACCAAAACCAAGACCGTCACCTCACGGTGGCCCTCCGGCATCCGCCAAGGCGCCAGCTTCATCATGCCTGAAGGAAGCTAGCCTTAGTCCATCTATGACAGCACGCAGTGACCAGCTGCCCTCAACCGACGCGAAAGCCAACCCCGAAAGGAGTCAGTTCATGAACGACTACACGCCGTGCACCTTTGAGTCAGGCCCCGCCTCCGCGCCGATTGGAGGTGGCCGCCCATGATCAAACGGCAGGCCTCCCCGGCGCAAGTAGCCGGCCCGCCGCCGTCGGGCCGGGCGACGCGCCGCCACAACCTGATGGTGCCAATGCGTGACGGTGTCGAGTTGGCGTTGGACGTGCTCCTGCCGGACGGCGAAGGCCCGTTCCCGACCGTGCTGGTCCGCACCTGCTACGACAAGAACAGGCACATCGACACGCCACGTCCGGTACTGCAGGCGCTGCTCGGAGCGGGCTACGCGATCGCGGCTCAAGACGTTCGTGGCCGGTTCAACTCCGACGGTCGGTGGGGGATGTACTTCGCCGAATTCGACGACGGGTTCGACACCCTGGAATGGCTGGCCGGGCAGCCGTGGTGCGACGGCAACATCGGCATGTACGGCGTCTCCTACGAGGCGTCGGTGCAGTGGTTCGCGGCCCGCAGCGGCAGCGAACACCTCAAAGCCATCGTGCCGATTGCGGCCACGCCGAGCTCTATGTGGAACAACGAACCCCTTCGCGGCGGGGCATTCCTTGCGCCGATGGTGCAGTACGCGGTGGACATGGGGTATCGCTCCTTCCAAAGTATCGACTTCGGCAACACGCTGTGGGCCGAGGACCGCCCCTCATCGATGGCGTTGCCATTCGCCGACGTTCCCGCAGCCCAGGGCTCGCAAAGCCCATGGATCGCGGAGATGCTGCAGCACCCCACGCTGGACGAGTTCTGGGCGCGCGGCGACTTCAGCTGCTGGGACCAGATCCGGACACCGGCACTGCACATCACCGGCTGGTGGGACATGAACCTGCCGGGTGCCCTGGACAACTACCCGGGAATGCGCGCTGGCGCGGCGACCGCCGAAGCTCGTGACGGTCAGCGGCTCATCATCGGACCGTGGCCGCACTGGATGAACAACACCCGTCAGCTCAACGGCGTCGACTTCGGCGACCAAGCCATCATCGACCTCGACGGGCACATCGTTGAGTTCTTCGACCGGCACCTGAAGGGCGTGCAGGCCGCGCCCGACGAGGACCCGGTGCACGTCTTCGTGATCGGCGCCAACGAGTGGTGGGCCTCGGACCAATGGCCGCTCGCCGAAGGCGCCGACCGCGAGCTGTTCCTCAGCTCGGATGGCAGCGCCAACAGCCTGCACGGCGACGGCGGGTTGACCTGGGAGAGCCCGGGCGACAGCCCCGCGGACGAATACGACTACGACCCCTTGAACCCGGTGCACGCGTTCTTCCACATGTGCGCCGACGGTCCGGTGGATGACCGGATCCCGAGCCAGCGGCCGGACGTGCTCTGCTACACAACCGCTGCCCTGGACAAGGACATCGACGTGGTGGGTCCGGTGCTGCTTCGGCTCTGGGCCGCCTCCTCGGCAACGGACACCGACTGGCACGCCCGCCTGGTCGACGTCCACCCGGACGGCTCCGCCCGGTACCTGTGTCACGGCGTGCTGCGTGCCAGGTTCCGGGACGGCTTCACTACACCGGCCCTGCTTGAGCCGGACCGCCCCTACGAGTACGAGATCCCGATGGACGCGGTGGGCATCCGGTTCGGCGTCGGGCACCGCATCCGACTGGAGATCACCAGCAGTTGGTCACCCCGTTACGACCGCAACACCAACACCGGCGCGGACAACCCGTTCCAGGAGAGCCGTACAGTTGTGGCGCACCAGACGATTCTGCACGACGCAGAGCATCCGTCCCGGCTCGTTGTACAGGTGGTCGAACGGGACGCCGATCAGGCGTCAGCGCCCCACCAGCCATGACCGCGATCAGGTAGAGCCCTGATCCGGCCAGCGAGCCGACGGCGGCGGCGCACCATAGCGTCGCGGCAGTGTTGAGGTTCAGTCCCTCACGCATGATCACCCCGGCAACCAGCGCGTTGGTGCGGATTCCAGCCCTCCGGGGCAGTCAGGGGTTGCAGCGGCTTTGTCATCTTGGCACTCCTCTTCAAAGTCATGCGACACAAAGAGGTAGACGACGCCGGGTACGGTCCTGGATCTCCACCAGCAAATCCAGGACCCCGGGGCGCTTTGTCCTCACTACAGGTGAGGGCCCGGCCTCGCCGCTACGAGGAATGGTGACTCCTGCTTCGAGGCCTCGGCCATGCTGCGCCTGACGAGTTCGTACCCGTTCTTCAAGCAGTCTGCGGGTGTCGCACCATACGGTCCCGCACCGGTCGACTCAGGAGACCACCAGCTGGCCGCGAAGCCGGGAGACCAGAGTCTCATCCAGGCCTGCGGCCCGCAGGGGCTCCAGGGCGTCGCCGTATTTCTCGTCGAGCTTCAGCAGGGCCAGCCGGAGGACCGAGGGCCTGGCATCCAGCATCGGAGGCAGGTTGTCCAAGTCCAGGGACTCAAGGAACTCCCGCGGACCAGCGGGCGAGTCACCATCCGCTGCTCCCCCGGGCTCGACGCCGTTGCCCGTCGTCGGAGCCGCCGGCGCAGCGGCCAGCCATCGCGCGACCATAGTACGGAGATTCCCGGCCGTGACGCCGTAGTCCCGGATGATCTCTTCATCCTCGGCACCAAGGATTCTCAACAGCAGCGCGGCCAGGATCCCGGTGCGGTCTTTGCCTGCGGCGCAGTGGAACACCAGGCCTCCCGCACTCCAGGCAATGAGGCTCAATATGCTCACCATTTGCCTTGAATGCTGCTCGACCAGGCGTACATAGATTTCGGCCATATCGTCGTCGTCGGCCGGCGTTGCGTAGCCGTCCATCACCTGACCGCCGAGCGCCACATTATGGTAGTCAATCCCGCGGGAGCCCAGCCGCGCAAGATTCACCTTGGCGGTTTCCTCCGCACCTCGAAGGTCCACCACATCAGTGATTCCGTGCTCCGCCAGGAGAAGGTCAAGAAACTCATCAGTTGCCGTACTGAGATCATCGCTGCGGAACACGCGCGATGAGCGCACCTCTCCGCCGGAGACAGGAATCCCGCCAAGGTCGCGGAAGTTTCCCGGTTGGGTAAAAATCGTTGAAGGCATAGTCGCCATCTTTCTCTTTGAAGCCCCTGTCCGAGGGGCTAGAAGAAACTGTGAATGTCTTGACGCTCGTGGGGCTCGCAGACGGGACTGCGCGGGCCCTGACCAAACAGCAGGAGGGGGCCCCCGGGTGCAGGTCCCGGGAGCCCCTCTTGTCTGGCCGCTGAGGAGAATCTAGGCGACTACTTTCTCGTACAGCCGCCCGCCATAGAGAAATTCGACGCCGTCGATGACCAAGTGCTGGAATTCGGTAGCCGATCCTTCGGGATCAGCGACGAATCTGGAATTCGACAGCAGGTGAGCCTGGAGCGGCGGCTGGTCAGGTTCTCCGGAGAGATCAACCTTCGCCGAAGCAGCCAGCAGAAGTTGCCCGTCCTCCCCGCGGGTCAACTCGATGCGGGTCGTCGTCGTTTCATAGGTGCCGAGCAGGCCACTGCTGTCGAAGTCCGCGCTGATGCCTTCATCGAGGGGTTTCGGATAGGTGAGTCCCAGCTCAGCACCGATGGCCGTCTCCAACTCCTTTGCCAGAAGGTACCCGCCACGTGAATTGGTCAGAACACTCATCGCAACATTTGCTTCCGGGAACGTGTGAAGACTGGCAATCTGACCGATAGTCGCCCCGCCATGACGAACAGCCCTCGCAGTCCCCCAGTCCGACAAAACCCAGCCCAACCCCCATGCCTTATCCACCGTGGAGACGCTGGACAGGTCCACCTGCGGTGCCCGCATCAGCCGCGCCGACTCCTCCGAAAGGATCCGCTTCCCATTCAGGCCCAGCCCATCACGCATATGCGCCGACGCGAACATGAGCAGATCCTCAACCGTGCCCGTAATGACCCCCGCCGGGCCCATCGACCTGACAAGAACCCAGTCCTTGGTCGGGACAACCTTTTCCCCGGACGCCGGATCAGCACTTGCCAGATGCCCCACCGCGGCACGGAACAGCGGAGCATCCTTGGTCCTGGTGATCACGTGGCTGAGCCCCAACGGTTCATAGAGATAATCAACCAGCACATCATCCCAGGCCCGCCCGCGGAGAACTTCAATGATCCTTCCGGCAACCGTGAACCCGGAGTTGCAATAACTCAGCGGCCCTCCAGGCGCGGTAATGCTGGTCGCCGTGGACAACGACGCAACGTACTTCTCAATGCAGTCATCGCCATACCCCGTGTCAGTGAAGAGATCACCATCGATCCCACTGGTGTGGGTCAACAAGTGGCGAACGGTAATCCGGCCCGAATACTCAGAGTTGGCAATCCTGAAGTCAGGAAGAACATCAACAACCAGGGTATCGAGAGTGAGTTTCCCCTCATCAACCAACTGCATGATCAGCGTTGTGGTCCAGATCTTCGTGATCGACCCGTACTGGAAGATCGTTTCTGGAGTGACCTCCACACCAGTGGCGAGACTGGTCACTCCAGTCGTCAAAACACGCAGATCCACACCGCCGGTTGAATCAAGCGCGATCAACCCAACCTGCACCCCCGGCACGGAGTGCTTCGCGGCAAGAGAATCAAGTCGCTCCTGCCACTCCGGCGCGGTCAGCAAATCAGAAGGAATTTTTACGGACATCGATGCTCCTAAAAATTATCAGTTCCCGAAGTGGGAGAAAACTGGACTGGAAGGTAAGTGAGATTTCCCTGCCCGTTACTCAGACTGGCGGAATGACCAAGGATCAATAACGCCAGACAGGTTGGCCGTAAATCCCCGCATGTAGATCTTGCTATCGAACCAACCCAACGGAAGGATGTCCGCATCGGAAACAAGCGCGCGCTCTGCTGCCTGCCATTCAGGGCATCCCGCAGTTCCAACAGTCCCCATTGCCGCAGCAACGTTCTTGTTATAGGTAGCATTCTGAATGTTGGAGAAGTTGTTCGACGTATTGCCGCTGAAGTAAGTAGTCAGAACGTTAGGAAAGGAGTTGAGGACATTAATGTCGACAATATCCCAGTCTGATGCACCTGGCTTGAAGAGTATGTCGATGATGGTCGCGACATCCGTGGATTTCAGGGTCACATCAACTCCCAGCTTTTTCCAAATGTCGGCCTGGTGCTCAAAGGCCGCATTCTTCTCAGCCCCAGAAGTGTAAACGAACGTGACGGCTAGCTTTTGGCCGTCTTTTTTGCGCGCACCGCCATCTGACATTTTCCAGCCGGCATCATCAAGTGTCTTGGCCGCGGCGTTCAGATCGAATGCCGGGATGGACTTGTAGACGTCGTCAAGGGCGCAGGTGCGTGGCTTCCCTACGAGGAGAGACTGGGTGGGACTTCCCTTGCCACCGGCAAGAATGTCGATGACTTCCGAGGTGTTCGTGCTTTGTACGAGAGCCTTCTTGACCGCAGGATCTGAATTTACCCGAGAACTTCGCTGGTTGAAAAACAACTCGCTCGAAGGTTGCTGAACGGAAAGGCCATTCATCTTAAGTGCGTCAAGCCGTCCGGTATCTGCTCCAGTGACAGAAGCAACACTCGCGTCTCCGGAAGCAAGCAGGTTGGCCCGGGTTGTGTTGTCCTCCACAACAGTGACCACTACCGACTTTGGCAATCCTGGAGTTTCAGAAGTTGTTCCCTCAGGCCCCCAGTTGTACCCTGTCCGACGGGTCATCGTATAGCTTTCTCCTGGCTTCACGTCGCTGAGGGTGTAGAGACCGGTTCCACCGAAAGCTCCGGCATACTTGGCGGGGTCCTTAAGCGCAGCGCTACAGGCAATAAAGACGCGGCCTACATTCTCAACGAGGAAAGGCGATGGAGTCTTCGACGTCAAGGTAACCGTTCGGCTCGCGTTGTCGGCCTTAGCCTTCAAGTCCTCCGGAACCTTCGCACCCAGCTCAGACGAGTTGTTCGCCGGATCCGTAATCCATGTGAAATTATCGGCTACTGTCTGCGCCGTCAGTTCGGATCCGTCGTTGCAGGTAATTCCGGGCTTCAGAGTGAAGGTGGCTTCCGTGGTCGTCGCCGTCCATGATTCAGCCAACCAAGGCCTTGGCTTTCCATCATTATCCAGGGAAATCAAATTATCATAGCCAAAGGCGATCACTTGCTTACCGTCTGAAGATGCATTCGACAACGGGAATAGGTTTCCGGGTTCTCCAGAAGCTGCGATTTTCAGTGTCCCGTCGGTCACCACTTTCCCGGACGATGTGTTTCCGTCCGGGCTGGATCCGCAGGAAGTCAGGGCAAGCGCTCCTGCCGCAAAAATTGCAGCACAGGGCATTAATTTCTTGTTCATTAAGGCATCCTTCAGGTAAGTAGACTCGAGAAGATAGGTATAACGACTGGTCGCGTTGGTTACATCGAATTGCGCGGTTCGGAAGCAGTTCTGGCTCCTGCAGCCTCGAACAACGGAACTCCGATCTGAGGGACTGCCTCGATCAGCAACCGTGTGGAAGGATGCTGGGGGTTGGCCAGGACTTCGTCTACGGCACCGAACTCGACGAGGTTTCCTTTGTCCATAACCGCAACGAAGTCACATACATAGCGAACGATGGCGAGGTTGTGTGAAATGAATAATGAGGTCAAACCCAGTTCCGACTGAAGCTTGCGAAAAAGGTTCAAGACGGTTCCTTGAACGGAAACGTCCAGGGCTGACGTCATTTCATCGGCGAGCAAAACCGACGGCTTGGCACCGAGGGCCCGAGCCAGGGCCACCCTTTGGCGTTGCCCGCCAGAGAGTTTCTGGGGGTACCTGGACGCGAAACTACGATCCAGTCCCACGAGGTCAAGCAACCCGTGAGTCTCTGCAACAAGTGTGCTCTTTGATCGCCGGACAACTGTTGGCTCTCCGGGTTGCCTGTCACCTGCGCGCAGCCCCTCAATGATCGAGTCGCCGATGGTCATCCGAGGATTCAGTGAAGAATATGGATCCTGGAAGACCATCTGCAGGGCCCGTCGATGGCGCCTACTGGCGCTCCCGGATCCCAAGAGGGACTTCCCATCCAAGAGAACTTCACCTGACGTAGCATGTTCCAGACCTATAGCAACCCGGGCAAGCGTCGATTTGCCTGAACCGGATTCCCCCAACAAACCAACAGTCGAGCCCGAGGGTACAGTAAATGACACGTCCTTCACGGCACGAACTGTCTTTGATCCACGTCCGAAATTCACTACGAGATTCTGAAATTCAAGTGTCGTCATGATCGCTGCTCCTTCATAAAGTCACCAACTGTTGCCAACGGGCGGGTCTTGTCTGTTGTCAGCGTTGGGATTGAGGCCATGAGCGCACGCGTGTACGGATGGACAGCCAGACCAGCGACCAAATCCGACGTTGAAATGTCTTCGACCAGCTCTCCCTGGTACATGACCAGGACCCGATCGCAGAACCCAGTCACCAGCGCAATGTCGTGGGAGATAAACATGACGGCTGAGCCGTGTTCGACTGAAACTCGATCCAAGACTTGAAGGACAGTTCGCTGGACAGTCGCGTCAAGCGCAGTGGTGGGTTCATCAGCAATGATGAGGCGCGGATTTCCCATAAGGCCCATCGCAATCATGGCCCTTTGGCGCATACCTCCCGAGAATTGGAAGGGATATTGCTTGAAACGCAGTTCGGGATCAGGTATCCCCACTTCGTTCAAGCGATCGATTGCCATATTCTTTGATGCGGACGCCGAATGGTGTCCGTGAACTTTGGCGACTTCAGAAACCTGTGGACCAATTCGTGTTGAGGGATTCAGGGAAGACATGGGGTCTTGGAAGACCATTGACATTGTGAGACCGAGCTTGGCCGCATGTGAGTCAATTTCCCGCCGGCTCAAACCGGCAAGTTCCACACCATCAAACATGATGGACTCCGCATCGACGCGGGCAGGGTCTTCAATGAGCTGGCTGATT
The DNA here is from genome assembly GCF_042885775.1 of Paenarthrobacter sp. NPDC058040. Lineage (NCBI taxonomy): Bacteria > Bacillati > Actinomycetota > Actinomycetes > Micrococcales > Micrococcaceae > Paenarthrobacter > Paenarthrobacter sp. NPDC058040. Next base: position 294,638 of record NZ_JBHVRN010000002.1, read on the forward strand.
GCGAGGGCCGTGAGGCTCTTCCCCGACCCGGACTCTCCAACTATGCCTACCCGTTCGCCGGCCGCAACATCAAAACTTACACTGCGGACTGGAGTTATCCATTGTCCAAGTGCGGGAAATGAAACGTGCAAATTCCGAACTGAGAGAACGTTGCCTGACGACGGACGTGCAGGTTCTTCGGCGTCCACCGCCCGCTCGATCGTGTCCCTTCGGCCTGGAAAACCCGCCATCTTTCGAAGCGAAATTACCGGATTCACACCCAATGCGCGCCCGATAGTGTCTCCAAGCATCGTCAGAACAATGCCAGCAAGGGTGACAGCCAGTGCAGGTGCCAAGGCCGCGGCTGGGGAAATGTAAAGCCTGGACAGTCCCTCAGCAAGCAATCGTCCCCAGTCATAGGCGGGAGGCTGCAGGCCGAGGCCCAGGAACGAAAGGCCAGCCATCGCAGTGAGACACCCAGCGGCCACCATCGTTGCGTTGACCACCACCACATCTGTGATGCTGGGGATGATGTGCCGAATGAGGATCACGAATCTGGGCACGCCGAGGATTTTTGCTGCGCTGATAAAGTCACGGCCGCTAACGCTGGCGGACATCGTCTGACATAGCCTCGCCATATCCGGAACAATAGCCAAACCGAGGGCAACGACTGCGCCTGTGGTTCCTTGGCCAAGAACTACGGCCAGGAAGAGCACCAGGAGCAAGGAGGGGAAAGCGATCATCATGTTCACGAACGCAACGACCATTCGCCCTATGGATGGCGGCAGGACACTGGGCAGGCAACCGACAACGATGCCCAGAGTCACTCCGATGACGGTGGCCACCATTCCATACATGAGGGACAGTTGTGTCGCGACAAGAGTCCTGAGGAGGATGTCCCGTCCTGAAGCGTCAGTTCCTAACCAGTGGTCAGCGCTGGGGCCTTGGGCAATCGACGTTACGTCAACAGCGGCCGCTTTGTCTCCAAAGATACTTGGAGCAAAAATTGCAATTCCAATGAGTATAAGAGTCCCAAAGACGGCAATCGCACCCGTTGGCGTGCGAGCCTGTTGCATGAGTGACCGAAACCGACCGGTACTTACTGCAAGGGGATCTTGGTTGGTCGATGACATGAGAGCCTCTAAGTCGTTGTGATTCTGGAACGTGGATCAAATGCCGCGATGAGCAGATCTACGATGAGGTTGATGAGCAAAATGATTCCGCCATAGACCAGGACTATGCCCTGTACCAAGGAATAGTCCCTATTAGCGATGGACCCGACGACAGTGGAACCCATTCCTGGCCAAGCGAACACGGTCTCAACGAATACGCTGCCCGCTATCAGACCTCCGAACATCAAGCCAGCCATCGTCAATGTTGGCGTAATCAGGTTCGCAAGCACATGCCGGGAATACAGCCGGGCCTTACTGATTCGTTTGGACCTCGCCGTCCTAACGAAGTCTGCCTCCAACACGGACAAAGTCTCGGCTCGCACAATACGTGCAATAGCGCAGACCGCCGGTAATGCCAGCGAAAGGACGGGCAATACATAAGAAGTCGGTCCTGAACGGCCCGCTACCGGAAAAATGGGGGAACTTATCGCGAAGAGGAAGATAGAGATTGCTGCAACAACGAACACTGGAGCCACGGTAAAGAACCCCGTGATCGCGGAGAAAGTGGTGTCAAGCCACTTATTGCGACCCCCTCGCGTCATCTCAGCCACCAGCATCCCGAACGGAATTCCTGTAACAAGAATGACGATGATTGTGAGGACGGCCAACTCCAACGTCGCCGGCATTCGTTGAGCGATAATATCGAAAACGGGGAGTCGGTTGCCGTAGGAAGTACCCAGGTTCCCGTGAAAAAGACGTTCCCAGAAATGGAAGTACTGACTAAGCCACGAGTCGTCGAGGCCTAGTTCTGTCCGTCTGCGCAGTACTTGTTCGGGGCTTGCATCGGCCCCTAGCGACAGCCTTGCAGGGTCCCCGGGCAAGAAGCGCACCATTAGGTATGCGGCGGTGACAAGGACGACCACCGAAATGACTAAACGTACAAACCGGCGTGCGGCGTATGCGATCCATGGGTTTCTGGTCCTGGCCGCGGTGACTTTCTGCGACACAACTTCGTTGTTGTTTTCAGGCGATGGTTTTGTTGCCGGGGGAGGCAAGCCAATCCTCTGATCCGTGGATATTGGGCTTTTCATACATTCAAGTTTTCCAGCGTGACGCAGATCATGTACAGTGCGCGTTGCAGCGATATTTGATTGACTATTGTCAAATTGAACAACGCATGAGTGCCAGGGCCGACCACAACCTTCCTGGGAGCCCGTACATGCTGAAAAGTCCCGTGTCCCACCACATGCGTGGCGGGACACGGGACTGTTCCAGTGGATGATCAGCGCGAATCGCGGCCACGATAATTGCGGATCACTTCCAGGAGCCGTTCACCATCCAACGCATGCGCGACGATTCCATCACGCCCGGTCATGTCCTCTGCGGCGAGCATCGCGTTGAGGATTGCCTCTTCCGTTGCATCGGACACGGCTTCAAAAACGGGAGTCAGAAGTTGGTGTGGGACTGCCCTGAGCTCGTGGGTCATGGAAAGGTCAGGGCTGCCGTAGTATTCGCCCGGGATGCTGTCATTGCCCGTTGAAAACGCAATCATGATGTCGCCGCTCGAATCAGAGGCGGCACCGCCCACGCGAGAGAGTCCGACGGCGGCACGCATCGCAAGTCGACGGCATTGACCCGGGAGCAGCGGCGCATCCGTCGCCACGATCACGATGATGGAACCGGCGCCCGCAGGAAGGCGGTGATACGCGGCGGAAGAACGGGAGGATATCGGAACGGGTACCTCCGACTCCGGAATCAGGAATCCCACAGGTACACCGTCCACGCGGAGGGCCTCCCGCGTGCCATAGTTTGCCTGCACGAGAACGCCCACCGTCCATCCACCGTCCTTCTCGGACAAGACCCGGGAAGAAGTGCCGATTCCTCCTTTGAACTCGTGGCAAAGCATCCCGGTTCCGCCACCGACGTTCCCCTCGGCCACCGGACCGGGTTGCGCCGCGTCGAGGGCATCGAAGACATGTTGGGCGGTGACGTGTTGGCCGTGAATATCGTTGAGGACGCCGTCGTAAGTTTCGCCGACGACGGGCATCGACCAGTACGTGTCCGTTCCCGAGGTTCGGGTGTCGTATTCGGCGATCGCATCGCGGACCACCCCGACGCTGAAGGTGTTCGTCAACCCGATTGGCGTCGTCAGCAGCCCACTCTCCCGGACCCATTCGAGACCGGTCAATTCACCGTTGCCGTTCAAACTCACGGCCCCGGCAAAGACGGGCTTGTCGCGCACGCTGTCGGCACGAGGCTGAACGATAGTGACACCGGTACGCACCGGGCCGTCAGATGATGGACTTGTGCCGGAGATCAGGGTTGTATGACCGACGCGGACGCCGGCGACGTCCGTTATGGCGTTGTGTTGCCCGGTGGCAAAAGAACCGATTCCGAGTCCGAGATCCCGAAGGCGTGTCATAAGTTCAGTCCATTCTTCGCGTGCTAGCTGTTTGGGTGCAATTCAGGTGTTGATTTCATCTAGGCGGGGCGGCGCAGTATGTACGAGCCACGGCTATCAAGGCCCATCACCCGGGAACCGGAAGCGAATTCGCTCATGAAGCATTCACGCACAACGGAGCGCCATTCCCGTGCGGCGCCGGGCTGCGTCCGGCGAAGTGACTCAATATCATCCGGTGTCGCCACCGAGACAACTGTTGACTCGGTGGCGACCGAAACATGCGGGTAACCGTTCGCATCCGTCACGATGAGTTCAGTTGCCTTGAGCCGAGGCAACTCATGTTCCGGACTGCCAGGGCTGCTGGAACCGACGATGTCACTGACAAGATCCCAGGTGATGAGAAGCCGATCTGACGCGTCCGAGCCGTTGATTGCGTCGTCCATCTGCCCGTAGAAATTTGGAAGGTACTCCGTTGGTAAGGCACCCAGTTTGACGATATTAAAGAAGGCATTCCGCCGAACGAGCGGATCAACTGTCCAAGTTATGGTGTGCATTGATGACTCAAGTGCCCACGCACGCTGATGCAACTTGATTGCCTGGCCCACTTTGCGGCCCCGCATTGAACCGGAAACACCCGTGATGTGGCTGTGGAGGCAACGCTGATCAGGTTGTTCGCAAAAGCCGACGCTCATCCCGACAAGTTTGGATCCAACATATGCTCCGGATACATAGTTTCCTGTCTTGGCCAATACCCTGAGGATGCCCAGGGTCATACTTAGGTTCGAGGCGTCCGGACGCCACGTCTCCTTGTAGAGCTCATAGGCATCACTGAGTTCGTCGGGCGCGTTGAGCGTCCGTACCGTGACGCCGGCGGAAGCGGCAGCGGCCTCCGCGAGTTGATGAGCCAGCGCTGCGACGTTGGACGCATTGCCCAGGGTGAGTTCAGTCATACTCACAAGCGTGCCGGAGGGCCTGGCCGCGTGTCTTGTGCGTCGGCACCCAATGTGAGCGCCGCACTGTGCTGTTTGACCAACCGCGGATTGGCCATGCCGTCACGCCATGAAACACCAACGGCGAAAGGCCCCACCAGAACGACTGGGAGGGCCTTGCGAAGCCCATCGCCAGGTTCGTGACGGGCTGAGAGCGTGCAAGAGTTCGCAGTGCTTACCCGCGGTCCGGACGCACGGATGCGGTGTGTACCGTCATTTCGGCGAGCACACCTGGGATCGGTTCGACTCCAAGTCCTGGTGCCGTCGGGATCTTGATGTAACCGTCCTCCAGCACAAACGGTTCAGTCAGGTCCTGTTCATAGAAGCGGTCGGAGGCAGAGATATCGCCCGGCAGCGTGAATCCGGGCAAACCCGCCAGCGCCGAGTTCGCAGCTCGTCCAAGGCCTGACTCAAGCATTCCACCACACCACGCCGGAATACCGTTGGCGCGTGCGATCTCATGGATGCGCTTTGCCTCCACGTACCCGCCTACACGCCCCGCCTTGATATTGATGACATCCGCTGCGCCCCAGGCAATCGCGTCGGCAGCTCGTTCGGCAGACACGATGGACTCATCAAGGCACATGGGAGTCCGCATCGTCTTCGCGAGGATTGCGTGCTGCCGCAGGTCGTCCTCGGCCAGCGGCTGTTCTATAAGCAGCAAGTCGAATTCATCGAACCGGCGAAGTGTGGGTGCATCGGCCAGCGTGTAGGCGGCATTGGCGTCGACCTGAAGAGGAATGTCGCCATACTTCTCGCGAACCGCTCGCACTGGCTCGATATCCCACCCAGGCTTCACCTTGAGCTTGATCCGCACGTAACCTTCGCCAAGGAAGTTTCCAACGACATCGAGGAGTTCGGGAATCGAGTCCGCGATCCCGACTGACACCCCCGACTTGACCTTCGAAACAGTTGCTCCAAAGTACGAGGCGAAAGAACGTCCGCTGGCACGCAGTTGCGCGTCCAAAATCGCCATCTCCAAGCCGGCTTTCGCCATCCGGTGTCCGATGATCGGTCGAAGTACGTGCCCCACCGTCTCTGCCGTGACATCGTGGCCGGCAGCTTGGTGCGCGAACAGCATGGGGACGAGATACTTTTCGAGAACGGCCCGGGTACCATCCACGTACTCCTCGGAATACAGAGGATCACTCATCGCCACACACTCCCCCCAGCCAATGGTCTGCACACCGTCTTCGAGAGCTGTAACCTTCACCAGCAGGGGCCGTCGTTCGGTCTGAGTACCGAATGATGTGGTGAATGGGCTCTTGAGCGGCATTCTTACCGTTATCAGCTCAACTTCGATGATGTTCATGCAGAATTCCTTTCGGTGCGGCGTGAACCGCGGGTGTGTTTGCCAAGGCGATCCGCTGATCGACGCCGCAACTTGACCTAACCTTGCCCGTTCGGAGGCCCTCATACATCGTTCGATAGAACAATCCTGCATCCGGCGACTATGCCGCCCGCACACTGACTGCAGAGCCCGTACCCAGGCGATGGGTGTCAGCCGAAGAGGCGTGACTGCAATATGAGACCAAAGCGTGTGTCGGCGTCGGAAAGGTCGATCCCGCCGATCTCGCACAGCCGCGCGAGACGAAACCGGAACGTGTTCCGGTGCACATGAACGGCGTCTGCGGCCATCCTGACGTCGCCGAAATGCTCCAGCCAGCTTCTGAGGGTCTCGACGTAGGCCGTGCCATGTTCTTCGTCATGTGAGATGAGGACTGCCAGCGGCCCACTTACTTGGACACCATCGTCTGCCAACGTGTTGGCAATACGCAGCATCAACCATTCCACCTGCACATCGGCCAGAGTCTGAACGGGCCCCTTTTCGAAGGTGCCACTTTGCAGGACGCGCAGGGCAGCATCCGCTTCTGACCTTGACTGGTCGAGATCCGTAACACTGTGGGCTACTGAACCGACTCCCGCGAGGAACCTGCTGGTCGTGTCCATACGGGCGATAAATTCCCGGGCAAGCCGAACAGCCCTCTGCTGGGCACGCTCGTCGTCGGCGCGGAGGGGCACTACCGCATAGATCGTGCCGCTGATCAGTGCCGCCAGTGCCCCCGGGGAGAGTGGGTGGAGGTACATGTTCAGCGAACTCACTACCCGTTGGAGTTCGGCTTCTGAACGAAGCGGGTCCTCAGCAGCTTCATGTCTGGTCCCGAAGGCGACAACACACGTCGGAAGCGAGGCAATATTCAATTGCTTGGCGGCGTCCCTCGCCTGCTGACCTCCCTCGATCAATGTACTCACCAGCCCGAGACGCTGCCTGGCAAACGAATCAGACGTTGCCCGGGCACGCAGCATGGTGAGAGCAATGACGCTCGCGGCCTCGACAAAACCCTGTTCACGCCGCTCCGTCAGCGGTTCGTGTACCACCGCCCAGATTGACCCGAGTACTTCCTCGCCGGCTTTTACCCTCATGGCAACGCGGGGAAACTCCGTGGGAATACTCGGCTGGATGAAGACCGGACGGTCAGATGTGTAGATGCGCCGGAAGACCCCTTGGGCGCGGTGGTCGTCTCCGTAGACGGCTGGCACTTGCAGCCCGAGGATCGTCAACCGGCGCGATTCGTCCGTGCCGGCTTGGTCGGCGGAAAAGGCCATAACCCGCGAGGAGAGGTCCTCGATGGTCACGGGCGCCTGCAAGAGGGCCGCCACCATGTTCGCCAATTCAAAGAGATCCGTAGGTTCGTCGGAACCGGTTCCGACCGCGAGCCCGTTGGAGTCAGGGACGCTGAGCGCGGAAGACAGCATTGATGCCACCTGGATCCAGGAAGCGCCCCGAATGAGTCCGAAGATCACCATGCCCGTCTCGGCGACGGCCTCCGCGATTGCCGGATCATTTGGGACTGGTTCCTTCATCACCAGGGCCACCGCCCCATCGGCCGAGAAGGATCTTATCTGTTGGGCAGCGCCCTCCGCACTCGCCATTCCCACCCAAAGCACCACCGTACCTGGCACCACAATCGGCGGATCAATCGGATCGTAGAAGGCCACTGAGCTGACGCTGGTCCCGGGTTCGAAGTGCCCGGCCTCAACTGAGAGAAGGGTGGAGCCAAGCCGATCGAAAAGGCGGCCGAGGGTCGCCGTACCAGACACCCCGGCAGGGTAGTGCAAATCGACCATGATGGAACTCTCCTTTCTGGGGCCAGCTGGACGCATTCCGGTGTCAGGACGCTTGTACGATACTCGCGCATCAAAGCCCTGAACAGACGCTATAGGTTCAGGTCGGTGCCGATGACACAGAAAACGCGTCCAATGCTGTCCTTTTTGTACAAGACGCACTCCACCGGATTGGTGCACCGTAGAAAGTGAACATTTCATGGCCCACTCTCAAGAAGGAACTCTCCGATGAATCACGCCGATCTGCTCGAAGGCGTCTATCGCGTGACCGTCAGCGTCGCCCCGTCCCCTTCCAGCGCTTCCGCCCTTCTCCGGCTTGTGTCGGTCATTCATCGTCGGGGTACCGATGTCCAAAGCGTTGATTTCACGGTCGCAGCTGACCACAATGCCCACATGACCGCCACATTCGCGTCGTTTCCAGGGCGGGCCGCCACTCTGGTCAGGTCTTTTCAGGGTGCCGTCTGCGTCACGGATGCCCGGCTGGAGGTTTGGTCTGCCGGCCACTGGGCACCCCAGACCCTTTAGCCTTCGAAGAGTGTCCGCCATGACCGGTCGAAAGTGCTTTGCCATACATCGACAACTCGCCCTTCCGCATCCGTGACGAGGTAACTTGACCACCGATCGAAGGCCGAGCAGGGGTGGGAGATCCCGAAATGAGCAATATCCCCCACGTCAAAGCCATTAGCCTTCTCCAGGACGGTGTGGTGGTCGTACAGCTTCCGGACCACGCCACGGGCCTTGGGCTTTGCTTGGCCGTCAACCCCGAACGCGGCCAAGAGCACCGGGAATCCGGCGTCGTACGGCAGATCACGCTTACCTGCTCCGACGATGACCAGGCCGGGTTCAGGGACGGACAACACCACCGCACGGACTTCCAACGCCGGGATGAGGCCAGGGACAGGGCTAACCCCCGCGTAAGTACCGTGGTCGTGGGCTACGTAGCAACCGGACCGAAGAAGCCGGATCGTGCCAGGCACTTGCTCGTCGGTAGGGAGAAACTCAACAACACGGTCCGGAAACGCGGACCCACCCATTGAAAAGATGGGTGTACCCGTCTCAAAAAGATGGGCGACGTCGAGATAAACGTCCCGCACGCGGCGACAGTGGTCGTCAACCGCTGCGATGGTGTCATCGCCTCGCTCATTCGGCGCGACGCCCTCGTAGCCTGCCACTCCAACCAACTTGAGTTCAGGAGCGTCCGCCACGAGCTCTGCAATCCGTCGGGCCTCAACAATGTCACGGAGGCCGGTGCGTCCATCCGGAGCTCCGATGTCCAAAAGCACTTCAAGCACGGGTCCGGGTTCCGCGAACGCCTGCGAGGCTGCTTTTACACCGCCCTCGGAGTCAACAAAGCACCGAATCTCCCGGCTGGAGTCTTCCGCCAGCAGGGATCTCAACTGTGAGAGACCGAACGAATCCACCACCTGGTTGGCGATGAGGACTGAGGAGTGCCCCCAAGCAAGCACAGTCGCCGCTTGGTCAACGGTTGCGACGGTGACTCCCGCGGCGCCTGCGGCGACCTGCCGCTCGATGATTGGCGCGGACATCGTTGTCTTGACGTGTGGCGCCAGAGCCACGTCCCGCTGACTGCACCAGAAGGCCATGATGTCGATATTGTGCTGAAGCGCATCAACGGACAGGCACAACTGCGGGTATGAAGCAGAGATCACTCTTGGTCCTTTGCAGCGGCTCATGCCACTTCGACAACGAGTTCGATCTCGACGCATGCATTTAAGGGAAGTGCGGCAACACCGACGGCCGAGCGGGCATGTACTCCCGCGTCGCCCAGGACCTCTCCGAGTAGTTTCGATGCCCCGTTTACCACGTCGGGCTGGCCCGTAAAGTCGCTTGACGAGGCAACGAAACCCACCACTTTCACCACACGGACCACGGAGTCGAGCCCCACCAAGTCCTCTATCGCGGCAAGAGCGTTGAGTACGCAGAGTTCCGCGGCTGCCTTCGCATCTGTGACTGAGACTTCGCTGCCAACTTTTCCGGGCCGTTCGATCACGCCCTGAACGATCGGAAGCTGCCCAGAGGTGTAAACCAAGTTCCCGGACCGGACGGCCGGGACATAGATACCAGCCGGTTTGCTCACTTCCGGCAGGGAGTAGTTCGATTCCGCGAGGCGCTGCTCCCACAGCGATGGGGTGCGGGCAGCACCCTGTTTTGGATCGAGTCTGCGAGGGGATGCTGTAAAGGACACGTAGAAATCTCTCTGTGGAAGACGGCTGCCGCGATCCAGTATTCTGCGCTTCACACGAGAAAGCATCGGCATTCCTGACGAATATCTGCGTCAAACCGGTGCGAAAGTACAAAACCCAACGCTCGCTCTCGACGGCGGCGGCGGACCGGCTGACGGCAAAGTACGACGACGGGCGCCGACTTTTGCGCGAAAGGCGGCCACCCGTCGTCGTGCGTTAAGTGCGGGCCCTGTTCCCCGCCCACACCAGCGTCGCCACCCAAACCAAAGCCGCGAGCACGGCATACCCGGCCGTGATGGCGGGGAGGCTGAGGGAACGGGTGAGTTGGCCGGCGACGAGGCTGGGCAGTGCGGATCCCGTGTAGGAGATTGCATAGATGACCGCCAGGAGCCCGGCGCGTTCCTTGGGGAGGGCATGGGGCAGGAGCTTGTTCATGCTGCCAGAGGTGGCAATGCCCATGCCGACGCCGCCCACCACGCCGGCGCCGATGAAGAGAGCCAGGATCCCGGCGATGCTCGCGAAGGCAAGGCCGGCACCGGCGGCGGCAACCAAAGTCATTCCCACCCGCTGCGCCGTGCCGGGACCCAGCCGCCCGGCAAGGAATCCGCCGAGGAAGCCCGGCGCCATGTACGAGGCGAAGACGGCAGCGGCGATGATCGGGCTGTGCGAGCCGAGGTTGTCGGCCGCGATGGAGGGACCGAAGGAGTTGAAGTAGCCACCGAACGCCCACGTCGCCACGAAAACGCCGGACGCGAGGGCAAGGTGCGGCTTCGCGGCAGCGGGCACGGCAAGGTTCGGGAGAAGGGACCGCCATGCGCCGCCCACGCGTTTGACCGTTTCAGGCCGTGTGGCCAGCGCGATGGCGCAGGCGATGAGGAGCAGGGCGAAGACGCAGAAGGTGAGCTGCCGCGGGGCTGGGGCGAACTCCACCAGGATGCCCGAGAGGAATACCCCAAAGGACAGCCCAACGGTGGCACCCGCCGTCGTGACTGCGCCGACGAGCCACCTCGGGTGCTTGGGTGCCGTGTCCACCACATAGGCGCCGATGGCGCTTGAGGCGACGCCGGCCGCGAGCCCTTGGAGCGACCGGCCAAGCAGCAGGGGCAGGAAACTGTGGACCCACAACAGCATGACGCATCCGAGGACGGCGAGCGCCAACGCCGCAATGGACACGGGGCGGCGGCCAAAGTGGTTCGAGAGCCGGCCGAGGAAGAGCAGGGCGAAGACGGCGCAGCAGAAATAGGCGACGGCCACCAGTGAGAATTGGTCGTTCGTGAGGCCATCGGCAACTCGGTAGGTGTCGTACAGCGGAATCACGGCAGCGCCGGCGGCGAAGACACTGGTGAAGGATGCGGTGGCGGCGATGAAACCCCGGCTTTCCTTGGCCGGGGCGGCGACTGCTGCGGTCCGCGGGCCGGTCGAGGCGGTCACGGCTGGGTTGTTCATTCCTGTAACGCTACGGCGGCATTCCGGGCTCAGGGAGTCACTGGCGTTACCCCTACAAGCGCTCCTCCCTTTGACGTAGCGCAGGTCACGTCCTATGATTTATGAATCGATTCAAGATGTAACCCTCCTCACGTCGAAGTGCGGGGAAGAGCTCTTGTTCCTTGCCAATGACGGACAAAGGAGACTCACGAATGAACGTCATGCACCGCCGGGACGTCCAGCCCACCTTCGAGACCGCCCCTCTCGAGAACGGACAGGGCCACAAAGACCCCAAGAAAGCCGCGATGAGCGGTTGGATCGGAAGCGCACTCGAGTACTACGACTTCGCCCTGTACTCGCTGGCTGCAACGCTTCTGTTCCCCACGATTTTCTTCCCCAGCGAAAACCCCACCGTGGGCATCATCGCTTCCCTGGCCACCTACGCTGTTGGCTACGTTTCCCGTCCGATCGGCGCAGTGGTCCTGGGCGCCTACGGCGACAAGCACGGACGCAAGAAAGTCCTCGTCTTCGCGATGCTGCTCATGGGCTTCGCCACCTTTGCCGTCGGACTGCTCCCCACGTACGGACAGGTGGGACTCCTGGCTCCCGTCCTGCTGGTGATCCTTCGCCTCATCCAAGGCTTCGCCGTGGCAGGCGAACTGGGCGGGGCCAGCGCCATGATCGTGGAGCACTCCCCCGACGCCCGCCGCGGGTTCTTCGCGAGCTTCAGCCTGCAGGGAACCCAGGTTGGTTCCATCCTGGCCACGGCCGTCCTGATTCCGCTCGCGTCCCTGCTCCCCGACGACCAGTTCCACTTCTGGGGTTGGCGCATCCCGTTCCTGCTGAGCGCAGTGGTGATCCTGGCCGGCTACATCATCCGCCGCCGCGTCACGGAACCGCCCGCTTACCTGGCACAGTCCGAGGCTGCCCCGGCCAAGCGCCGCTTCCCGCTGTTCGACCTTCTCCGCACCCACCCATGGGTCCTGGTCCGCTGCATCGCCATGACCTTCACCAACGTCATCGGCATGGCAACGCTCATCTTCGGCGTCTCCTTTGCAACGCAAAAGGGCTACGGCATCGGATTCTCCAGCAGCGAGTTCCTGTGGGTCACGATGGCCGCCAACGTTGCCGCGGTGGTCACGATTCCGGTGTTCGGCGCCCTGTCCGACCGCATCGGCCGGCGGACGCTGATGGTTGCCGGTGGAATCGTGGGTGGCCTGCTCACCATGGGGTACCTGTACGCGATCCAGCTGGGCAGCCTGCCCTTGGTGTTCGTGTGCGTCGTGATCGTGCAAGGCATCTTCTTCCAGATGTGGAACGGCACGTTTGCCACGTTCTTCCAGGAACAGTTCCCCATGCGGATGCGCGTTACCGGCTTCGCGGTTTCCCAGAACATCGGCCTCATGATCGCCTCATTCTTCCCGAGCCTCTTCACGGCGATCGCTCCTCCGGGCTCCGCGAACATCCCCATGGTCATTGGCCTGACCACCCTGGGCATCTGCCTGGTCTCCGCCGTCGCCACGCTCCTGTCCTCCGACACCAAGGGCAAGACGCTGGACGAGCTCGAAGCGAACTAATCTGGCCTCATGGCACGACCCGCCTCTTCCGCCCGCGCATGGATCGGCACCATTGCCTTCCTGTTCCTTGCGCCCGGAATTGTCGCGGGGCTGGTGCCGTGGACCATCTCCGGTTGGCGGCGGCACGAGTGGGGTGAGGCCTGGTTCGTTGAGCCGATCGCGATGGTTGCCATCGCCGTCGGGGTTGCCTTCCTGCTGTACGCGTTCGCGCTCTTCGCCATCCACCGCGGGACTCCGGCACCGGTGGCGCCCACCGAGACGCTGGTGGTCACCGGCGTCTACCGTTTTGTCCGGAATCCGATGTATCTGGCGGTCCTCACGATCGTCCTGGGGCAGGCCCTGCTGTTCGCGAACTGGTGGGTTGCGTTCTATGCTGCGCTGGTTTTCCTGGCTGTCTTTACGTTCGTGAAAGGTTATGAGGAGCCGACACTGACCGACAGATATGGCGAGCAGTACCTCGATTACCGACGCCACGTGCCGGGGTGGTGGCCGCGGCTCACGCCGTGGCGCGGGTGAAGGAAGCTACTGCGCGCCGATGTCGATTCCCGTCACGGGATCCCCGGCGCGTTCGTACACCAGGCAGAGGGCGCCCTTGGGGAAAGCCTGCGGCGGCCCCACCAGCCGGAAGGCCGCCGGGATTCCCGTCCCCTCGGTCCACAGCTTCTTGCCCTTGCCGAAAGTGAGCGGATAGACGTACAGGTTCAACCGGTCAACGAGGTCGGCGTTGAGCAAAGAACGGGTAAGGTCGCCGCTGCCCACTACGTGAATATCATCGAAGCGGTCCTTGATGGACGCCACCTCGGATACATTCGACAATGCCGTAGTGCCCTGCCACGACGGGTCCGTTAGTGAATGCGACACCACGAACTTGGGCATGTTGTTGAACTTGCCCGCAATGGGATCGTCGGCACTCTGGTTGGGCCAGTACCCCGCGAAGATGTCGTAGGTCCTGCGGCCCAGGAGCAGGGCGTCCATGCGGTCGATGCCGGCCATGATCACCGCCCCGGTCCCTTCGTCCGAGTAGGCCGCCTGCCAGCCACCGAACTCGAAACCGCCGGAAGGATCCTCGTCGGGACCGCCGGGTGCCTGGTAGACACCATCAAGGGTGATGAACAAATCGACGGACAGCATTCCCATGTGCGCTCCTCCAAGTGGTGGTTTGCCACCACCCTGCCACGGCGAGGGGTTCGTGACCAGAGCTCCCTAGGCGCAAGCGAGGTTGCCCTTGAGCACCTTTCCCGTCCACGCGTTTGATGTGCCGGGAACCTTGTAGTAGCCGCGGATCTCGTAGGACCACGTGCCAATCACTTCGTAGCCGGAGGTGTACGTCTTGCCTGCCGCCTTGCTGAGATCACCCGTGAATTCGAGGTTGCCTGAGCGGTCGAAGATCTTGATCTCGTGGTAGTTGGCGTTGGCCACCGTGCTGAACGAATTCACGGTGACGGTGGCCCGGATGGCGAACTGGCAGCTCATGGTGACGTTGGCGGCAGCGGGGGCGGCCAGGCTCGCTGCGGAAAACTGCGGAGAGGCTTGTTCAACATCCCGGAAGGCCGCGCTTGCCGCCGTCGAACCCGTAAACACGCCAGCCGCCACAACCAGGGCCACAGCGATGCTGCGCAGGAGGTTGAAGCGGCTTTTCACGACTGGTCCTTTCGCGTGGCGTGGTTGGGGGTGCTACTTGACGGTTTCGGTGCGCTGGGTGCCGGTGAAGGAGAAGGCGATGGTGGAGGTGGCGCCTTGGAAGGTGTTGTCCGCGGTGGTCGGGAACGCGGTGGTGACCTTGAGGTTGTCGGTCTTGGCCGAGGTCAGGGAGGTCAGGTTGTTCAGGACCTTGTTCGCGGTGATCACCGGGGCCGAGGCCAGCACGGTGGTCTTGGTCCCGCCGCACGTGTACGGGGCTGCAGTGCCGGTCCACGGAACCGAGCAGTTCTCGATGGTCAACTGCAAACCATTGACGGTATCGGTGGTCAGCAGCGAGCCGGTGGCGCCGGCGGAGGTGGTCAGGGTGACGTTGTTCAGGTCCGAGTTGCCCGTATTGGAGAGCGTGACGAGCTTTTCCACCTTGTCACCGGGCAGCAGGCCCGCGACCGGGACGTTCAGGGTGTTCGAAGCCCCGGTACCCAGGGCGATGGTCACGGTCCCGGCGGTCACGGCCTGGGAAGCGGAGGTGGAGGAGGTGAACGCACCGTAGGTGCCCATCCCGGCGACGGCGGCCGCGGTGCCCACCAGGGCAACGGAAGCGAGGATCTTGCCGGAAGTGGTCTTGAGGCTGATGGCCATGTGAATCAGTGTCCTTTTCAACGTGGCCACCGTTTCCCCGGACGGCCATTCTCTTGTTTCCAGCCTTTCCGGCTGACAAGAAACACTTTGACGCCCACACCTCTAGACGAAATCCCGCAAACCCGCAAGGGTTCAACAGGAAAACCTCAAGACTTACTCAAGCAGGCAGCTCAAGCCTGAAGCCGCAGCCCAGGCACTGCAGGACCTTGGTCCCCAGCCGTACATCGAGGAGCACCAGGTCCTCGCCGGGGATCGGTTTCGCTGTCACACTGCGCCTGACCTCGATGGGGATCCTGGTCATGGGTTCGCCACAGTGGAGGTAGCTGTCGCCGAAGAGGATCAGGCCTTCGAGGTTTGCCTTGGTGTTCAGTTTCGCGGCAACTTCGCGGAAGGGGGTGAAATGGGAGATCACGGACCCGCAGTCCGCGCAGCTGTAGGACACCGCCACCAACAGGCCTACCGTGTGCGCCCGGACGGACTCAATCGAGTGGAGCACCAAGTGCTCGTCCGAGCCGCACGTTGAGCACCACATCCGCGCCCCCTGTGGCACGGACATTTCGCCCGATGGAGTTGAATCCTTTGCCATGGCTGCACCTCACATAACTAAGCATCCTTACTAAATATTAGCGCAGGTGCGGTCAAATGATGCCTAAGTGTTCCAGTTGCGCCGACATGCCGGCACCGTCGGGGGCGTAAATCCAAGGAACTCCAGGCGTCGGCTGGGCGTCGGACGAACGGCCACCGGCAAGCACAGCTTCACCCACCGAGAGCTGCCTGATGGCGATCGCCTTCACGTTCTCCGGGTGGCGCTGCGCGAACTCAGAGTAAATGGCAACATCGTGCTGGCCGTCATCGCCCACCAAGAGCCATTTGATGCCCGGAAACTCTTCCGCAAGGCGTTCCAGGCTGCCCTGTTTGTGTTCCTTCCCGCTCCTGAACCAGCGGTCCGTGGTGGGCCCCCAATCGGTGAGGAGTTTGGGGCCGGCCGGATACAGGTTGCGGGACAGGAAGCGCGAGATCGCGGGTGCTACGTTCCATGCACCGGTGGAAAGGTACAGGACGGGCGCTTCCGGGGCCTTCCTGGTGATCCGCTCGTACAGCACGGCCATGCCCGGCGTCGGGGTACGGGCGTGCTCGTTGAGCACGAACGTGTTCCACGCCGCGAGGAAGGGACGCGGCAGCGCGGTAACCATCACGGTGTCGTCAATGTCGGAGATGAGCCCGAAATCCGCGTCGTCCGGCACCACCTGCACGGGCGCCTCCACCATTTTGGAGGCCCCGGCCTGCAGGGTCACCGTGTGCCAGCCGGGTGCAAGGCCAGCCGGAATCCTGGCGTCCACCACCCCGCCGCGGTCCGCCTCGACGTCGTACTCCACCCCATCCACCGTGATGCGGACGGCAGCGTGCGCCACAGGCGCACTCGTGAAGTTGCGCCAACCGCGCAGCCCATCCGTGAGCGGCTTCCGCTTACCATCCGCCGAGCCGTTTCCGGCATAACGCGGATCGCTGCGCACCACGCGCGCCAGCACCCGGACCCAGGACGTGGATCCATAGCCGGTATGCGGAATCACGGTCACCTCATGGCCACGGCGGATGGCGAGCCTGTTCTGGAACCGCAACCAGGCGTCGTCGATCCTTGTGGCCAGGTGCCGCCGGCCCGCGGTGGCGTACGACGGCGGGTGGCCGGCTCCGTCCGTCTCGGAAAGTGTGCGCGGTGTCTGGGAACGTGAACGCATGCGTCCAGTCTGGCACGGGCGGGCCTTGCGGGGTCCGAGGCCGACTGCGGGGCCCGGCCTTGCGGGGGAAGCGGCAACTTGGACGACGCCGCCGGTTAAGGTTGGGTAGACCACTACGCGAAAGGCTCGACCCACGTGACCAGCAGCCCGGAAACACCCCAGCAGGGATACGCCTCCAACCGCTCAGTGACCCGGGCCATCAGCATCCTGCGCGCCCTGGCGGCATCGGGCACACCCATGACGGTCACGGATGTTGCGCGAAAGATCGGACTGGCCCGGGCCACCACTTTCCGGCTCCTCATGACGCTGGAGGACGAAGGCATGGTGGACCGCAAGGACACGTTGTATTCCCTGGGGTGGGACCTCGGCCGCCTCGCGCAGACGGTGGACCCCGCATCGGGCGTCGTGCCCCGCATCAAGGACATCCTGGACGAATTTGCCGATGAATCGGGAGAAACAGTGACCTTCAGCCTCCGGCGAGGGCTGTACGAACTGGACCTGGTGCTGCAGTCCTCGCCCCGGATCCTTGGTGTCACCATGTCCGATATGTACGGCATGCAATGGCCGCACCACGCATCGGCCACCGGCAAAGTGCTCCTCGCGGAGCTCACTCCCGAGCAATTGCGCATGGCCTTGGGTGACAAGCTCGAAGCCCTGACATCCCGGACCATTACGGACCGCGACGTGCTGGCCAAGGAACTGAAGACGGTCCACGAGCGCGGCTGGGCCAGCACGGTGCAGGAACTGGAAGACGGCATCATCGCCTTCGGCGCTCCCGTCCGGGACTCGGTGGGAACCATGCTGGGCGCCGTGTCCGTCGTCGGGCCCCTGCACCGCATGGAAAGCCCGGAGAAGCAGGCAGAGCTGTCAGCCCGCCTGGTTGCCGTTGCCGGCAAAGTCCAGCAGCGCATGAACCCGTCCGCCGCGGACTAGCGCAGCGCCGGGCGCCGTCTGCGCCACACACTGCGCACGTGCTCGCGGATGGTCTTTTGGCTGCGCCGGCTGACCATGATCACGCACGCGACGCCGGTCACCAGGACGATCGCGCCGCCCGCCGCCACCGCCCAACGGGCGCCGAACTCAGTACCGATCCAGCCCATGAGCGGCGCGCCGATCGCCGTGCCGCCCTGGAGGATGGCCAGGTACAACGCCAGCACTCTTCCGCGGAACTGCGGTTCCACGGACAACTGGATGGTGGTGTTGCAGCTGTTGAGGAAGGTGATGGATGCCAGCCCCACAGGAATCAGGACAACGGCGTAGATCCAGAACGACGGCGCGATGCTCGCCACGAGCGTGAAGGCGCCAAGGAACAAGGCTCCGCCGAGCATGAAGCGCAGGCGGGGTCCGGAACGCCGGGCTGCCAGCAGCGCCCCCGCGAGTGTTCCGACGGCCATGATGGATCCCAGCGCGCCGAATTCCTCGGGCCCCATGCCGAACTCCGCCGTGGCCATCAAGGAGTTGGTGACCGGGAAGTTCATCCCGAAGGCTCCAAGCAGCCCCACCATCGCCATGATGAGCACCAGGTCCGGGCGCTGGCGGACGTAGCTCAGGCCGTCCGTGAACTGGTGCTTGCCGCGGGCGACGGGGGTCGAGGGTTCAAGCTGGGAGACCTTGACCCGGAACAGGGAAAGGATCAAGGCAACGAAGCTCGCTGCATTGAGGAGGAAGACCGGACCCGTGCCGATCCAGGCAATGAGTACGCCGGCAATGGCCGGGCCCGTCAGCCTGGCGCTGTTGAAGGACGCCGAGTTGAGGGCTACGGCATTGGCGATCTTGTCCGGCCCTACGAGTTCGGACACAAAGGCCTGCCGGGCGGGCGCATCCATGGCGGCAGCGAGGCCCAAGGCCGCCGCGGCAATGTACACGTGCCACAACTGGGCCACTCCGGTAACCACCAGGATTCCGACGATCAGCCCGCAGATGCCCATGGCCGTTTGGGTCCAGAGCAGGATCACCCGTTTCCGGTAGCGGTCGGCCAGCACGCCGGCGTATGGACCCAGCAACAGCATAGGCAGGAACTGCAAGGCAGTGGTGACGCCGACGGCGGTGCCGGAGTGATTGGTCAGGACAGTCAGGACCAGCCAGTCCTGGGCCACGCGCTGCATCCACGTGCCGATATTGGAGACCAGCGCACCGCCGGCCCACATCCGGTAGTTGCGGTTTTCCAGGGCCTGGAACATGGCGCTCATTTGGCGCTCATTTCCTGCATGATGTGCGCGGCCCGGCTGAGTATCTGCCGGTCCTCATCGCTCAAGCCTGCAACGCGCTGCGCCAACCAGGCGGTCCGTTGGCTGCGTGCCTCGGCCAGGACGTCCTGCCCGGCGGGGGTGATGCTGATCTGGACCTGGCGCCCGTCGCCGGGATGGGCTTGCCGGGACACGAAGCCTTGTTCCGTCAGGGCGTTCACGATCCGGGTCATCGAAGGCGCTTGCACATGCTCACGTTCGGCAAGTTCCCTGAGGGTCTGCGACTCGGTGTTGAGGTGGGCCAGCACGGTGTACTGGCCAGGGGTGATGACATCGCCTGTCGCTTCGATCCGAAGCCGGCGGGACGTGCGCATCACCGCGGTGCGAAGGTCGATGGCGAGGGTGTCGGGTTCGTTGGCCGTGGTCACTATGGAGGCGCCTCCTGAGGTTGGGAAAATAGTTAGCAGTGCTAATTAGCTTTGCTAACCAGTATGCTCCTTACCTCAGGAGGCTGTCCATTGAATGTGACGAGGCGGACGCCCTCAGCTCAGGCGCTGACCACCTGTTCCTCGGCACCGGCTTCCACGCTGGCGGAGGCCAGGCCTGCCACCACCTTCCGCGCTCCACGAACCGCGATCGCCACACTCATCAGGGTCGGGTTCATCGCCGTCGCAGTGGGGATCAAGGCATTGCCGCCCAGCACCAGGTTTTCGTAGCCCCACACGCGTGACCATGGATCGGCAACCGAAGTGCCGTCGTCGGAATCCCCCATCCGCAAGGTGCCCTGGTAGTGGAGGCTGGAACCGTTCGGCATCAAGCGGGGCTCAGCCACGAACTCACCCAACGCCTCGCCAGCGCGGCGTAGCCGTGCCGTAGCATCCTCGATCTCGGCAGTTTCCCGGTCCGTCAGGGCGTAGCTGATGGTCATGTTCGGGAAGCCGCGGTAGTCCAGCTCGTTGTCGTCAAAGACCACGCCGTCCTCGAAACGAGGGTGCTTTCGCATGCCGTAGCCCATGTTGACGTAGCCCCAACGGTTCAGCGCGCGGGGCGCATCGGCCGGCATCGGGAACGGGGTGGTCTCGGAATACATCACCTGCACGGAGAAGGGGTGGTCCGGCTCGGAGAAGGGGATGCGGTTGACGGCGGCAACCGGGTCGGCGGGATTCTGGGCACGGCGCGCGAGTTCCGCGTCCAAGTCCGACTCAGTGGCGAAGCGTTCCATCTTCTCCGCGTCGAGGGCCACCGTGGAGATCACCACGGGGTGCTCCGTCAGGTAGTGGCCCAGCGCGCTGGGACGAATGCCGGAGGCCCACAGCAGCTGCGGAGAGCGGAACGCATCCGCGGCAACCACCACAACATCGGCTTCCACAAAGGACGATTCCCCGGTGCGGAGGTCTTCCACCGTGACGCCGGTGGTCCGGTTCCCCTCGGTTTCCACCCGGCGGACCAGGGTCAGGTCGCGGAGTTCAAACCGCTGGGACAGCGGCGATGCCGGGTCAATGAGCGATCCAAGGACAACGTCCGCTCCGGCCCAACGCATGGAGCCATCAGGCTGAGGGTCACCGGCAACGGGGAGCGTACTTACCCCGTAGCCTTCGGGGAGCTCACCGGCAAATTCCTCCTCCAGGAGGGACCGGATGGCTGAGCCAACGCCGGAATCGGCAAATGCCGCGCTTTGGACGTGCAGGAGTTCCTTGGCCCGGCCAATGAGGTTGTCCCACTCGGCGTCGTCGATGAACGGGATCTTCTCGCTGAAGGCGGGCGACGGCGTGGCGCAGGTCCAGTGGGCTCCCTGGCCGCCGACGTTGGTTGCCGCAGCCGCCGCCGGGAAGGTCTCCGCGTGCGCCGACCCCGCACCCCCGAAGTCGAGGAGGTGGGTGCCCTGGCGTGCAGTGAACATCCCTTCGGTCACGGTTCCGGCCGGGATGCCGAGCGACTCGCGGAAGGCACCGGCCTGCGGGCCTTGGGACATCTCCCGGGCGCGGGCCTTCGCCTCGGCATCGGGGATATTGCGCACGCTTTCGCCGGGGCGGTCCGTCAATTGCGGGCCTGCCTCGAACATGATGACCTTGGCGTCCGGGATGCCTTCCACCAGCAAACGCGCATAGGTGGAGCCGATCGGCCCGCTGCCGACGACGGCGATGGTCGGGTTCGCGGACAAGTGCTGGGAAGTCATGGGTTTCTCCTTCGTGGAGGTCAGGCCGAAAGGGACTCGGCGGGTTCTGGAGTGGGAGTGCGCGGCTCATCCGACAAGCGCCCGTGCGGGAGCAGGAGGGCAGCGATGATGCCGATTGCGTAGGTGGCCGCGAGCGCAATGAAGATCGGCGTAAATACCTGGCCGTAGATTTCGGCAACCGCCTCCTGCGTGGCCGCCGATGCTTGGTGGACGGCGTGGGGAGTCAGGGACGCCGGATCCAGTCCGGCGGGCAGCAATTGCGCAACGCCGAAGGCGATACTGCCACCGATGATGGCCGTGGCAATCGTGGACCCCACCTGGCGCACCAAGTTGATGGACGCCGTGATCGCCCCGGTTTGGTTGTCCGGCGCAGCACTCTGGACTACGGCCACTATCAGGCTCATGAAAGAACCGGTTCCCATTCCCACCACGGCCATGACCAGCATGGGCACCCAGAGCGGGAGCCCTCCTGGCAGGCCCGCCATCAAGAACAGGCCGCCCGCGCCCATGCACGTGCCGATGATGGGAAAAATCCGGTACCGTCCGGTGCGGCTCGCCAGCCACCCCGTCACGAGGTTGCTCACCAGCATGCCCAGGACGGTTGCTATGGGAACCAGTCCGGAGACCGTTGCACTGACCTGGTACGCCATCTGGAAATACGTGGGCAGGTAGGCGGTAATGGAGAAGAGCCCGACGCCGATGATCGCCGAGAGTGCCGTGCCCACGGCAATGGTCCGGTCGGCAAAGAAACGCAGTGGAACCATCGGCTCCGGCGCCCGGACTTCGATAACGAAGAACGCGAAGAGCGCTATCGCCGCTACCACCAATGCAGCAACGGCCTGGACTCCGCCACTGCGTTCAGCGGCCCACGTGACGCCGAGGACCAAGGACACCAGCCCCAGGGTGAAGGCGGCGGCACCGGCCACATCGTAGTGGCGGGGAATCACTCCGCGCCCAAGCCGAGGGACCGCCACGAAGGCAAAGGCCAAGGCAACGAGGCCCACAGGGATGTTGATCCAGAAGACCCAGGACCATCCCCAGTAATCGGTGATGGCTCCCCCGAGGACCGGACCTACCAGGATGGCGATCGGGAAAGCGGCGCCGATGATGGCCATGTACCGCGGCCGTTCCCGGGGAGTGGTCACCTTGGCAATGATGGTTTGGGACATGAGCTGCAGCCCGGCTGAGCTCATGCCCTGGACCACGCGGGAAACCACCAGCCAGGTCATGTCCTGCGCGAACCCGCAGGCGAGCGAAGCTACGAGGAAAAGAAGCAGGGAGACCAGGAAGACCCTGCGCGGGCCAAGGACATCCCCGAGTTTTCCAAGGACGGGCAGGAGGACGGTGCTGGCCAGGGTATAGCCCACCACCACCCAGCCCATGAGTTCCAGGGCCCCGAGTTCGCCGGCGATGGTGGCGAGCGAGGTGGAAACGACCGTGTGGTCGAGTGCCCCGAGGAAGGACACGGTCAGCAGTGATGCGACCAGGAAGCGAAGTCTTAAGGGTGAGAGTGGCATGGTGTTCTGCCCGAACGATCGGGCCGTCGACGCGACGGGTTGTGCCCCGGCAGCATCCTCACTGCCGGGAACGGATCCGTGGAGGGATCCCGACGCCACTCTCATTCTAAGATGGCTTTAGTCTAAAAGCAACAAAAGATTGATGCTTTTAGACTCTGGCCCGCGCGCGGCTGCGGCTGCGTGCCCGGGGAACGGCAGGACCCACGACGGCGGCACCCACGGTAGCCGTCAGCTCACCGAGGCCTTCCACCACCATGCGGACCGCATCACCCTGGCCCAGGGGCGCGGGCGACAGTTCCCCGCGCCTGCCCCACAACTCGCCAAGGCAACCGCCGTTGCCGACGGTTCCGGAACCGAGGACGTCGCCAAAGACTACTTTGGAGTTCCTGGACGCGTAGGACACCAGCTCAGGGAAGGTCCAGCCCATATTGGACACGAGGTCCTCCCCCACGAGTTCCCCGTTGACGAAGACCTGGGCCAGCACGGCCAGGAATCCGTCGTCATCCAGATAGGGTTCCAGCTCATCGGCCGTCACGATCCACGGACCCAGGCTGGTCCCGAAGTCCTTCCCCTTGGCGGGACCAAGACGCACCTTCATCTCGCGCGACTGGATATCGCGGGCGGACCAGTCGTTCATGATGGTGTAGCCGAAAATTGCCTCTTCGGCTTCCCTGGCAGACAGGTTGGACCCTCCCGCCCCGCCAATGACGGCAGCGATCTCGAGCTCAAAGTCCAAGCGCTGCGTTACCGGCGGAATGACGGGCTCTCCCGGCCCCAGCACAGTGTGTGGATTGGTGAAGTAGAAGGTGGGTGCCTCGTACCATTCCGGCACCACCTCACTCTTTCCATCCACCGACGCAGAGACCCCTTCGACGTGTTCTTCGAAGGCCACGAAATCCCTGATCGCCGCCGGAACCAACGGCGCGAGTAGGCGGACAGCGCCAAGCGGGCGCCCGGCGTCGTGGTTCAACCGTCCGTACAGCTCCCGGGCGCCGGCCAAACCACGCGCCAGGACCTCGGCCACCCGCAGGCCGTTCGGAAACGGGACTGCGGCGCCATCGATGATGAAGCCCTCGCCTGTTTCTGCACCGTCCTGCCAGCGCGCGATTTTCATGCCCGGACCCGTTCGCTTAGGAGGGCCGCGGCGTTGCCGGACAGGATTTGTCCGGTCACATCGTCCGGCAGCCCGGCTGCGCGCACCTCGGCAACCGGATCCTCCGGCCCCATGTCGAACGGGAAGTCGCTACCCATGAGGACCTGGGACGGTCCCGCGACCTCCACGAGGTGACGCAGGGCCGAAGGATCGTGGACCACGGTGTCGAACCAGATCCGGCGCAGGTAGCTGGAGGGCTCCTCGGCACAGCCGTGGGCCTCCGGCCGGACCCGCCACGCGTGGTCGGAGCGGCCGATCGCGGTGGGCAAGTAGCCGCCGCCGTGGGCAGCCAGGATTTTCAGGGCGGGGTGGCGGTCCAGCACGCCGGAGAAGATCAGGTGCGAGAGCGCCACGGCATTTTCGGCGGGCTGGCCCACCGTGTTGGACAGGTAGTACCGATCCAGGCGCTCATCAAGGCTGCACCCGAAGGGGTGGAGGAACACGACGACGCCGAGTTCCTCCACGCGGCTCCAGAAGGGTTCCAGTCGCTCGTCGGACAGTTCCACGTCACCGGCGAAGGACGAAATCTCGATGCCTGCAAGGCCCCGGCCGAGGATGGCGTCGTCGACGCATTCCACGATCCGCTCGGGGTGTTGCAGTGGCACCAGGCCCAGTCCCGTCAGGCGCTCCGGTGCTTGGGCAACGTGTTCGGCCACCAGGCGGTTGGCCTCCGTGGCGGTCCAGACGGCAAGGCCCTCTTCGGCCCACGGATAGAAATGGTTCGGGGAGGCGCTGACCCACTGGTGGTCGACGCCCTGCGCGTCCATGGCAGCCAGGCGGGCACGGACATCCGTGAGCTTGGGGAACCGCTCGCCAATCATGCGGCCCGAGGCGGCCAGGCTCGCCGGACCGTTGCGTCGTGCTTCCAGTTCGGCCGCTGCCTTGAAAGCCTCCGGTGCCCGACGTTCCACCTCGGCCTGGAGGGATGGAAGCAGCACGTGGGCGTGGACATCGATGGTCATGCGGGGACCGCCATCTTCTGGGCAATGCCGAAAAGCAGACCCGGAGCATCCGCGTCCTTCTTGCCTTCGATCTGCCACTCGCCGAGCTGGACGGAGGCGTCCACCACAGCTTGGACGCGCGGAATCCGGCGCTCGTGGAAGCTGTCCCAGAGCTTCTCGCTGAGCTCGTCCGAGCCCACGAGGAGTTCGGCAAGAACCACGGCATCTTCGAGGGCCTGGGCGGCACCCTGGGCAATCGTGGGTGGGCAGCTGTGCGCGGCATCGCCGATGATCACCACCGGTCCGCGGTTCCAGCGGCCGGGTACCAGGTGCTTGGTGAACCAGGTGTAGTTGACCTTGGCTCCCTGGTTCAGGTCCTCGCGGATGGAATTCCACGGGCCGCCGTAGGCCATGGATTCGCCCAGCATGATTCCCGTTGCCTCCGCGTCAGAGACCCCGAAACGGTCCTGGGCTTTTTCCACCAGGAACGCGTACATGGTGTCCTCGCCGGTGGGCGTGTAGCCGGCAATGTACACCGGACCGCCGTAGTAGAGCTCGCTGTGTTCCACGTCCTTGGGACGCGAAACGAAGGCCCGCCAGATGCCCATGCCGGTGCTCTCCGGGGTGGTGTCGATCCCCATCAGGCTCCGGACCGAGGAGTTCACGCCGTCCGCGCCAATCAGGAGATCGTAGGTTCCTGCCGAGGCCTCGTTGACGAAGACCTCCACTTTGTTGTCCCCGGTGACGTCGAAGCCGGACACCGTGGAGCCGAAAGACACCTTCGCGCCGGCCTTCTCCGCGTGCTCCAGCAGGATCTTGGCAAGGTCGGGGCGGTACATGCCCATGCACGCGGGGTAGTCCGGGCCTCCGGTCTTGACCTCGGGAAGCTGCGCGATCACCGGAGCGTCCGGGCCCGGTGCGCGGAGGGTCAGGCCTTCGAAGGCCATGCCCTTTTCCCGTACGTCTTCCCACACGCCCAGGGCATCGAATACGCGGAGGGCATTGCCCTGCAGCGTGATGCCCGAACCGAGCGCGCTCAGTTCCGGCTTCGCTTCGAAAACCTCGACGGCGACTCCCGCCTTGGCGAGCTGGATGGCCGTCGCCATGGCAGCCACACCGCTGCCGGCTATCGCCACTTTCTGTACTGCAGTCATGATGACCCCTTGTTTGTCTCGGGTGTATTAGAGGATCGCGACGGGATTGATGGGCGAACCCACCGCACCCGTGATCGGCAACGGCGCCGCTACCAGGAGGAACTCGTAGCGACCCTTGGCCCGGCACTTGTCGGCGAGCGCGTCCAGGTCCCACAGCTCACCCACGGTGAGTCCCATGTTCGGGATGACCACTTGGTGGAGCGGTTGAAAGGCCGGTACGTCGAACTCGTTGGGACGCACTTCGAAGCCCCAGGTGTCCGTGGCGATGGCGGCGATTTCCGTGCGGTGGAGCCAGCCCGCCGTCGTCAATGAGAGCCCGGGCGCCGGGCCTCCGGCGTAATCGCCCCAGCCCTCACGCCGGGCGCGGGTGAGCTGGCCGGTGCGCACCAGGACTATGTCTCCCGGGCCTGCCGTGCTGGTGGCCCCTTGGGCTTCGATGCAGGCTTCCAGGTCCGCGGTGGTGATGGCGTAGCCGTCCGGGAGCTCGCCCGTTTCAGGGTTGAGGTAGCGGCCAAGGTCCAGCAGCACACCGCGGGACACCGGCGCAGCGGCAGCGTGTTCGATGCCGGTAACGAGGTCGCCGTCGCTGGTCACCACGTCCCCCGCACGGCGGCCGTTCCAAGCGGCACCGTGATCGAAGATGTGCCCCAAACCGTCCCATTGCGTTGAGCATTGGAGCGGCATGGTGATGACATCGTCCGCTCCGCCCAGGCCGTGCGGGAAACCTTGGGTGCCTCGTTCTGCATCCGTTCCCGTGTCCAGCATGGTGTGGACGGGGTTGGTCCGGCGGCGCCAGCCCTTTTGGGGGCCGTTCATGTCGAAGGGCTGCGAGAGCGAGATGACCTCGCCGTCCAGCACCAGGGACGCGGCCTGCTTGCGCTTGGCGGCGTCGATGAAGTTCAGGGTTCCCAGGACGTCGTCATCGCCCCAGCGTCCCCAGTTGCGGTAGGCCTTGCCGCGGCGGGCGATTTCGCCGTCGGGGTCGTTACGGTCCAGGAGGTCCGGGCTTTCCAGGTTCATGGTGGTCACGACTTTTCTGCTACGCAGCGGACCACTTGGGTACCCAGGCCCTGGATGCTGCCGGTCATCACGTCGCCGTCGCGCAGGAGCCTGCCCCAGTGGGCTCCGTTGCCGGCAGGGCTTCCGGTGAGCAGCAGGTCGCCGGGCAGCAGCGGCATGTTCTGCGATGCGGCCGAGACCAGTGCCGGGATGTCGAAGAGGAGATCATCCGTGGTGGCGTCCTGCATGACATCACCATTGAGTTCCAGCCTCACCTTGAGTTTCGCGGGGTCCACGAACGGCGCAGGTACCAGGAAGGGTCCCGTTGGAAGGAAGCCGGGGGCGTTCTTTCCGCGGTACCAGTCCGTGCCGATTTCCTTCATGTCGCGGCGGAAGACAAGGTCGCGGGTGGTGATGTCGTTGACGATCGTGTACCCGGCAACGTGGCTCATGGCGTCTTCCTTGGACACCCGGAAGGCTTCGGTTCCAATGACGACGGCGAGTTCCAGTTCCCAGTCATGCTTTTGGCTATAGGCCGGGAGCACCAAGGGCACATCGTCACCCACCACGCAGGCCGGCAGGCCAATGAAGAAGTAGGGCTCGCCGTTCGCCTGGCGGTCGTCCATCATCTTCCCGGCCCACTCGCGGGCTTCCTCCGGGGAGCGCGGGTCATCCTTGGCCAGCCCGGCCACCACCAGGTCGATGACGTGCGTGCGGTAGTTCGCGCCCGTCTGCAGGACCTGCCGTGGTTCCACGGGAGCGGTGAGCGTCACGCTGTCCAAGGGCAGCCAAGGTCCGTCTTGTGCAGCCAGGTCTTCGAGGCGGTCCCAGTCGGGCGCAGCGAGGAATGCGTTAAGGTCGGCGGCACCGAGCTCCTGCGGACCCAGTGGGCGGATCCGTTCGCCGGCAATGAGTCCCAAGCTGGCGGTCTTCCCGTCGCGGTAGCGCGCGATGGCAAATGGCGCTTCCATTTGTCCTGACGTCGTCGTCAACGTAACTCCCCTCGTGGACCATTTGCGGCCCACTTTCATTTAATGTCGGAAATCGACATAAGTAAATCAATTTGTGGTTATACAAGGCATCACCGGCATGGATACCCCTGCCGGTGATGCCTCGAGTGGTTAGCCCTGGCCTGTTTCTCTAGCCCTGGCCCTGGCGGGCGTAGGGGTTGAAGAGCGCTTCCTTGATCTCGTCCGGGACGCCTTCTTCCGTGGCGCTGGGGCCGTCGGCGGGCGGGAAGGACTCGGTCATGGACATCGGCATGGCACCGTTGCGGTACATGTTGTTCGAACCCAGGGAAGGGGTCCAGGTGTTGGGCTCCCAGTCCGGGACGTAGTTGCGGTAGCCGCCGGTGTTGAGCTCGATGCGCAGGCTTGACGGTTCGCGGTAGTAGAGGAAGTTCTGCTCGCCAATGCCGTGGATGGAGGGGCCGTATTCGATCGGGACGCCGTTCTCGATCAAGGTGTCGGCAGCGATCAGGAGTTCCTCGCGGGTGTCCACCCAGAAGGCGTAGTGGTTGATGCGGCCTGCGCGCGAGGAGCCGTCGAGCACGACGCCGAGGTCGTGGGACTTTTCGTTCGTGGTCAAGACGGAGAACACCGAGATGGGAGCCTCGTCAAGGACCGTCCTGGCCATGATCCGGAAGCCGAGGACGTCGTTATACCACTTGGCGAAGCCGTCAACGTCGGACGTCGCGATGGTGACGTGGTCCAGCTGGCGCGGGGCACCGGCAACCATGCTGCGGCGGGCCGGACGATCCGGGTAGGTGGAGAGTTCGCTGCCTTCGGCCTGGTAACGGGTGACGTCCCAGTGCAGGGTCATGCTGTGGCCCCACGGACCCGTGAAACGGTAGGCCCGCCCGATGCCATGAACGTCGATCCATTCACCGGTGACGCCTGCGGCCTCGATCCTGCGGGCCGCCTCCTCCAGCGCCTCGGCACTGGAGGTACGCCATGCCATGGTCTCCAAGGCCGGCTCGTCGCCGGGGACAACCACAACGCTGTAGCGGTAGTAATCGCCCCAGCACCGCAGGTAGACGGCGCCGTCAACGCGGTCAACAACCTTGAGCCCTACCTGCTTTACGTAGAAGTCAACGGAGGCTTCGACGTCGGGCGTGGTGATGGCCACGTAGGAGAGGTGGGAGAGAAGCTTGATCATCTTCGATCCTTTCAATAATTCGTTTGGCGACTGGTTCTGTGAAGCTGCCCACATCAAGTCTCTGGCCCGTCCGGTACATCAGGGAAGACGATATTGCCTATGCCGAAGATCAGCCTTGGTTATGCTCCGGCCGGAGTTCGGCAAGGATCTCCTGGTCCTCCAGCAGCTCGGTCAGGTCCGGCAGCGGACACGCGGCTGCAACGGCTTCGAGGGCCCGACGGAGGGCCAGCCGGGCGGGGCCCTCGTAGCGGGCAGCCGATGTGGTGGATCCGTCTGCCGAAGCCGTCGTGAGCCGGACTCCGTGCCCCGCAGCGTCCGATTCGACCACCGACCGGACCTCGCCCAGCGCCGCTACCCGCAGCATGGGAGCGGCTGCCGTCCCGGACAATCTCGTGGCCAGCACCGTCACGGGGAGGTGCCCGGAGGGCGGCGTGGCTTGAAGCAGGGCCGTTCCACCTCCGGACCGGATGCGCTCCAGTGGCCCACCTGCCAGCGTTGTTGCCCAGCGCAGGCCGTCGCGCAGGGCGGACGCCAAGCCGCCAGGGGCCGCGGCGCATTCGATGGTCACCAGCGTCGCCGGGCTGCCGGCGCGGGCGGACACGGCAGCAGCAACGTCGTCCTGCCTCGCGAACGGCCGCTCGACCGCCACTGGGATGGACAGCAGGCCCCGGAGGGTCGCCACCGCTTCCGCCGGAACCTTTTGCGGATTACCGACGACGGCGGCCACGGCACCGTTGGCTTGCGCGTCCAGCAGCGCGGTCCACCATTGCCCTTCGCCCGGGACCACAACCACCGCACCCCGGGCCGCTTCCGCTTGCCGGGCGCCCATGGGCAGTTCCGCAACCGCGGCACGGTAGCCCGCAGTCGTGGCGAAGACAGGAACGGCGGCGCTCATGGGCGGGCTCCTGCTGCTGCGGCCCCGGACATCATGGTTTCGAAAACCCGCTCGGCCAGCTCGATCGGATACAGGGCGTCAGCCAGGATGAGGTCATAGTCAACGGGGCGCGAGCCGTCCACGAGCTGCGCGAAATGCTGCCACTCCGCTTCATAGCCATCGAGCCGCGACGATGGGTGCTCGGTTACGGAACCATCGGCATGACGCGTAGTGACCGAACCGCTGCCGGCATGCACGAACGGCGGCGGGCAGTCCAGGTCAAGCCGCAGGCTCTCCGTAAAGAAGGTCATCCGCCAGAGGGAATCCGGTCCACCCGGGAGCATGGTGAGGGCAAGCTGGACGTCGATCCCGCTGGCGGTATACCCCACGGCGTAGCCGATGGGTGGGACAAACCGTGCGTACTGCACAGCCTCGATGTCCGGCGCGAAATGCCGGATTGCCGGGAGGTCGTGGATCGCAAGGCCTGTGATCAGTTGCTTCACGATGGCTGCGGCGACGGCAGGATTGTTCGTGTCCGGCCGCCCACGGGACGGAGCCTCGAACGGCCCTCCATCGAAAACCACCGCGTGGTAACGGCCATTGGGAGGCAGGGCCAGAGTGACGGCGATGGATTGCACCGGCTCGCTTTGCCGTTCAAGCAGTTGGCGAGCTCGGAGCCAACCGGGGTCATGGAGATGGTTGGTGCCCACCATCAGCGCAACTCCGGCATCGCGGCATGCGGATACGACGGCGGCAGCCGCTTCCCGGGTAGTGGCGAGCGGCTTCTCGCAGAAGATGGCCTTCTTGCCGGCACTGAGCGCGGCATGTATCTGCCGTTCGTGTTCGGCGGGCGGAGTACAGATAGCCACGACATCGACGTCGGGATCGGCAAGCAGCTCCCGATCTCCTGAAGACCACCGTGCACCTAATGGCCCGGCCAGCTGCTCCGCCCTGCCGCTGCCTCCATCGGCAACGTGTCCCACCCGGAACCCGCTCCCGAGGCGGCGCACCGTAGGAAGGTGCAGCGCTCCGACACCCGGTCCTGCGCCCAGAAATCCTATGTTCACAACATCCCTCCATGCTTTTGTCAGTATTATCCATAAGTAAATGCATTTCTGGCTATAGTTGTGGTTTTCCGCACCTTAGTGCCCTTCCTGTGGAAGAATCTGGAGGTATGACCACAGATTCGACGCTCCGGTTCGGCGCACAGACGGACGAAGTCACGAGCCTGCTCCGCATCGTCAACCTCGTCCGCACAGGCGAAGCAACCACCCGCCCCGAGATTGGCCGCGTCACGGGCCTGGGCCGCGGCGTCGTCACCCAGCGCGTTGACCAAGCGATCCAGATGGGCTTCCTGGGCGATGGCGAGTTCGGCGCCTCATCCGGCGGCCGGGCACCCCGCACGCTTCGCTTCCAGTCGGAACGGGGACGCATCATCGTCTGCGCCCTCGGCGCTCTCCACATCCGGGTCGGCTACGCCGAACTGGATGGCGACATCGTGGAGCAAAAGCACCGCGAGTGGGACATCGCCCGCGGACCCGCGGAAACACTCAAGGCAGCCATGGAACTCCTGGACGACTTGCTCAAGGACGCCGAAGAGAAGCCAGTGTGGTCAGTGGTGATCGGCGTGCCAGGACCGGTGGACTTCAGCACCGGACAGCCGGTGGCCCCGCCCATCATGCCGGGGTGGAACGGCTTCGACATCCGCACGCCGTTCGAGGAACGCTTCGACGCCCCCGCCTGGGTAGACAACGACGTCAACCTGCTGGCCTTGGGCGAACGCGCCCGGCGCAGGGACGCCTACGCGGACCTGATCTTTTGCAAGATCGGCTCCGGAATCGGGGCCGGCCTGCTCTCCCAGGGACGCATCCACCGCGGAGCCAACGGCGCCGCCGGGGACATCGGCCACGTCCGCGTGCCGGATTCGGATGCCCTGTGCCGCTGCGGCAAGGTTGGCTGCCTTGAAGCCGTCGCCGGCGGTTGGGCCCTGATCCGCGATGCAGAGTTGGCCATCAAGGAAGGCGCCACCGGACCGCTCGCCACCTCAGTAGAGAAGGGGAACCCGCTCTCCCCCGAGGCGATTGCCTTGGCAGCGGTGAACGGTGACGCCCTCGCTGTCCGATTGCTGCAGAACTCTGCGCGCGTGGTCGGAGAGTCGATCGCCGGGCTCGTGAACATGTTCAACCCCGGCATCATCGTGATCGGCGGCGCCATGGCCTCCGCCGGAGAGGTCTACCTGGCGGAGGTCCGGCAGCGCGTTTACGAGCTTTCCCTCCCCCTGGCCACGAGGGACCTGCGGATCCTCCTATCGGTAAACGACGAGCGTGAACCGCTCCGTGGCGGCGTCGAACTGGCACGGGAGCAACTCTTCGAAGCGACCTTCCCGCGCTGGTTCGCGCAGGGCAAGCCGGGACCGGTCAAGACCCTGGCGGCATCCTAGCGGTCGGACTGCTCCCACAAACCGCCCGTGTGAGCCCGCCAGGCCTGCCTGGCCCGTCAGGCCACGTCGCGGGAGACTCCGGCGGGTCTGTCGTGGGAAACCGGGAGCTTCGCTTCCAGGTGGAACGGCAACACCAGCGGCCCATCTCCGCCCGCCTGAAGATATGGGATCATCAGCTCGAAATCGACCGAGACATCATGCCCCGCGAGACCCTCCCACGGCCACGTGGCGGGAAACGCCAGCACCAGCCGGTCCTGGATGAACCACCAGCCGGGCTCGTCCGTCAGGGCAGCGGCGGGCACGGATCGTTCGCCGAGGTTGACCGTCAGTTGCCCGGCGACCGGCCGCCCGTCCAACTCCACTGCCAGCCCCGAAACGCTGGACAGTGGCATGGAACGTATCCAGGGCAGGCCAATCCGCAGCTCACATCCCTTTGGCACCACCGTCAACGCATCCTCGCGCAAAGCGTTTTGCAGCATCAGCCACTCCCTTTCCCGGGCATCTTTGCCCAACTAGTGATTTTTGCCTGATTCTGACATAAGTTTGTCAGTAACAAACTTATTTGGAAAGGCCCTCCCATGGATTCCACCCTTCCCGCCGGCTGGACGCTCGCCGCCAGCGCCTTCAACTGGACTCCGCAGGTCATCGAAGCCCGCCGAACAAGCACGGAGATCGTGACGGGCATAGCCCGGGACAACGTCGCGAAAATCGTCGAGGTGGAGCCCGGCCTGCTCTGGCGGACGTTCCCCGCCCCGCAGAACCACGAGGTTGATGCCTTCCGTGAGGCGCTCCATGCCGCAGGAGGCCGGGTCAACACGGTTGGTTGCAGCCTGGACGACTACACGACGGCGGCCGGTCGCCGCACCACCGGGCAGCGCCTTGAATTCCTGGTCCCCCAGCTCGACGCCGCCCACCGCGTGGGTGCCACCGGCGTCCGGCTCCCGATCGGTCAAGCGGGGCCTGAGCTCCTGGGCCTGATCCAGCCCGTGCTCCACGATTTGGACCTGGTGCTGTTCGAGGAGATCCAAGGGCAACAGGACCCGCTCAATCCCCAGGTACGCCCTGCCCTGGACCACATCGCGGCGCTGAACGATCCGCGGATCAGGGTGCTCGTGGACATCAGCATGCTGATGCCAGCGCTGCCGGTCAGCTACCTCGAGGAACTGGCACGCGGCGGCGTCTCACCCGTGCTGTGCAGCAGGCTGGAGACGGAGTGGAAAGATCCTGCCACCAACCAGGCCGTAGTCGCTGCGCTCCGGGCCGGGACCGTGCCGGGGCGAATCCACACCTTGTTCATGAACCTGCTGATCCGGTTTGGCCGCAGCGACGCCGCGGACCTGCGTGACATCCTGCCGCTGGTTGGCGCGTTCCACCTCAAGTTCTGGGACCTGGATGATTCGGACCGGCGGGTCTCACGGCCGATCGAGGAGCTGGGCCGGCTGTTGGCGTTTGAAGGCTTCAACGGAACCCTGACCAGCGAGTGGGGCGGTCACGAATGGCTCAGGGACGACCCCTCGGAGATGACCCGCCGGCATCTGGCGCTGGCGGAAGCATCGCTCGCTGCCGGCGCGGCGCGCGAACCTGCGCGGCAAGTCCGCTAGCCCGCGCGGGCGTCAGCCTGGCAGCACGGCGGACCAGCCGCCGTCGATCATCAGGTTGGCGCCCGTCACGTAGGAGGCCTCATCGGAGGCAAGGAACAGGGCGCACCGCGCCACCTCGTCCGGTGTGCCGATGCGCCCCAGGGGTATGTGCTGGGCGATGGCATTCATGGGATGCCCCGGCGCGAGCAGGTCGCCCTCGGTGGCGGAGGTCCGGATCATGCCGGGGCTCACGGCATTGACGCGGATTCCCAGGGGCGCGCCCTCGGCGGCCAGCTGCTTGGTCATCGCCACAACGGCACCTTTGGTGGCAGTGTGGGCGAGGCGTCCGTTGGTCACCGAACCGGTCACTCCGGCAGTGGAGCCAACAAGCACGACGGCGGAGCTCCCGGCCGCTGCCAACTGTCGCCAGAAGTGCCGCACGGGAAGGAAAACGACGTCCATCTCATGGGCGACGTTCCACTGCCAGTCTGCGAAGGAAATCTGCTCGACGGGAGCGAAGCGCGTGGCCGCGGCATTGGCGTAGAGGATGTGTATCTGGCCGTGGTCTTTCGCCACCTGCCCGGCCCAGGCGGCCACTGCGGCGTCGTCCGTGAGATCCACCCGGGTACTGCTGGCCTGGCCACCGGCCTGCCGCACCATCTCCACGGTGGCGGCAGCGCCGTCGTCGTCCATGTCACAACCCACCACGACGGCACCTTCGTCGGCGAACGCCAAAGCGGCCGCGCGGCCCTGGCCGCTGGCGATGCCGGTGATAACGGCGGTTTTGCCTTCGAGCCTGGGTCTGCGCGACCGCATCATGGCACCCCTATTTGGTACTGAACGCTGCGTCGAAAGCCGCGGCGGACGGTTCGTAGGAAGCGAGTTTCCGCACGAAGCCGAGGGCCGCCGGTGCACCCACCAGGCGGTCCATTCCGGCATCCTCCCACTCCACGGACAACGGCCCGGTGTAGTCGATCGCGTTCAGCATGCGGAAGGCGTCCTCCCACGGAACGTCCCCATGCCCCGTGGAGATGAAGTCCCAGCCGCGGCGCGGGTCTGCCCATGCCAGGTGCGAGGACAACCTGCCGTTGCGGCCGTTGCCGAGTCGCTTCTTCGTGTCCTTGCAGTGCACGTGGTAGATGCGTTCCTTGAAGTCCCACAGGAAGCCGACGGGATCAATGTCCTGCCAGACCATGTGGCTCGGGTCCCAGTTCAGGCCGAAGGCCTCCCGGTGGCCGATCGCTTCCAGCGCGCGCTGGGTGGTCCAGTAGTCATACGCGATCTCGGACGGGTGCACTTCGTGTGCGAAGCGGACACCCACCTCGTCGAAGACGTCCAGGATGGGGTTCCACCGGTCCGCGAAGTCCTGGTAACCGGCGTCGATCATCTTCTCGCTGGCCGGCGGGAACATCGCCACGTACTTCCAGATGGCCGAGCCCGTGAAACCGGTGACCGTCTTGACGCCAAGCTTCGCGGCCAGGCGGGCCGTGTTCTTCATTTCCTCGGCAGCGCGGCGGCGGACGCCTTCCGGGTCGCCGTCGCCCCAGACGACATCCGGCAGGATGTCCCGGTGGCGCTGGTCGATGGGGTCATCACAAACAGCCTGGCCTTTGAGGTGGTTGGAGATGGTCCACACTTTGAGGCCGTTCCGCTCCAGGATGTGGAGTTTTTCCTGGATGTAGGCGTCGTCGTCCCAACGCCAGGGGTCAAGGTGGTCGCCCCAGCACGCGATTTCAAGCCCGTCGTAGCCCCACTCTCCAGCGAGCCGGGCCACCTCTTCTAACGGCAGATCGGCCCACTGTCCCGTGAACAGGGTGATTGGTCGTGCCATGTTGTGTGTCCTCTTTCTATGCCTTCACCGGGACGTCCGCTGCCACGCGCGTCCACACCGATTCGTTCTCCGAGCTGCGTTCCACGGCTTCCAGGACGCGCTGCACACGGAGGCCATCGGCAAACGTGGGGTGCGGGTCCGTGTTCCGTGCGATGCCTTCCACCAAGTCCTTGACCTGGTGGGAGAAGCCGTGTTCGTAACCGAGCATGTGCCCGGCCGGCCACCACGCCGAGACATAGGGATGAACCGGTTCGGTGACCAGGATCTTGCGGAAGCCCTGGAGGTCCGCCGGTGCCGTGCGGTCGTAGAACTGGATGCTGTTGAGGTCCTCCAGGTCGAACGCCAAGGCGCCCTTGTCCCCGGAGACCTCAATGGACAGCGCATTCTTGCGGCCGGTGGCGAAGCGGGTGGCCTCGAAGGATGCCAGGGCCCCCGAAGCCAGGCGGCCCGTGAAGATGGCGATGTCGTCCACAGTCACTTGTCCGTAGCCGGCGGCGGCCTTGCCCGACAGACCAGTACCGCTGCCCTGGAGCGGGCGCTGCTTGACGATCGTGTCCAGCACACCGGAGACGCGTTCCACGTCCATGCCGGTGACGTACTCCACCAAGTCGATCGCGTGGGCTCCGATGTCCCCCAAGGCACCGGACCCCGCGTGCTCCTTTTGGAGCCGCCAAGCCAACGGCATCTCCGGGTCCACCAGCCAGTCCTGGCGGTACGAAGCGCGGACATGGGCGATCCTTCCCACCACGCCCTCGGCGATGAGCTGACGCAGGAACGTCACCGCCGGGACCCTGCGGTAGGTGAAGCCGACCATGGCCTTCACGCCCCGCGCCGCAGCCCGTTCGGCAGCGGCAGCCATTGCCTCGGCTTCGGCCACCGTATTGGCCAGCGGCTTTTCGCAAAGGACGTGCTTGCCGGCCTCCAGGGCCGCGATGGCGATCTCTGCGTGGGAGTCACCGGGGGTCACGATATCCACGATGTCGATGTCATCGCGGGCAATGACTTCCCGCCAATCCGTGGCAGATTCGGCCCACCCCCATTTGGTGGCGGCTTTGGCAACGGCAGCGGCGTCACGGCCCACGATCACAGCCATCTCGGCCCCTGCCGGAAGGTCAAAGACCCGCGGTGCCGTGCGCCAGCCCTGGGAATGGGCGGCACCCATGAACCCGTAGCCGATCATGGCCACGCGCAGGGTTTTCACGCCAGCACAACTTTGCGTTCGACGGCCACGCGGTTGCCGACGTAGTGCATGGGTGCGATCTGCATGTACAGCAGGCGGAGGGTCAGGACAACCTCGACGTCGATCTCCTCACCGGCGTCGGGTACGCGGTCAAGCGGGATGATGACGTCCGGCTTGTCCGCCACGAACCACAGCGTCTCCCACTGATCCGGGAGTTCGGCAATGCTGTAGGACTTGCCCTGCAACTCGAAACGCAAAGCGGACTTGGGGATTTCGACGCCGTTGACGGTGGCCGCAACGTCGTCGACGGCGGACAGCCACAGGCTGCGATACCACGGCAACTGCACCGAAACGGAAATGCCTTCGGGGTGCCGGCGGACGTCAGCGTCCTGGAAAAGGGAGTTGTGCGTTGCCATGATGATCCTTACTCGAAAGTCTCGACGAAAGTCTGGTGGGGAACCGGCGGCTGCGGTTCCAGGGTTTGCCTCGTGGACGGGCTGTAGGGGTGGTACTCGGCGGGAACGGGCTCATCCGCAGGCGGCATGAAGACCGGCTTGCCGTCGTCACCGAAGTACATGAGGTCCAGGGCGAAAGCGTGCTGGTTCTTCTCCGCGAAGCTGATCCAGTTCTCCTCGAAGGGTGCCCGGAGCAGTTCGTAGCAGCGGAACTTCCAGATCTTCCATTCGCCGTCCTGGCGGAGGAAGTCCACGGCATACTTGCACCAAACCCAGTGGGCCCAGACCTTCTTGCCCTGCACTTCGCCGGGCGAATACATGTAGTCCGGGCTTTCCTTGGCCACCTCCGGATCGGTCAATCCGGATTCGTTGCCGGTCATGATCCACACACCCTTGGCGGTTTCTCCGTCGGCTGCCACCTCGATCACCGGGGTGGTGGTGTAGTGCAGGATCAGCTTGCCCACGGGAGTCGGACGGCCCTGGTGGTAGCCGATCACGCTGTCGTAGTCCGTGTACTGCCCGGCGTTCGTGTACCTGGCCCTGATGCCGGGAGTGCCCGGCTTCACCCAGAGCGGGATGATCTGCTCATCCTGGAAGGCGTTGTGCAGGTACATGTAGCGGTTGAACAGGTTTTCAATGTCACCGCGGTCGTTGGCACGGCGGGCCAGGCGCTGGGCTTCCTTCAGTTCGGCCCGGAGTTGCTCGATCTCCGCCGTGACGTCCGTAGCAATGGCTGACATGCGGGTCCTCCCCTAGGCCGTTGCGACGGAATCGCTGGCGCGGGCGTCCTCGATGGCACTGCGCATCAGGGCATGCTGCTTCTTCACCAGCTCGATCGGATCGGACTCGCCCAGGTCGGCGAACGCATGGCCTTCCCATTCGCTGGACAGGAAGCCCGTGTAGCCACCCTTGACGAACTGGCGCACGATCCGTGGAATGTCCATGGCCGGCTCGTCGCCGTTCTGGTCAATGTCGTAGAACTTGGCGTGCACGTGGAACATCTGCGGCATGATGTCCAGCCACTCTTCGGGAGCCACCAGGCCGTGCATGTTGAAGGCAAGCCGGGTGAACGGCCCGAGGTTCGCGGGGTCGAAGTTGTTGGAGCGGAGGTAATCCTCGAACTCCTGGTTGCGTTCCTGCATGGGCAGGGGCTTGCGCCAGATGTCCTGCATGACCGCGAAGTGTTCCTCCGGCAGGCCCATCTGGGTCAGCGTGCGGTACAAGGTGGGCGACAGGCTGTGCATCGTGGAGCTGAAATCCGCGGTGAAGCCCAGGCGTTCACTGCCGAGTTCCTCATACATCTCGCGGATCTGCAGGATCTTGGGGTCGTTCGGGCCCTGCGGAGCGTGGATTTCGTAGCCGAGCTTCTGGTCGTACTTCTCGGCCAGGGGCAAAAGGCGGCGCAGCAATTCCTTGCCGGCGGAGCGGATCACGATCTTGTTGAAGCCCAGGGTGTTCGCCGTCTTAAGCTGGCGGGCAAAGAAGTCGAACTCCTCGTCCGGGGTCATGTCGCGTTCCTTGCGGCGGCCCATGTCCAGGTTGGTGCCTACCGCGCTGGGAGTCAGTCCGTAGCGGTCCATGCTGTCCCGCCAGAGCTTGACGAACTCGTCGTCGACGTCCGGGTAGGTGCGCAGCATCTGAGCGATGTTGAACTCGACGCCGGGTCCCAGGCCTTCATCGGCGACTGCCTTGATGAGGGTTTCCGGGGTGTAAAGACCTGCCGCGAATTCGGAGGTCAGGGAGTAAAGGGTGATGCCAAGCTCGATGCCCGAGCCCGCGATTCCGTTTGACATGGTGGTATCCGTTTCTTCTTAGCCGAGGACCGGCTGGGCGAGGTGGCTGTTGAGGATGCGGCGGGCTTCGGCGGGATCGGTGATCATGGCCGAGCCTGCGTTGGAGGCTGCAGAGCGCTGGACCGCCTGTTCCCCGCGGATGATCTCGAAGGGGTCCTGCCAGTTGTTCCAGTGCCAGCCTTCGTATTCGCTGGAGATGGCACCGGAGTAGCCGTTCTCCACGAGCTGGCGGACCAGGTCCCGCACTGGAACGGAAGGCTCTTCGCCGTGCTCGTCGATGCCAAAGAACTTGCCGTGCACGTGGCGCACGAACGGCATAATTTCCAGCCAGGTATCGATCGGGGCGGGCCCGAAGAGTCCCGTGCCGTTGATGGCGAAGTCGATGCCGAGATCCGGACGGCCATTCCGCGCTGCCAAGCCGATGAAGGCTCCGAAGCGTTCACCGTGGATCTTCTGGGTGTTGGGCGGACCTTCGGCATGGAAGCCGTTCCACAGCTCCACTACCTGCTGGAGCAGTTCCTCGGAAGCGCCCCGGCGTCGGTAGGCCTCAATGAGGGACGGCGCGAAGCCGGTGACGGTTGCGCCCCAGTCCGCGGTAAACCCGAGAAGCGGCGAATTGAGTTTCTCGTAGCGGTCGCGCAGGGCAAGGACGCGCTCGTGGGCGCCGTGCTGGTCTGCGTGGACCTCCAGGGCCAGGGTGACCCCGTACTTTTCAGCCACCGGCAACAAGCTTTCCATGGCGTCCGGAGTCAGGGAGATCTGGACGCGGGCGATCGGGAAGCCGAGCCTGGAGGCCACTTCGATCTGCGTCCGCATGTACTCCACGAGTTCGTCGTGGTTCATGAGGCGGTCCCTGCGGATTCCGGTATCCACGTTGACGGCCAGGGAGGTGGGCACCAGGTCCACTTCGGCCACGAGGTCCCGGAAGTGGCCGACGAACGAGTCGTCGATCTTGTCCGGGAACCCACGAAGGCTGGAGAAGCCGATGATTTCCAGTCCGGGGCCGAATCCTTCCGCGGCCACCTTGCGGATGAGGCCGTCCAGATCGTACTGCCGGCCGTGGAATGCGCGGGTGAAGCTGTAGAGCGTTACGCCCTGGATGGGAGTGCCGGGGCCGGTCATCACTGTCCTACCTTCATGGTCTTGGTGCAGTTCTCTTCAATGTGCAGGACCCCGTGGTCCGTAATGATGTACGGGATGTAGAGCTTCAGGTCTACGCGGACCTCGTGCTCAGCCACAGTGTCGGCCAGCGGCAGCTCCCCGGAGAGGACAGCCGAATCCAGTGGGTACCACCACTCCCCCGTCTCTTCCACGAGCTCATCGAAACTGAAGGTGCGCTCATTCATGGTCCAGCGCAGCGACTCCTTGGGCGCAGCCACACCGTCGATGGTGAGCGCGGCTTCGGCGATGCATGAGCCCGGGAGGGCCCGGTACCACGGGATCCGGACTTCGACGGCGGTCCGGTCGCCTTCTGTTGTGAGCGTTCCCTGCTCGATCATGCGGTCGGCAATCATCGGGACTCCTTGTCTTGCCCGCGGCACCAGTGCCGACGGACTTTTTCCTTATTTCGTAATTCTATTGTCTGATTCTGACATAAGTAAAGAGCTGTCCAGCTCCGACGCGATTTTTCGGGCCCCCCGCACCGCCAAAGCAACGGCCGTCAACGTGGGGTTGCACGCTGTGGGGGTCGGGATGACGCCGTTTCCTGCCACGAACAGGCCAGCCACTCCCCACACCTCACTGTCGGGTGAGCACACGCTCTCTCCGTCATCGGCGACTCCCATACGTGTGGAGCCCTGGTAGTGCAACGACGCGCCGGGCGGAAGCACAAACGGACGCTCATCAAGCGGGTGGCCCACAGCTTTGCCCAAGCGAACGATCTCGGCCTTGGCCCGTTCAATGACCTCGTGGTCCTTGGCCGTCAGCTTGTAATGGATGCGCATGGCCGGCAGGCCGTAGGCATCGCGGACGTCCTCGTCGAACGTAACGCGGTCCTCGCGCTGCTGGTCCTTAGCGCAGAACAGGCCCAACCCCACGATCGATCCCGGCACCACCGGATCATCGTCCGCGAGTGGTACGGGGGAAGCGTCCAATTGCATGATCTGGCCGTGGAACGGGACGTCATCGGTGTACGGAACCCAGGCGACGCCGCTTTGCTGGGCCAACGCCCCGCCAGCCCGCGGCTCCACGGGCTTAGGAGCCGTGACACCTTCGAGCCTGCTGGCGAAAACCACCTGCGGCTGGTCGTTGAGGTAGCGGCCCAAGGCCTCGGGTCGGATGCCCGAGGCCCAGAGCAGCTGCGGTGTCCGCAGCGCGTCCGCGGCTACCACCACAAAGCGGGCGGCGACACGATGACTCCGCCCGGTCCGGCGGTCCTGGACCTCGACGCCGGTGGCCGTGCCGCCGTCGTACGCCACCTTGGTGACCAGGGACTCGTCGAAGAGTTCGAAGCGCGGATTCTGCCGGGTCGCCTCCCCCATGACGACGTCGGCTCCCGACCACAGGAGGCGGCCGTCCGGCTCGCGATGGACAGCGAGCGGCATGGGCTGGACCCGCAAGGCGGCTTCGCGGCCTTCGTCCACGGCGGCCGAGAGGCGGTCATGGACGATGTCGGAGAAGGGGGCGCCGTCGAACGCGTGCGTCGTCACGCCGAGGAGGCGCTCCGCGTCGGTCAACAGCGCATCCATGTCCGGCACGAAATCGATGCGCTCCTTGCCGGAGGGGCGTGGGCACGCAGCCGTCCAGTGTGCGCCCATGCCGCCGACGTTGCTGGACATCGCAGCCACCGGCAGGCCATCCTCGCCCGGGAAGGCGTAGCCCTCGCCCAGCAAATACGTGCCGGGCCGCGCCCTGCGTTCGCCGCTCTTGACGGCACCTGGCGAGTTGACCGTGGCGGCTCCTGCGCCCGGGCCCTCGGAAGCGCGCTGGGCCAAGGTCCGGCGTTCCTCGTCCGCGATGTTCTTTACGTGCGCGCCCGGCGGATTGCTGACCGTGGGGCCCACCTCGAACATGGCGATGGTGGCGCCGGGCGCTTCTTCGCTAAGGATCCGCGCGTAGGCCGACGCCGTGGGGCCACTGCCCACGATGGCGACGTCCACCGAGGACGGATAGGACCGCTCACTCACCGGGAGGCCACCAGTTCCTGGATGCGCCGCACCGACTTGGCAGACTCGATGGTCGGGTAGTATTCGAGGCCCACGGGGCCGGTGTAACCGCTGGCCTTCAGGTCATTGAGGCGCGCCGCCCAATCGATGGAGCCCGAGCCCGGCTCGCCGCGGCCGGGTGCGTCGGCGATCTGGACGTACTTGACCAGGCTGCCGGCATTGGCCAGTTCCGCCGCGACGTCTTCGCCCTCCACGGTTGAGTGGTAGAGGTCGTACAGGATGCCGAAATCAGGCGAATCGACGCCACGGGCAATGTAGACGGCTTCGGAGGTGCGGTCCAGCAAGGCACCGGGGTGGTCGACACGGATGTTGACCGGTTCCAGGACCAGGGTGATTCCGGAGCCGTGGATGTGGTTGATGCCCTTGGTGAAGATCTCGATGAGTTCGTCCAGCTGGTCCTGGCGTTTGCGGCCGCCGAAGCCCGTGCCGCTGCCCACCACGATGCGCGGGCAACCCAGTTCCTGGGCCACCTTCACCCCGGCGTCGAGCCCCTCATAGAAGGGTTCGTGGTTCTTGGGCGGAATCATGAACTGCATGCGGGGTTCGGCGAGTTGGGCCGTGAGCTGGACGCCCGTCTCCTCAAGGGCTGCCTTCAGTGCCGGGATGTCCTTGCCCGTTGGTCCCCACATTTCGACGGCGTCAAAACCGGCGGCCGCTGCGGCCCGGACACGATCGGCGGCACTTTCGCCGGCTTCAGAGAACAAAAGGTCGATATTCGGCGCAAGTTGGAACATGGCTGTCTCCTGGAAAGTCGATGGGTTTGTTGAATGAGCTGGGTCTAGCCCTTGAGGCCGCCGGAGAAGCCTTGGATGAAGCGCTTCTGGGCGAAGAGGAACAGGGCGAGAATCGGAATCATGGACACGATCACGATCGCGAAGATGGAGTTCCACTGGGAGACCAGGGAACCGATGAAGTAGTACATGGCCACGGGAAGCGTCTGGTTGCTGGAGCCGCCCAGGAAGATGAGCGACGTGAAGAAGTCGTTCCACACGATCAGGCCGGCAAAGATCGTCACCGTTCCCGTGGCCGGGGCCATCATGGGGAAGACCACCTTGGAGAAGATCTGGGTCTTAGTGGCGCCGTCAATGGTGGCCGCTTCCTCGAAGTCCGTTCCCAGCCCGCGGAAGAAGTTGGAGTACAGGAAGATCGAGAGCGGCAGCAGCATCCCGGTGTAGAGGACGATCAAGCCCCAAGCCGAGCCGGTCAGGCCAAGCGTACGCGCACCCATGTACAGCGGAACCGCACCCAATTGTCCCGGCAGGATGATGGCAACGAGGAAAAGGTAGTAGGCCAGCTTGCTCCAGCGGCGGGTGTGCCGCGAGATCACGTAGCCCGTGATGGAGCCCAGCGCAATGAGGCCCACGATGCTGCCGGCCGTGATGATCAGGCTGTTCACCAGGCCAAGCACCACATTGGAGTTGCCGGTGGCGGTCAGGACCGCCGTGAAGTTGCTGAAGTCAGGGTTCGACGGCGGTGCCAGCGGCGACGTCGTGTAGATCTCGCTGCTGGACTTCAGGGCCGTGGTGACCAGGAAGTAGAAGGGAGAAAGGAAGAGGAGAGCCAGCGCCCACAGTCCGACTTCGCGGAGAAGGGTGAGTTTCGTATAACGGAACATGGTCAGTCCTCGGGGTTCGAACGGGTCAGCCGCTGCTGGATGACGGCGAAGAACAGGATGATGACGGCCAGCACCAGGGCCAAGGCAGCGCCGCCGCCGAAGTTCCCCAGGGCAAAGGCCTGCTTATAGACCTGGGTGGCCAGGGTTTCGGTAGCGCCTGCCGGGCCACCACCGGTGAGGGCCATGATGGGGTCGAAGACCCGGAGGCCCTGGACGATTCCCAGCGTGGTGGCGATGGCGACGGCCGGGCGGATCGCCGGAAGCGTGACATTCCAGAAGCGCTGCCACAGGTTGGCTCCGTCGATTGCTGCGGCTTCCTCGATTTCCACGGGAACGCTGGCCAGGCCTGCCATGAAGATCACCATTGCGAATCCCGTGCTGCCCCAGACCAGCACAACCAGGACTGTCCAGATGGCCCACTGCGGGTCGGCGAGCCACGGCTTGGCAAGGTCTTCGGCTCCGATGGACCGGAGGAACACGTTGATGGGGCCATCGAAGTCGAAGATGTACTTCCAGATGTACGCGGTTGCCAGCGGGCTCAGCACCACGGGCATGAAGAACAGGGTCCGCAGGATGTAGCGGGTCTTCAGCACGCGGTTCAGGCCCAGAGCGATGAACAGGCCTGCAACGTTGCCGATGAACACCGAGGAGAAGGCCAGGAACAACGTGTTCATCAGGGCCCCGAGCTTGGTGGGGTCCTTGAAGATTGCCTCGAAGTTGGCCAGTCCCACTACCTTGAAGGCACCTATGCCGGTCCAGTTGGTG
Source organism: Paenarthrobacter sp. NPDC058040 (assembly GCF_042885775.1). Lineage (NCBI taxonomy): Bacteria > Bacillati > Actinomycetota > Actinomycetes > Micrococcales > Micrococcaceae > Paenarthrobacter > Paenarthrobacter sp. NPDC058040. Next base: position 339,447 of record NZ_JBHVRN010000002.1, read on the forward strand.
AAGGCGAAGAACCCACCGATGCCGGTTGCCACGTAGTGGATGGCGATCACCAGGGCAATGCCCGGCAGGGCCCACCACCAGTGTCCGAATTGCAGGGACCCGCCCCGGGAACGGACCTTTCGGACCGTTCCCGGAGTGCGCCTGCCTCGCCGGGAAGCGTCAGCTGCTTCGGTCTTGGATTGCATCGTCGCAGTCATGGTAATCCTTGCTTATCCCTTGGAGTAGAGCGAACGGTGGTGGTGGGAAGCCGGCTCAGCCCCAGGCCGAATCCATGGCCTGAAGGACCTGGTCAACGGACTTCTGGCCGGTCAACAATCCCTGGACTCCCGTGGCGAGGGCATCGTAAACGGCGGAGTTGGGCCACTGGCTGTTCGGAAGCGGACCGTACTTGCCATCCTTGATGAGGTCCCCGACGTTCTTGTAGGCGCCGGAAGCGTAGTCATAGCTGTCCAGTCCGCTGACCGGGAGGGCGCCGTCGATCTCGGCGAATGCCTTGGTCTGCTCAGGCTCAGCGGCCCAGTCGAGGAACGCCTTTGCAGCGTCCTTGTTCTTGGACGCAGCGTTGATGGAGAAGGAGTAGTTGGCGCTGGCGTAGACGAAGCCCTTGTCTCCGCTTTGCTCAGAAGGAAGGGCACGGACTGCGAAGTCGGAATCGGCAGCGGCGGTCTTGAGCTGCTTCCATGACGGCGCCGGGATGAAGCCGGCCATGGACGTGCCGCTGGCGAGGCCCTTGGTGATGGCATCGAAGCCCGCACCTGCGGCGCCCTTCTGGAAGCAACCGGCGTCGTTCAGCTTCTTGACTGCTTCGAGGGAGTCTTTCCAGCCCTGGGAGTCAGCGAACTTGGTCTGGTTGCCGGCACGCTTCTCGTTCCACTTAGGGTCTTCGGCGTACACACGGGAGGCGGCCAGGGACATCGCCATGAGGCCCGTGTTGGGCGCGGCGGAGCCGGCCAAGGCGAAGAATGACTTGTTCGCGGAGCCGAGGGTGGAGCACTGCTTCTCAAGACCAGCGAAGTCGGCCGGGAAATCGGAGACACCGGAAGCCTTCGCTGCGGTTTCGTTGACCACCAGGCCAACCACGGTCATCTCGGCAGCCTGGCCGTACACCTTGCCGTCCTTGCCGAACAGTGCCTCACTGCCCACCGGGACCAGGTTCTTCGCGGAGTCGTCCAGGGGTTCGAGGAAGTTGGCCTCGACCAGCGGGAGAATGCTTCGGCCGGTTCCGGAACCCGGCGAGGTGACGATGACGTCGGAAGCGTTGCCGGCCTGCAACTGCGTGCGGACCGTCTGGTCGTACGAATCGTTGGGCTGAGCGTTGAACGTGATCTTCACATCGGGGTGGGCGGCCATGTATTGCTCGCCCAACTTCTGGAAGGGGCTTTCGATGGTGTTGGAGGTGGCGAACGTCAGGGAGAATTCCTTGGAGCCACCGTTGCTGCCGGCGTTGGTCGCGCCCGAGCAGCCTGTCAGTGCGAGTGCAGCAGCGGTTGGGATAACGAGGACGCTGAACTTCAGTCCCCGGAAGCGGTGCTGTGTCATGGTCAGCCTTTCTGACTTCTTTGTCTGGCGGGGTACCGTGACCCCGGTCACTCACCAGTATGCATGGCATCTGCCAGAAAGACACATAAGTATTTCGGATACCGCACATAAGTCCCGCTGCTCGTGGATAAACTGGTTCAGTACGCCCCGTTTCCCACCAAATTCCCTAGCTGAAGGATGCCCGTTGTGACGGACCACGCCCTGCTTTCCCGGCTTGATCTCAACCTGCTCACGTCCTTGGACGCGCTGATCACGGAGCGAAGCGTCACGCGGGCGGCCGAGCGCCTCCACTTGAGCCAACCGGCCCTGAGCGCATCGCTTGCCCGCCTGCGCAACCACTTCGGCGATCCCATCCTCGCGCGGCGGGGCAACACTTACGAGCTCACCCCATTCGCGTTGCGTTTGGCCGAGCACACCACGCTGGCCCTGGATGCCGCGCGACGGGTGTTCGAGAGCCAGGCCAGCTGGGAGCCCAACGAATCGGCCCGCGAGTTCTCCATTTACGGCTCGGACTACGGCTTCACTACGGTGGGCCGGGTCGTCTCGGAATTGGCAGCCGAGCGCGCTCCCGGCGTCCGGTTCCGCTTCATGCTGCACAATCCCGTGGTGGTGGAAGACGCTGCCAACCGCCTCAGGGCAGCTGACGGAATGGTCATTCCGCACGGCATCCTGACAGGACTCCCTTTCGTGGACCTCTGGCGGGACGATTGGCTCGCCGTCGTATCGGAAACCAATACGGACGTCCGCGAGGCCGTCTCCATGGACAACATCGCCCAGCTGCCGTGGGTGATGACGTACCAGTCGCGATCGGCGTTCACCTCAGCCGAACGGCAGATCCAGCAGCTGGGGATCGAACCCCGCGTGGAAGTGGTGGTGGAGAGCTTCCAGGCGCTGCCCCACTTTGTGGCGGGAACCAACAGGATCGGGCTGATCCAGGCGGCACTGGCACCGATCGCGCGGCGGCTTGGCGGCGTTCGCGTCCTGCCCTTGCCCTTCCCGGCTACGCCTCTGGTCAACGCGCTGTGGTGGCACCCGGTGCACAACGCCGATTCGGAGCACATCTGGATGCGCGGACTCTTCGAGGAGGCAGCCGCCGTCGTGGCCTCGGGGACAGAGGTTGGAGACTGAGACCAGCAAGTAGGGCCCGGCCGGAGATTCCGGCCAGGCTCTACTGCTTTTGTGCTCTCGTCAGACGGCGGCAGTCACAGCCGCACGCATGCTGCGCCGGATCAGGTCATGCTGCTTCCGGACCAGCAACAGGGGATCCACCTCGCCCAGTTCGGCGAACGCATGCCCCTCCCACTCGCTCGACCAGTAGCCACGGTAGCCGCCGTCCACGAAGACCCGGACCAGTTCGGAGTAGTCGATGGCAGGCTCGTTCCCGTGTTCATCGATGTCGTAGAACTTCGCGTGCACGTGCATGATCTGCGGCATGATGTCAGCCCAGTCTCGGGGATTGACGTGCCCGTGCATGTTGAAGGCAAGGTGCGCGAACGAGCCCAGCTTTGCGGGGTCGAAGTCCTTGCTGCGGAGGTAGCCGATGAACTCCTCTTGGCGCTCCCGCATGGTGGCCTCCGTGGACCAGATGGCTTGCAGGCGTTCCAGCGCCTCTGCATCCAGACCGGCGCGGGAGACAGCACGCAACAACGTGGGTGACATGCCGTGCATGGTCGAGGAGAAGTCAGCGACGAAGCCCAGGAGGGGCGAGTCCAGCTCCGCGTAGACGTCCCGGACCTTCATGATCTCGGGCGAATTCGGGCCCAAGGGCGCGTGGATTTCGTAAGCGAGTTTGAGTTCCAGCTTTTCCGCCAACGGGAGGAGCCGCCGCAGCAGGGCCGGCTTGGCACTCTGGATCCTCACCAGCGGGAAGCCGAGCTTCTTTGCCCCGTGAAAGAGCGTCTCGGTGAAGTCGTACTCTTCGTCCGGGGTCATGTCCCGGTCACGGCGGCGCCCCATATCAAGGTTCGCGCCGAACGAGCTCGCATCGAATCCGTGCTTGTCGAACGCGGCCTGCCAGGATGCGGCGAAATCGTCGCTGACCTCCGGGTACGTGGGCAGCACCTGCGACGCCACAATCTCGATGCCGGGTCCGATGCCGAGCTCCGCCACGCGGTTCAGCAAGCCGTCGAAGTCGTACCACCCGGCGCGGAACTCGGCACTCGCGGAGTACAGGGTCAGGCCCAGGTGGAACGGGGCGTCATCCGCCTTCGGCGGTGGAGGGGTCACCGCCGTCGTGGTTCGTGGCGCTGGCGCGTCCGACTCAACCACCGTCAGTTCGAGGCTTTGGTTGACGAAATTGGGCACGTACATCCCCGGCCCACCGTCCTGGCCGGGGGCGATCTGCATGTAGGGCAGGCGAAGTTCGCCGACGATCTGGACTGAGTGCTGCTCGCCCGGCTTTACGGGTTCGGGTCGCCGGGCGACCAACAGGGGGTGTTCCTGCAGGAACCAGAGCGTCTCAGCCTGCTCGGGCAGCTCGGACAGGGAGTACTTGGCGCCACCGAACTCCAGAGACAGGTCTTCCTGGGCGACCTCCTCGCCGTCCACTGTGAGTTTCAGGGTGGACACGGAGGACAACCACAGGCTCCGGTACCAGGGCAGGGTCAGCGATACCGCCAATCCGTCCGGATGTGCGCGGAGGCTGTCTTCGTGAATCAATCCATTGGGCATGTTTCTCTTCTTACTGTGTGGGCTTAGGCGATTTCCGCGGCGATCCCGCGGATGAGCGAGTGTTGGCGACGTACCTGTTCAATGGAGCGCCAAGGCGTGCGTTCACCTTCGTATTCACTGGAGAGGTAGCCGTCGTATCCGGCGTCCTTCAGGGCTTTGAGCACGGGCTTCCACGGAATTTGCTGGTCTTCCAACTGTTCATCGATGTCGTGGAACTTGGCCTGGACGAACACCACGTACTTCGCAACGTCGGCGAAATCGGCGGGGTCCACGCCAATGCCATCCAGGAAGGCCGGCCGCGTTTCCCTCGTCTCGCCGGCGCGGAGCGGAATAGGCCGGTCCTGGAAGATCCCCGTATCGATCAGCAGGCCGAAGTTCTTGGTTCCGGTGCGTTCAATGAGGTTGATGTAGTCATCCACCACCGGGTGTTTGATGGGGGTCGGCGAATGGATTTCGGGGCAGATCACCACACCGAGCTCGTGGGCGAGGTCAAGGGAACGCTCCACGGATTCGGTCCAGATGGGGTCCGGCACGAGGTCGCTGGAAACGACGCCGATCTTGGGCCGGACGAAGCCGAAGCCCAGGCGGTTGGCCAACCTGAGGTCCCGCTGCAGGGCGGAGGCACCCTCCTGTGCGGTCATGCTCTTGCCGGGACGGAGCCGGGTGTCGATCCACGAACCGTAGTTGGTGGGTTCCAGGGAGTACCTCTCCAGCAGGGTGAACCACTGATCGATCCACGCGGCGGTGGGTTCCGGATAGCCCGGTACGTGGCCTTCACCAAGGATTTCGACGCCGGTGGCCCCGGTGTCCGCGACCGCCGCCAAGGCGGTCTCCAGGTCCAGGACGGTACCGAAGTCGTGCATGAAGCTGTACAGGGAAACGCCGTAGCGGAATACCCCATCTCCACCCTCGGGACCCAACGTGATCCAACGGCTCTCCCGGTAGGTGGAGGGCTGATGCTCCACGGGTATGTAGGACATGCGCAGCTTCAACTCGATGTGGAGTTCGTGGACGCCCTGCGGCAACCCACCTTCCAGGGGCACCGTCACCGTGGCCGCCTCGTCCAGTTGCCAACGAACGCCTTCGCTGGCCCAGAGTTCCTGCAACGTGAACGTCTTGCCCTGGAGCGTCCAGGACGGCACGTCGGCCGCGACGTCGACGAGGTTGCCCACCTGGACGGCAATTCCGTCGATCAGGGAGGCGGCCATTCCCCGGTAGGACGGCATCCGCACCCGGAACTGGAAGCCCGTCACGCGTTCGCCGTCGCGGACGTTGCGGAAGCCGGTGGCCTGGATGAGGTCGCGTTCTAGAAGCATCTTCGCTCTTTCCTTTGAGGAGGTAGGAAGAGCATAACGTACTTATGATTGATTTGAACATAAGTACGTTTGGATTCCGCTAATCAGGAACGGTTCAGTGTGAGAACCCCGCAGCCGCTTCCGTCAGGCTCTTACCCTTGGTCTCCGGTGCCAGCCATTGGGACAACCCGGCACCGACGAACGCGACGCCCGAGGCAATCAGCATGGTGGTGGCCGAGCCAAGGTTCACCATGGACCATGGCAGCAGGAACGTGCCCAAACCGGCGCCGACCCGGCTGACTGCCGCCGCGAACCCCGTGCCGATGCCGCGGATCTCCGTGGGGAAGACCTCGCCCGGATAGATGCCGGTCAGCGTGTTGTACATGGCATTGACGAAGGAAAAGAGCAGGAAGAGGATCAGGACCACCACGGGCGGCGCACCGCCCCACAGCCCAATAACCGCAAGAACGACGGCGGCAACCCACTGCGGCGGGACGGTCATGGCGCGTCGGCCTGCTTTATCGACCAGGAGCACGGTGATGATCACCGCGACGAGGGCGACTGCCGAGAGGCCCACACCACCGGCCAGTCCCCCACCGAATCCGTACCTGCCCAGCACGGTGTCGGCAAAGGTGGCAATCGCGAAGTACGGAGCCACCCCGCAGAACCAGAACATGGACACGAACAACGTGGACCGCCAGTATTGCCGCGAGAAGAGCATGGAGAACGTCCCGGGCTTCGTGTCCTCCCGCTCCACATCGGCCATCTCGTCCACGCTCTCCATGTACCGGTGGGCCACCGCCATGGCCTCGTCCCGGCGGCCTTGGTTCCAGAGCCATCGGGGCGATTCCGGCAAACCGATCCGGAATACGAAGACCACCACGGCAATGACGGTGCTGCTGCCCAGGATGACGCGCCAGTCCACGTCGGTGAAGTGGTCCAGCAAGTACCCGAAGAGGAAGGCCAGCATGAACCCCGTGTACCAGGCCACCAGGGTCAGGCCCAGGAGCCGGCCCCGCAGGCGCGCGGGGGCGAATTCGGACATCAACGGCCAACCGACGGAGTACTCCACCCCGATGGCAACGCCCATGGCAAAGCGGACGGCGAAGAGCAGCTCAGGCGAATTGACGAAGAATTGCACACCGGAGGCCGCAACGAAGATGCACATGTCGATCAGGAACAGGGGCTTCCGGCCGAACTTGTCCCCGGCCCAACCCCCGATGGGCGAGCCCAGCAAAATGCCAAATAAGGGACCGGCCGCGATCAAGCCTTCCCAGAGCGTGGAGAGGTCCAGATCTTCGGTCATGGTCCCCGTCACCGGGCCAAAAATCCCCAGGATGTAGCCGTCCAGGAACATGCCCCCTGCCAGGACGGAGACCATCCTCAGCATGAAGCGCCTCTTGAACGCTGCCGAAGTTTGGACTGGATCCCCCACGACGTTCCTGGTGTCCTTCATGGCCTGTCCTTGGCTAAACCGCTTTCTCCCGATGATCGTCCATCAGGGCGGCGGGCGCTAGGGGCCGACGGTATCCCGCGTCGAGGTCCGCAGGCGGTACAGGGAGGATGTCGCCGTGATGTACATGTCTTGGCCGTCGGGACCACCGAAACACAGGTTGGAAACGCGTTCGGGAACGTCGACGGCGGCCAGCAGGCCGCCGTCGGGCGCGTACACGCGGACCGAAGCGCCCGCGGAAGTCCACACCCTTCCCTCGACGTCGACGCGGAAACCATCCGAGACCTTGTCGTCCTCCAGTTCCACAAACGTCCGCCCGGTTCCGCAAGTCCCGCCCGCAACCGGGTAGGCGGCGATCCGGAACGGCACACCGTGGTCCGGCCCCGCCGTGTCCGCAACATACAGGACAGACTCGTCCGGGGAGAACGCCAGGCCATTGGGATGCACCAGGTCGGTCACCACCGGCGTCAGTTCCCCGGCTTCCGGGTCGAAGCGGAACACGTAGCAGCCACCGTATTCCTGCTCACCCTCGTGGCCCTCCACGGTGCCGGGCAGGATTCCGTAGGGCGGATCCGTGAACCACACCGTCCCGTCCTTGGCCACCACAACGTCGTTGGGCGAATTGAGCCGACGCCCACCGAAGGAATCGACGATCGGCGACACCACGCCGTCGTCATCGCGCTCGACGCGACGCCGCCCGTGGCTGCACTGGACCACGGTGCCGTCACGGTCCAGCGTCCGCCCGTTGGTGAATTCGACGGCGGTGGCGTACTCACGCGTCTGGCCTGACTCCGGGCTGTACTCGAGGATCCTGTTGTTGGGGATGTCGCTCCACCGCACCGTCTGCGACTGCGGAACCCACACGGGGCCCTCCGCCCAGACTGTACCCTCGAAGACCTTCTCCAGCGTGCCCGTGATCAAGTTGTCCATGCACCGTCCCTTTCGACTCGTTGTTGAGCCTATCCTCCGGAACGTCTCCAGCCGTGGGACTCGGCCGCGTCGGCTGGTTCGCTGGACCGGCCGGCATCGCTTGTGGTGTCCGTCCCCGGCATCGCAATGACGGCGACCACAGTCAGGACCGCGCATACCACCACGGCCAGGAACACGGCACCGGAAGCCGCAACTGTCGATTGCGGATCCGGGCCGCCGCTTCTGGCATAGATGGCGTTGGCGACGGCGCCGAACACGGCCACGCCGATGGAGCTGCCGATGGAGCGGGCAAAGAGGTTGGTGCCCGTGACCACGCCGCGTTCGTTCCACTCCACGCTCGACTGGGCGGCGATGAGGGTGGGCGTCGCCACCAGTCCGAGTCCGAGGCCCACGACGAAACACGAAGCCGCAACCAGGAGGACGTTGGGCGAAGAGGCCGTGAGGGCAAGAATGCCGGTACCCACCACCGTGATGGAGATACCGATCAGTGCTGTCTTCCGGAATCCGATCCGCAGGTAGAACCGGCCGGCCTGGGAAGCGCTGATCGGCCAACCAAGCGTCAGTGCCGCCAATGCCAGTCCGGCCAGCAGCGGCGAGGTCTGCAGTGCGCCTTCAAGGAACGTGGGCACGTACGAGGTGAGGCCCAGCATCACCGCGCCAATCCCGAAGGCGATCATCGCCGTCGTCGCCAACAGCCTGCGGGAGACAACCCACGGCGGGAGGACCGGCTCGGCGGCCTTGCGCTCGACCAACAGGAAGATGGCGAGGAGCACTGCCCCGACGACGAAAACCGTGATGCTTGCCGGTGAGTTCCACGCCCACGCCTGGCCACCTTCCAGCGCCCCGAGGATCAGGAGGCTCAGCGCGATGGTGAGAAGAGCTGCGCCAAGGTAGTCGATGCGGTGCCTGGTCCGTTCAACATTTTCGTGGAAGGTACGCGTCAGCATCCAACCGGCCAGGAGGCACAGCGGAATGTTGATCAGGAAGATCCAGCGCCAGATCCCCAGCGACGCGAAGACGCCACCCAGCGTGGGACCCACCACAGACGAAATGGCCCACACGCTGGCAAGGTAGCCCTGCACTTTGGCGCGTTCGGCGAGGGTATAGATGTCGCCGGCAATGGTGATCGACACAGGTTGGACCGCACCGGCGCCAAGTCCCTGCAGCACGCGGAAGGCAATCAGGGCGGGCATGCTCCACGCGAGTCCACAGAGGATGGAGCCGAGCAGGAACAGTGCGATGCCGCTGAGGATGATCGGCTTGCGACCCAGGACATCGGAGAGCTTTGCGTACACGGGAACGGATACAGCCTGCGCCAACAGGTACCCGGAGAAGAGCCAAGGGAACGAGGAGAAGCCGCCGATGTCCCCAACGATGGACGGGACGGCCGTGGCAACGATCGTGGAATCAATCGCCACGAGGCCCGTGGCGAGCATCAAAGCAATGAGGATCGGCCCTCGCTTGGAACGGAACCCGACTCCGTCGGCAGTTTCTGTAGTCATATGTGTCCTCATCCCGTCGCGTACGTAACCGGTTTCCGTCCCCTCAACGTGCTAACCGCATTGGATACGGAATTAGTCCCTGGTCCCGGTGACGTACGTCGGACAGCCAGCTGGCAGTGCAGCGGATGGGTTCTGGTATACAACCATCGCATCACCATTGGAATCGAACTTCGAACGGCGCGATTCATAAAACGTCTATTTGACCCAGGGCCTTGCTTTGGAATACCAAACAGCCTAATCTCCTTTTTATCGACCAATCGTGACCACCGTCACAAAAGTGCAAGGGAAGACCAATGAAGGCCCATACAATGCTTGTCTCCCGCGTGCGCGTACCGAACGTATACCCCGAGGCCGATCTGTTGATCCGAGGGGGACGGATCGCCGAAATGGCGCCAACAGGAACGCTTACTGTTCCGGCAGGGGCGGTCATCGAGGACGGGGCCGGCGCCCTGGCCCTGCCGGGCATGGTGGACGCGCATTGCCACGTCGACAAGACGCTCTGGGGCCGCGACTGGGTGCCGCATTCTGCGGGGCCCAAACTCGCGGACCGCATAGTGAACGGCGAGCGCGGTCGCGCGGAACTCGGCCTGCCCGCCCGCGACGGTGTGCAGGCGCTGCTTGAACAGATGGCCGCCACCGGAACCACCCTTGCCCGCACGCACACCGACGTCGATCCCGACGTCGGGCTGCGCGGCGTCGAAGTCGTAGCGGACGTCGCCGCAGAACTGGGCGACATCATCGACGTCGAACAAGTTGCCTTCCCGCAGGGCGGGCTGCTGACCCGCCCTGGGACGGCGGAGCTGCTCGAGTCGGTCCTTCAACAGGGCCTGGTTGGCTGCATCGGCGGCATCGACCCCGCGGCGCTCGAACGCGACTCCGTGCGTCACCTCGACCTGATCTTCGGGCTCGCCGAGACCTATGGCGCCAAGCTTGATATCCACCTGCACGAGCGCGGAACCCTGGGTGCGCACACCTTGGAGCTCATCATCGAGCGGGTGGTCCGGCACGGACTTGAGGGCCGGGTGGCGGTCTCGCACGGCGTGGCCATCGTGGAGGTGGACCGCGCCCAATCCGAGCGGATCTCGCAGGGCCTCGCCGAGGCGCGGATCTCCCTGCTGACCGCGACGGTCTACAACACCCCGGTGCTGCCGATCACCGAGCTGCGCAGGCAGGGGGTGAACGTCGGAGCGGGCAACGACGGCGTGCGCGATCTCTGGGGCCCGTATGGCAGCGGAGACATGCTCGAGCGCACGTTCCATCTCGCGTACCGCAGCGGTTTCCGCACCGACGAGCAAATCGCAGACGCATTCGACGTGGCAGTGAGCGGCGGGGCGATCGCCCTCGGACGCGAACCTGCCCGGATTGAGCCCGGCGCACCCGCCGATCTCTTCCTCATCGATGCAGCAAGCATCGGCGAGGCCGTCGCCGCCCGACCACAGCGGCGGCTCGTACTGAAACGCGGCAAGGTCGTCGCCCGCCACGGGAACCCATTGCGCACGAGTTGACCCTGTCCGGCGAGCGGGATCCCGCCCGCCTTCCCCAACCGGGTTCCGCATCCCGCGGAATCCCCGCACCGAAAGGCAAGAACAATGTCGTTCTCCCGCACCATCCTCACCGGCCGTGTTGCGGCCGCCCTCGCGGCCAGCAGCCTCGCCATGCTGGCCTTTACCGGTTGCGGCATCTCCGACTCCACGGCCACAGCCGCCGGAGCATCGGAGAAGCCGGCCTCCGTCAACGAAAAGGCACCGCTGTACAACCTGCTGCCGCAAAAGATCAAGGACAAAGGCGTGCTCACCGTAGCCACGCAGCCCGACTTCGAGCCGGCCAACTTCACCCCCGCCGGCCAGACAGGCATCCAGGGCTACAACGTTGACCTCATGGAATCCATGGCGAAAGAGCTCGGCATTCCGGTCAAATGGGAGAAGGTGCCCTTCGACCAGATCCTGATCGGTATGCAGAGCGGCAAGTTCGACGCCGCCATCGCCGGAATGACCGACCGCAAGACGCGGCAGGAGCAAGTCGACTTCATCGACTACCAATGGGCCGGGACCGTCTTCATGGTCCAAAAGGGCAACCCCAAGGGAATCACCAGCGCCGTCGACGGCTCCTGCGGCCTCAAGATTGGCGACGTCAAGGGCTCCGATGCCAAGCGCCTCGTCGACATGATGGCGGCGGCATGCGTGGCCAAGGGCAAGCCAGCCACCGAGCTCATCTCCTTCCCGAACTCGAGCGACAAGAACCTCGCCGTCACCTCGGGCCGCATCGACGCCATCTTCTGGCCGGACATGGCGGTCTCCGTCATCCAGCGGGAAACCGGCGACAAGCTCGAATCGCTCCCCGTCGATTTCGAAGAGAAGGTCTACCTTGGCATGACCTTCAACAAGCAGCAGACAGATCTCCGCGACGCCTTCCTCACCGCCCTGAAGGCAATCCACGAGAACGGCACGTACGACGAAGTCCTGAAGAAGTGGCATGTCGAGGTCATCAACCTCGAGACGCCCGGTATCAACCTGGCGGTGAAATGACCATGTCCGACCTCACCCGCCCGGCATTACCGGCAACCATCGGTCCGGCCCACTATGTGCGCCGGCACGGCGATGAGCCGGCCCTGCAAGAGGCGCCGATCCCAGCGAAGCGGCGCCCCCAGTACGGCCAGATCGTCACAGGGCTCGTGGCAGTGGCGCTGGTTGTCCTCTTCATCCAGTCCCAGGCCGTGAACCCCAACATGGAATGGGGCGTCACGTGGGACTACATGTTCAACCCTGTGGTGCTTCAGGGTGTCGGGGTCACCATCCAGCTGGCGATCTTCGCCATGCTTATCTCGATAGCACTGGCGTTTGTTGTCGCCCTGATGATCCAGAGCAACAACAGAATCGCCAGTGTCATCGGCCGCACCTACGTCTGGTTCTTCCGCGGTGTGCCGATGCTCGTGCAGGTACTGCTTTGGTTCAACTTGGCGGTACTGTTCCCCACCATCCTCGGGCATGACACGAACACCCTCATCTCGGGTTTCACCGCCGGCCTGATCGCACTCTCGCTCGCCGAGTCGGGCTACATGGCCGAGATTATCCGCGGTGGCATCATGTCGGTTCCGACGGGCCAGACTGATGCGGGGGTCAGCATCGGACTGACCCGCAACCAGGCCTTGGCGCGCATTGTGCTGCCCCAGTCGATCCGGGTCATCATCCCGCCTACAGGCAACCAGTTCATCGGGATGCTGAAAGCCACGTCGCTGGTCTCGGTGATCGGCGGCAGCGACCTGCTGACCCGCGTCCAGCTCATCTATGGGCAAAACTTCAAGATCCTGCCCCTGCTGATCGTTGGTGTGCTCTGGTACCTGATCCTGGTGACCATCGCCGGCGTCGGCCAGCACTTCCTCGAGCGTCGGTTCAATGCCTCGCAGCCCGGTTCGCGCCGGGCGGGAAAAAGCAAAGGGCCGGCGATGGGCAGCACGGTCCCAACCACTACTGGAGGTGCGCAATGACGCAAGTAACTCCTGAGGCTCCGGCAACCGAGACGATGCTGCGCATCGCGGGCGTGCACAAGTGGCTCGGCCACAACCACGTACTGAGGGGTGTCGATATCGAAATCCGCACCGGCGAGATCGTCTGCGTCCTCGGCCCGTCGGGCTCCGGCAAGAGCACCCTGCTGCGGTGCATCAACCACCTCGATCCGGTGGACGGCGGCATGATCGAGGTCAACGGTGAGCGCGTGGGGCACGAGCTCCACGGCGGCCAACTCTTTGAGCAAAGCGAACGCCGAGTGGCCAAGGCCCGGCAGCACATCGGCATGGTGTTCCAGCAATTCAACCTGTTCGGTCACATGACGGCCCTCGACAACGTCACATACGGCCCCACCAAGGTCCTGGGACGCCCGCGCAAGGAGGCCACGGTGCATGCGCGGCAGCTGCTGGCAAAGGTGGGCCTGGCAGACAAGCATGCTTCGTACCCAAGTCAGCTCTCGGGCGGCCAGCAGCAGCGCGTAGCCATCGCCCGGGCGCTTGCCATGGAGCCACGCCTGATGATGTTCGACGAACCGACGAGTGCATTGGACCCCGAGCTGGTGGGCGAAGTCCTGCAGACCATGCGGCAGGTCGCCGAGGAGGGCATGACGATGCTCGTAGTCACCCATGAGATCGGGTTCGCCCGCGAAGTGGCCGACCGCGTGGTGTTCATGGACCAGGGCCGGGTGCTCGAAGACGGGCCAGCGCGCGAGGTGCTCGACAATCCCCGGCACGAGCGCACGGCGGCTTTCCTCCGCCGCGTGCACTGAGACCAGAAGAGAGAAGGTACAAAAAATGACTGACAAGAAGTTCAGGCTGAGGAATGTGCGCCCGTGGGGCGCCGACCCGGCAGACATTGTGATTGACGGAGGCGTAATCGTCGAGGTGCTGCCTGCGGCTGGGACCACCGACGACGGCGACCTCGACGGCGGCGGGCTGCTCGCCGTTCCTGGGTTCATCAACACCCACGCCCACGTCGACAAGAGCTGGTGGGGCAAGCCGTGGGTGCCCTACACCTACTCCGACCACCCCACGGTGGAGGGCTGGATCGCGAACGAGCGTGCCCAGCGGGGAAACTACGACATCCCGAACGTGAACTCGGCCGCCGCGGTGCTGCGCGAGTTCATCCGGCACGGCACCACCGCCACCCGCACCCACATCGATGTGGACCTCGGCATCGGGCTAAAGGGCCTTGAGTCGGTGCAGGCCGCCGTCGCGGAGCTCGATGGGGCCATCCATGTGGAGACCGTGGCCTTTCCACAGGACGGCGTGCTGCGCCGGCCCGGCGTGCTGGGACTGCTCGACGAGGCTGCCCAGGCCGGGGCGGACAGCATCGGGGGGCTCGACCCGGGAACGATCGACGGGGACGTGGAAGGCCAGCTCGACGGGCTCTTTCAGATCGCCGTTGAGCGGGGCGTCGGCCTGGACCTGCACCTGCACGACTTCGGCTCGCTCGGTGCGTACGAGTACCGCCAGGTGATTCGCCGGACCATCGACGCCGGGCTGCAGGGCAAGGTGAACATCTCGCACGGTTTCGCACTGGGCTCGTTGCCGCAGAGCGTGCAGGAGGAGATCGTCGAGGGCCTCGCCGAAGCCGGCATCTCGTGGACTACCGTCGCGATGAGCGGCACCGCGCCGCTGCCCTGGCAACAGATGCGTGAACGCGGCGTTCCGTTGGGCCTGGGCACCGATGGCATCCGCGACCTGTGGTCGCCGTTCGGCGACGGGGACCTGCTGCGTGTGGCATTCGCCTTTGCACGCCTGCACGGGTTCCGGCACGACGACAAGTTGACCGCCGCCGTCGAGTACGCGACGACGCATGGCGCGCCGTTCGTGGGACGTGGGCAGCACGACCTCGTGGCCGGAGCCCGCGCCGACATTGTGCTCCTGGAGGCCGAAAACGTGCCGGACGTACTGGTCCGCTGCCCACAGCGGCGCCTCGTGGTCTCCGGCGGCCGGGTCATCGCCCGCGACGGCGAAGTCTTGGTGTAGCGCGATCTGCTCGATGCTGCCGTGAGCCACGGGCTGGGACTGAGATCAACGTGGCACATTGAGGTAACCGGCGGTCCTCCTTAACCCGCCCTTTCGCCGCTACGCGGCAATCACTCGAGGCACCGTGCCATCCCCGGACGTTCCCGTCGTAGCGTGTTGGCTCAACGTTCAATTGACCGACTGGGGTCCGCGTGGAGCGCTAGCTTGACGCAATCACAATAGTCGGCGTAACGCTGGGACGAGTCCACTTTCAGTTGACCCGTGAAGCAAGTGCGACCCCGAAATGTGACGGCTTGGCTAGCCGTTGCACATTCCGGGGTCGTGGGGACTAGCAGACGCTTCAGAGCTCTTCTTCCGAGGCGTCCATAGCCGCTGTGTTGGCTTTAGCCCAGTTCACTCTTTGCAGTTTCGGGCAGTCGTGCGACCACGATGAGCGAGATCAATGCAGCGCCGATGCCAATGATTGCCGGTGCCGCGTTGTTAGCAGTCCCTGCAATAAGTGCGGTTGCGATGAACGGTGCGGTGCCGCCAAAAAGCGTGTTCGATACGTTCCATCCGATAGACATGGCGCTGAAACGTATATGTGTGGGAAACATTTCAGCAAGTGCTGCCGGCCCAGGGCCTGCGTAGCCGGCCAAGAGGATCGCCGTCGCGATCTGAAGAATGTAGGCGGCCGGGAGACTTCCTGATTCCAACCAGAGCATCATTGGCCAGCTGATAACGGCGAAGCCTACGCTCGCGGTCACGAGCAGCGGCTTGCGGCCAATCCTGTCTGAGAGCGCTCCGAAGAATGGGATGGCTACGGCGAACACGACGATGGCGATGAGATTCGAAAGTTGCGCGTGTTGGGCAGGAACTCCAGCTACCGTCTTGAGAAATGTCGGGATGTAGGTCAGGAAAAAGTAGTAGCCGATCCCCCAAATCGTGACAACTCCAACGGCCTTAATCACGGCCGCTGGATGCTCAAGGACAGCTTGCAGAACTGGGCTACGTCGCGACTTGACCTCGGTACTTTTCTGAAGCTGACCGAATGATGGCGTTTCTTCAATTCCAAACCGAAGCCAGAGGGCGACTGCCCCGGTTACGATTCCCAGCAGGAACGGGAGCCGCCATGCCCAAGAGAGAATGTCCTCTGACGAGAACAAGAAGGACATGCTCAGGGAGACCAATGATGCGAGCAGGAAACCAGCGGCGGAGCTGACCTGTTGCCAGCTTCCGAGGAAGCCCCTTCTGTGGTGCTGTGCATGCTCTACAATGAACGTCGCCGAGCCTGCTGTCTCGCCGGCTGTGGCAATGCCTTGACCTAAACGAATGATGACGAGGAGGGCCGGAGCAACTACTCCGACGTCGGAGTAGGTAGGCATAAGACCGATTGCCGTGGTGCAAATGGCCATTAGCAGTACCGACCAGAAGAGGGTTCGCTTACGTCCATATTTGTCGCCGAGGTGGCCGAAAATTACTGCGCCGATGGGGCGCGCGAGGAACCCGGCTGCGAATACGGCAAAGGTAGCGAGGAGTCCTGCGGTCGGGTCGGTCGAGGGGAAGAACAATTTGGCCAGGATAACTGCAGAGAATGCGTATATGACATTGTCGTACTGTTCAAGCATGTTCCCGATGGCACCTGCGGCGGTTGCTCGCACGGACCCTCGGATTACCGTTTTCGTACTTGATGATGCCTCGGAGACGTTATTTGTCACGGGCGTACCTTTCTAGGGGCCTCCTGTTGGGGTGGAGGCGATTCTGTTGCTATTGACTTACTTGGAGCCGCTTTCGATTCGTGTGGCGGTGGCCTGAAGGGCATTGACTACGGCTTCCAGTCCTTCAGCAGGGATCGGATTTGCGATGCTGTGGATGGAGATGAGGAATTGGCCCTTTCCATCCCGGTCCTTGACGGGTACGGAGATCATTCGGAACTGAGACGTTGTTGTCAGGTCCTGGTCATTGGGCTCATAGGAGGTACCAAGTTGTTGCATAACGCTTAGCAGTCTGCGTTGCAGGTTGGGGGTGTGCGGACCGCGAGAGAACTCTTCAATCAGCCGGTCTAATTCCGGATGATCATCTGAAAGAATCGCTACGGACCATCCTCGAGTCCTTGCCAGCTGAAGCTTTGCGTGCCAGTCCTCATGGGTAGCTGATGTGTGCAACCTGGAGTACCAACCGTCGAAAGCGTCATCGTCGACCAAAAGCGTGCCGAAGGGCGGGCTGAACGGAAACCTCCGACCAACAATGGAGGTGGTTCGATTCGGTTCTGTGCCGGCACTGGCGGCGATGACGAGTTCGTCTCCCACTGGGGCAAACACCACGACTTCGCGGTCCAACTTGTCGGATAATTCCTCCAGCATGCTCCTGTGCCGTTCGATCTCCGTGATGACGGGCAGCAGCGCGGTTTCATTAGGCATGACGAAGGATGAAGAGTTGAACTTTCCGAAGCTTCCCTGGAAGAAGAGTAGGGGAAGCACGGGGTTGGGTACGTCGAAGGCGAGGACTCTGGCCAAAAGAAAATCATGGTCTCCCGCGTCCGAGATGGATTCGACAGTTCCCTCAAACCACGCAACGCACCCCTCGATGATGGGTGAGCCCGTCACACCAGGGACCCAACTCACACCGTTGAACTTGTCAGTATCCTTTGACGATAGTTTTCGGCACAACGACTCCTGTGCATGCGAAAGGACGTTGAAGCATAGATGCGTGCAGTCTTTGAGGCGGGCATAGCTTTGCGATGTCTTGGTCGGGAGGAAACCAACCAGTGGTGGATCCAAGGAAACAGACGTGAAGGTGCCCACGACCATTGCGACAGGGTTTCCATCGCTTGCTATTCCGGTTACGACAACAACTCCCGTGGGGTACTGTCCTAATGCCCCTCGCAGATGTTCACCGTCGAGGGCCGGGCGGGAAACGATTTGCGCTGTCATTACGACCCCCAAACCTCGCGGTACAGGCGAAGCCAGTTTCCGCCCATGACCTTGTCGATGTCAGTATCTGAATATCCACGTGTGGACAAACCCTCGGTTATGCGCGGCATATCTGCAGCCGTGTCCAACCCCTTGCATGCGGGATCGGCACGTGGCACACGCGGTTCTTCGCCGGGTATTTTGCCGTGGAGTCGGCGGAGGTACCGCCAATACTCCATGTCCTGTCCTTCGCAGAAGTCGGAGGCGATGCCGACATGGTCTGGTCCGATGGTTTGAACCAGGCTGTCGATGGCGTCGAGGAAGTCATCGATGGTGGAGTTGAAGCCTGCGGGGAGGAACCGGGGGAATGCATTGGCTCCGATGACTCCGCCCCGCGCGGCTAGTTCCTTCACGATCGCTGCGGGTTTGTTGCGGGGTTGGTCCGCGAACTCCCTGAGATTTGCGTGCGTGATCGCAACCGGGGCTTCCGACAACTCGATGGTTTGGCGGCAGCTTTGATCTCCGACGTGGGAAAGGTCAATCAGCATGCCGAGGTCATTGAGCTTCTTGACTGTCTTGACTCCAAAAGTGGACAGTCCTTCGTCGTGTCGTTCGTAGCATCCGTTCGCTACGAGGTTGCGTAGGTTGTAAGCGAGTTGCACGACCCTGATTCCCAAGTGCTGGAAGACTTCCAACCGTTCGAAATCATTCTCGATGGGCGAGATGTTTTGCCAACCGAGAATGATGCCCAGTTTGTTCTCTGATCGGGCTCGATCGATGTCAGAGGCGGACTTGATTTGCAGTAGGCGAGGATCGCTCTTGAAGCGGCGGATCCATTTGCCTACTTCGTCAACGGATTCCTCAAAGGTCTCCCACACAGCGACCGTGGCGTTTACCGCTCCCACTCCGCCGGCGATGAGGCTGTCATACGCTACTGCACGATCCCAGTTGCTGGGGTTGCAGCCGTCAATAATCAGTTGCTTCATGGCTATTTCTCCTGGACTCCGGCAACCGCGAGTTCAAGATCCAGTGCTGGCATGACGTCCTCTGCGATACGGTGAAGCTGCTCGGCGTTCTCGGCGTGGCTTGCCGGAATGTGGATGTTGAAGAGGATGTCTTCGAGTCCTGGCAGTTCCGTTTCGAGGGCATGGATCCGTTCGACGAGCTGCTCGGCTGTGCCTGCGAACCAGGCGCCGCTTTCCAAAGTTTCTTCGAATGAGGAAAGCATGGGCTTGTCCGGTACGGGTTGACCTTCGCGGGCCATCAACTCCAGTAGTTCCGAGTTGTATGGAAAGACGCCCAACGGTGCGGCAAACTTGCTGTATTCGTCGAAAATGGGCCGTAGACGTTCGCGCGCTTCCTTTTCCGTGTCTGCTATGTAGGAGCGGAACCCAACAGATAGACCTTGGCCCAGAGCAAGGTCGCGGCCATGCCGGGCATTTGCTTCCTGATAGAGCCGCGCAAACTTGCCGGCGAACGGTGTCGGCATGCCCGCAATCATCCCCCTGATGTTGTGCTTGGCCATGAATTCGACTCCGCGGGGATTCCCGCTGGTTGTGGGCTGCCATGTTTCCACTGGAAGATTCGCGGGGCGAGGGACCAGTGTCAGGTCCTCCAACGGAAGCATCCGGTGGGTTCCACCCTTCGGAGGCAGATCGAAATAGGTTCCATGGTGCGACCATTTGTCTTCATGGAAGGCTTTCATGAGAACTTCGACTTGCTCTTCGAAGTAGTCGCGGCGTTGCTCGTCGTTGAGGGCAATCGCGTGTTCGTTCATGGCGATCAGTTCACGTTCGTGGTATCCCCGACCAACGCCGAAGATCAGTCGGCCTCCGGTCAGAATGTCAACTGTGGCGAAGTCTTCAGCGAGACGAATGGGGTGCCAGGTCGGCAGGACGTTGAACCCACAACCGAACCGGATCCGCTCTGTATGCTGCGCCAGCCAGAGTGAGAGCATAGGGATGTTAGAGATAACTTCATAACCCTCCCTCTGGTAGTGGTGTTCGGCCATCCACATCGTGTCGAACCCAAGTTCTTCGCTGAGTTGCGCCGTCACCAGAGCCTGACCGAAAACGGAATTTAGCCGATCGCTGCTGTACTGCCGGTCGGCCGGCAGGGGGCCATCAAAGCCGAGGCGATCACCGTCGATGACATTACCGACGTACAGGGAGCTCACCCTTTTGATCATTGGGTTACCTTCTTTGCGTGTAGAAAATTCATTAGTTTTGTGTTGAAGAGTGTTGGCTGTTCGATGTGGGGAAAGTGCCCGGCGTCGGGAATGACAACGAATTCCGCCTTGGGGATGGAAACGGCGAGACTGCGAACGGCAGCCACTGGTGTTCTCTGATCAAACTCTGCTCCCAAAACCAACACGGGGCATTGAATTTTCGCTAGCGAACTACCCATCCCGATCCGGTAAAGCACGGAGATAAGATCGAGGAAGACCTGGCCGCCCAAGGAGCCCAATGAGGTCACGAGTTCTTCGAGCCGCTGCTGCGGCAGGTCCGCGTGGATCATTTGTGTGACGGTGTCTCGTGCGAAGGCACCCATTCCCTTCTCCCCCAGGGTGGTTGAGACCGACTCCATTCGGGCTTTCCGATCGGCCGGGGTGACATCGCTGAACGTGTTGACCAGCACCAGCGACGAAACCCGCTTCGGATGCCGCAGGGTTAAGTTGAGTGCCTCGCATCCTCCCATCGACAAGCCAACGACGTGAGCACTGTCAATCCCGAGTGCATCAAGCGTCTCTATAACGTCATCCGTCAGATTCTCAAGTGAGTCAGGGATTTCGTAGGGGGTCCCCCCGTGAGCACGCCGATCGACAGCGAGAACCTGGAAGTCCTCTGCGAGAACGTCGATCTGCTCGGACCAATCAGAAGCCGCAAGACCCATTCCGTTCAAGAGAACGACAGTCTCATTCCCGGGACGGCCTCTCAGGATGTATTTCAGTTGCATCAGCACACTTTCTAGGAGTCAACAGCGCGGATTCCATCTTGCGATACCGCGGTGAGTGAAACACCCGACAACTATGAGGAGAAGCACATGTGAACAACAGCACATTGACGGTTGT
Source organism: Paenarthrobacter sp. NPDC058040 (assembly GCF_042885775.1). Taxonomy (NCBI): domain Bacteria; kingdom Bacillati; phylum Actinomycetota; class Actinomycetes; order Micrococcales; family Micrococcaceae; genus Paenarthrobacter; species Paenarthrobacter sp. NPDC058040. The sequence continues at coordinate 360,291 of NZ_JBHVRN010000002.1, forward strand.
TCCGGACCTCCTCCTGCGATGGACTGACAACAACAACGAGGAAGGCTTGTATGGACCTCCAAATGCGCTTTGTGCGGTACGGCGTCACATCATTCAACGAGTGTCTTGTGCACTACAGAGATGTCCTGGGCTTGCCGCTCAAGTTCACTGACCACAGCACGTGGGCAGAATTCAAAACAGGTGATGTCCGGTTCGCGATCGAGCGAATCGATGACGCTGATGGTAAGACCTACCGGGGAGCATGCTTCCAAACACCGGATTTGGAGGGCTTCTGGGACAGCCTCGCAGGAGCCGGAGTAGGCGTAGGAGCGCTCCGAGACGGTGCTCATGAGCGCTACGGGATCATCGTTGATCCAGATGGAAACGAAGTCGTTGTCTACGCCCCTAAGCTGTAGATATGCGAGGAGCTGACCCGTGAGCGTGAACGACCAAGTCGTCGGTGCCACTTTTGCGGATCTTATCCAGGCCGCAGCATTAGGCATTACGGCGGAACATATTCCCCTGGATGCAGCCACCCGCAAGATAAGGTGGGTTGCCTACACGGAACTCGAGGATCCCACTCCGTACCTAAGGGGCGGCGAGCTGGTGTTGACGTCGGCCAAATCCTTTGACGCGGCCAATCCTGAACTTGCTGAGCAATTCATAAGTCGCCTCAAGGCCGCGGGAATGGTGGGGCTTGGATTTGGCATACAACGCATCTACGCCCGGGTTCCCGCTTCGGTCGTAGAATCTGCAAAGCGTCTGAACTTCCCGCTTCTGAGCATTCCTTCTCGAACTTCCTTCGCGACGGTCAACAGATTCGTAACCGATCTTGTGGCCCAGCATGAACGGGAGATCTATCAGCAGCCCTTGGCAGACCAACAGGACCTTATCCGGGCTTCGGTGCGCGGCGACGCGCCTCTGCAGATCACCAAGATTCTTCACCGCTCCACCAACGGATGGGCCGCCGTCTGGACGTCGGAAGGCAACGTCGTCGCGGAATCCGGCCTACGGCAAAAAGCTGACGACGTTATACGGCAGATCCGCGATCTGGCCGATTCAGGACGCAAGGGGGCCGCGAGTCTCCACGACTCCGGATGGCATTGCCGGATCCTGGCCATTGGTACCGAGCTGGATGATGGGTACTTGTCCCTCTGTACTCGCGATGAAACAACCGAGCCAGAACACAAGACTCTTGCAACGGCGGCGCTGCTTCTCTCAGCATTTTCGCAGCGCCAGAGAGTAAACCAGCAGATTGAACAGAAGCTGCAACTGCAACTTCTCACTGCGCTCTTCGATGGCAAGTTTGAGACGGCGGAGGCCGTCGTCGATCTTCTGGGTTTGCATGTTTTCCGCGATGGCGTGCCAGTGTCGGTAGCTGTCATAGAGCCGCTGCGGGCGGACTTGCTGACCGACATTCTGAATCGGCTGCACTCTGTTGCTGGTCTCATTGTTGGCCCCTACCGCGATGGTGCCATTGCTATTTCGGCGCACTCTGAGGCCCGCCTATCAAGCATCCTGACCCCGATCCTTAAACACAACGCCACCGCTGGCGTGGCCGTCGCGGACGGGTTGCGGAAAGTTTCGCAGGTACTAGGGCGGGCGGTCGCGGCGGCCACTCGATCTCCTGGAGACGACGGCGTGGTGAGAACCTTTGACGAGATGATGTCTGCTACCAACCCATTCGGCATGGATGCTGCTGAGGGTCTTCGCTGGTCCAAGACCATACTGGCACCGATGCTTCCTGCGGCTTCCGGCGATAATGCGGAGCTGTTGAGAACGCTGACCGTATATCTGGAGAGCCACGGACAGTGGAGTACAGCCTCTCGGCGTCTCTTCGTTCACCGAACGACACTGAAGCAGCGAATCGACAAAATAGAATCACTACTTGGAACGGATCTGGATGACGTTTCCACCCGAATGCGCTTGTGGTTCGCGCTACAAAACCTGGAGTAAGCGCACCGGCTGTTCTTCTTGTCCGTGATGGTCCCGCGGCCGCGGCGCTATCCTTTTGGGCCGGAAAGCCTTGCACTCACCGGCACAGCCCGTGAGTATCGCATTCCATAAAAGGAGTTTGAAATGAAGAAGCATCACAATTCATCAGGAACAAACATCAGTCATCGTTGCTGGTGCCCGGACGCCCATAGGCCGCCTTATGGGGGCACTGTCCACACTGTAGGCGGCAGAACTTGGCGGATACGCCATCAAGGGGGCTCTGGCGAAGGCCGCCGTTCCCGGTGACCTTGTTGATTTCGTTATCATGGGACATGTCATCCAGGCCGGTGCGGGTCAGATCACGTCGCGCCAAGCCGCGGTCAAAGGCGGGATACCGATGACGGTGCCGTCCCTGACCATCAACAAGGTGTGCTTGTCAGGTCTCAACGCCATCGCGTTGGCTGACCAGCTCATCCGCGCTGGGGAGCACGAGATTGTCGTTGCAGGGGGCATGGAGTCGATGAGCCAGGCCCCGCATTTGCTTCCTGGTGTACGGGTTGGTCATAAGTTCGGAGATGCGACTCTCGTTGACGCCATGGCTTATAACGCTCTCTATGACCAATTCACGCACCAGGCCATGGGGCTGCTCGCTGACGAACGAAACCGGGTCGCGGATGGTCTGACCCGGGAGGAGCAGGACTCCTTCGCGGCGCGAAGCCATCGTCTTGCTGCAGCAGCCGCAGCGAGCGGTGTCTTCGATTCCGAGATTGTCCCGGTCTCCGTCCCCACCCGACACGGCGAGGTGGTGGTGCGACACGACGAGGGCATTCGACCTGAAACAACAACGGAGGACTTGGCCAAGCTCCGCACCGCTTTTCACCCGGCGGGCACTATCACTGCCGGTTCGTCCTCGCAGATCAGCGATGGTGCAGCGGCGGTAGTGGTCATGAGCAGAGCCAAGGCTCAAGCACTCGGACTGACGTGGCTCGGCGAGGTGGGTGCCAGCGGGCAGGTTGCCGGGCCCGACTCGACCCTCCAGTCGCAGCCAGCCAACGCGATCAAGCAGGCAGTAAAGAAGCAGGGAATAGGGATCGACGACATCGACCTTTTCGAGCTGAACGAAGCTTTCGCGGCTGTCGGCATCCAATCGGCGCGGGAGCTCGGTATTTTGAACGACAGAGTTAATGTCAATGGCGGCGCCATCGCGCTGGGTCATCCAGTGGGCGTATCGGGAACACGCATTGCGCTCACTCTCCTCCACGAGCTACGTCGCCGTGGGGGTGGTACCGGCGCGGCCGCTCTTTGCGGAGGCGGCGGGCAGGGGGAGGCTCTGATTCTCCATGCGGCAGGCGACGATGACTGAACAACTTAGCCGTGTTGTGAATGGAGAGCCTGCCAGACAGCCGTATCAGCACGTCTTAGTCCAACGGCAAGGTCGTGTTGGCATCATCAAGCTCAACCGTCCAGAGGCCCTGAACTCCTTGACCTCTGAAATGTGTGTTGAAGTCGTCGATGCTGCATCCAGGCTGGATGCCGACCCGGGCATCGGCGCCCTGGTACTGGCTGGCTGTGAGAAGGCGTTCGCGGCCGGCGCAGACATCCGGGAGATGCAAGCCCTGGACTATTCGCAGGTAGTGACCGACAATTTTCTGGCCGGATGGGACAGCTTTGCCAACGTCCGCACGCCGACGGTGGCGGCCGTGTCCGGGTATGCGTTGGGCGGAGGATGCGAACTTGCGCTCATGTGCGATGTCATCATCGCCGCCGCGACCGCACGATTCGGCCTCCCCGAGGTCAGCCTCGGCACCATCCCTGGACTAGGAGGCACCCAGCGGCTCACTCGGGCAATAGGGATGGCCAAGGCCATGGACCTAATCCTCACTGGTCGCACCATGCTCGCAGACGAGGCCGAGCGGCTGGGCCTGGTGTCCCGTGTGGTGCCTAACGAGCAGGTGATGCAGGAGGCCCTTGAAGTTGCAGAGACGATAGCTGCTAAGTCATTGCCGGCTCTGTACGCCGCGAAGGCAGCGACTGCATACTCTCAGGAATCCGGACTTTCTGAAGGGCTACAGTATGAGCGGCGCACCTTCCACGGCACTTTCGCTCTCAGAGACCGGGCAGAAGGCATGGCGGCTTTCCTTGAAAAGCGAACACCTCGCGTCACTCACTCATGATCAGAGTGACGATGGGAAGTACAGCTCGTGATCACGAAAGAGGGCAGGAGACTCCCCTGACGCTTCTTGGTAGCTGACAGTTCAGCGGCAATTACGATTCCCTCCTAAGCTGCTTCGGCTTCAACGTCGTCGACAAAACCTCCGGCGAAATCCAATACCGGAGCCAAGTCGATCACTCGGACTCGGACAGAACCTGAACGCGGCCGTCTTATGTTCGCGGCCGGGAGGGGCACCCTGTCACCCTGCAAGCATCAAAGCAACACGGGTAATGGCTGCATCAGCGGGCGCTCCTTGCATGTCCCCGCAGTAAAGGCCAGGGACGGGGGCCAACAGGCATCTCCAAACCTGGTTACATGAGGCAAACAGCCGTCGCCACGGGTCTGTTCAAGCGGGACAACAGATACTTGGACAAACGCGCTCATAACCCTGCTCTGGAGGCGGCATACTGTCGGTCAGGGCATTTCAACCTTCTGTCCAGTCGCACGTCCTTCACTGTCGAGCAGATTCCCGAGGTGTTTGACCGATCGTAGAACGATCGAACGGTCAGCGATCGTGACACCGGGAAGGCGTTCTTCTATGAGCGCCTCCAGGCGCCCAACGTCCCCAACGTCACGGAGCCACACAGCCATAACCACGTTGTACTTACCAATCGTCGTCCCAACCAAACGGACCTCTTCAATTCGGGTGAGTTGTGGCCCGACCCGCGCTACCATTGCGGCGGGTACACGCAGGAAATACCACGTGTAGATCGGCCAGGGCGTAAACAACCGCGCCACGTCGACTCTGATACTGAGTCGCCCGGTTGCCAGAGCCGCAGTGATAGCTTCCCGAACGCGGCGCGGCGCCATGCCGATCTGATCAGCCAGTTCCATGGTACCGGCGCGACCATCTCTAAAGAGCGCCGCAGCCAGCTCTCGTTGTTCTTCCGGGCGAAGCCTCACTGCTGCTACCTGGGCGGGCCTGTCCGCGGCCTCAACGCGGGCAGCCTCATCCGGAGATAGTTCCCGCAGCCGCCAGTTACGAGCGTCTCCGACAACTCTGGAGACTATGTGCGTTTTTACTGAGCGGACGCCTTTGACTCCCTGCAGACGCTCCAGGGTCCAAGCTCCGACTGAAGGTATGTCAGTGGCCGCGATCACAACTAAGATGTCACGTCCTCCAGTGATTAGATCGATGCTTATTGCCTCCGAATCGCCTGAAAGTGCGTTGGCTACGCTAAGCGCGGTACCGGGACGACACTTCAACTCGACTAGAGCGACCACCTTCGTCTCGCCCAGACCATAGGCCGTTAGATAGACCGTGCCCTCATCGATGAGGCGGGACCAACGTCTGGCGAGCGTCGCGGGATCAGCGCCAACTATGGGAGCCAAGGCTGACCATGAGGCGCGGGGACTGATCTGGACAGCATGTATGAGTCGAAGATCCAGGTGCGATATTTCATTTTTCTGCATTTTGCTGCTCTTTAGTCAATTTTCTGGCACTTCCTGATGTGACGCCGCTCTCACGCCCTATTGTCTTCCTTGTTCTACACACAGTTCAAAGGAGAGACGAAGTGGGCGTGACAGCACCACCGAAAGCATCATTAGGTACTCAAACAGCGGTTCGAGGGGCTGTCGGATTCCTAATCATTATGGAGTTTGGGTCCGGGATACTACAGGGATGGTACCCTGTCCTGCTGAAAGCCATTGGGCTCGAGTTCAAGGTGGGATCGGCCGAACTTAACTGGGTCAATACGGCGTACTTGCTTGCGACAGTTCTCTGTGTCCCAGTCATTGCAAAGCTGGGTGACCGCTTCGGGCACAAGCGCTTGCTTCTTATCTCAACTGCGATGGTGGCGGCCGGCTCGGTCTTGGTGGCGATGGCGCCCTCCTTCGCGATCTTCCTTGTTGGGCGGGCGCTACAGGCACCGCTGGCAGCCTTCCTTCCACTGGAGTTTGCGATTGTCCGGGAACGGGACGAGGAGAATGCGGGCAAGTCAATCGGGAAGCTGGTCGGGGCTCTTACCTTCGGTGGTGCTATCGGCTCCTTCGGGGCTGGCCTTCTGTTCGGGGTCATAGGTGACCTCCGAACGGTGTTGTGGGTACCCGCGATCTTCCTGATCATCTGCGTGCCCGTCGTAGCGTTCCTTGTCCCCGAAACGAAGGTCCGGGCTGCCGGCCGTATCGACTGGCTCGGCGCATCCCTCCTTGGCGCTGGACTCCTGAGCCTGCTCAGCGGTGTCGCGAATGGCCCCAGTTGGGGATGGACATCCACAATTACGTGGGCATCGATAGTGGCTGGCGTCGTTCTTTTGGCCGCATGGTGGTTCGTGGAAAAGCTGGTAAAGCACCCACTGATCAATGTGAATCTCCTCACAAAGGGTGGTCTCGGACTGCCAATCCTCATCGGATTTCTTTTTGGGGCCCAATTGTTCGGAAGCAACACCGCTTCCAGCGTCTATGTGCTAACAAACCCGAACGAAACCGGATTCGGCCTTGGCTTCACTCCTTCGAACGTTGGGCTGCTGGCGCTTGCGGTTGCCGGTGCGACTTTCGTGGCAACGACTCAAGGGCATCGAACCATGAAATGGTTGGGCGTCAAGGGAGCGATTGCACTGGGTGGCGCCCTCACCACGATCGGCTTCGTGGTATTCATCGTTGCCCCACTGTCTGTGCCAATCATGGTCGCGGCGAAAGTAGTCGGCGGGTTGGGGAATGGGGTGATCGTGGCTGTTCTTCCCACCATTGTCGTCAAGAGGGCACCTCGCGACTCCGTCGGAATCGCTTCTGCTATGTACAACACCACTCGGACCGCAGCGGGTGCAATCGCCGGAGCTGTCTTCGCGTTGGTGATGGCCAGTTTCCTCCTGCCCGCGGGCGCAGGGGGGTCAACCGTGGCCACTACCTCTCTCCAGGGTTACATCGTGGTGTGGGTGATCTGCGCAGTTCTATCTGCTGCAGTGGTTGCAATGACGTTCTTCCTGCGTCCGGTTCCCGAGACTGAACCAACCGTGAACCCGGTCGCGGAAAAGGAAGCTGCATGAGTACGACAGGTTCGGTGACGGACAGCATCCTTGTTCTCGAAAATGCCAAAGAGCGCATCAGCGAGAAGGTTCGTCAATGGGAAACCCGTCTCCTTTCCATCAGCCACGACATCCATTCCCACCCCGAGTTGGCATTCCAGGAGCATCGAGCGGCAAGGCTTCTCGCAGAGGCTCTCCTGGAAGCGGGCTTCGACACCACCGTAGGGGTCTATGGACTGGAGACAGCGATCGAAGCTTCCTATGGGAGCGGCGACTTCGTCGTGACTGTGTGCGCCGAATATGACGCGCTTCCCAGCATTGGGCACGGCTGCGGGCACAACATCATCGCCGCTGCCGGGCTCGGCGCCGCCATAGCCCTCGCTTCAATCGCTGATGAGATCGGCATCAGGGTTAAACTTCTCGGGACCCCGGCTGAGGAGTCCGGTGGCGGTAAGGTCACGATGCTGGAGAACGGGGCATGGTCGGACTCCACTGTCTCCCTCATGGTCCACGGCGCGCCCGGTATCGATATGCGATGCTCCGACTACCGGAGCCAGGCGGTGGACCGGTTCGAGGTAACCTACACGGGCCTCCCTTCGCACGCCGCGGGCGCGCCCCAGGCCGGAATAAATGCTCTGGATGCGGCCACCATCGCTCTCGCCGCCATCGGTCTGAGCCGCCAGCAGCTACCCAACACAGTCCGAGTCGCTGCCTTCATTACCGAAGGCGGCGAGGCCACCAACATTATTCCCTCCAGGACCGTGCTGCAGGCCGAAGTCAGATCCTTCGAACTCGCCGAGTTGGACGATGCGAAGCGAAAAGTTATGGCTTGCTTTGAGGCGGGCGCCATAGCGTCGGGCTGCAGCTGGGAACAATTCCAAGTGCAACCAAGGTATGAACCACTTCGGCAGGAGCCACTGCTGGCAACGGCATGGGACACGTCGGTAAGTGGACTGGGTAGAACCCCTATTCAGGTGGGCAGCATAACTGGCGGTTCGACAGACATGGGCAACGTTTCACAGGGGGTGCCCTCGATACATCCTGCCATCGGAATCTCAGGCACAACCGCCGCCCCGCATACAGCGGGATTCACCGAAGCCGCTGCGGGTGAGGGCGCGGATCAGGCAATTGTTGACGCAGCGCAGGCACTGGCCTGGACGGCGGCGACGGTGGCGATTAACCCCGAGGTGCGAGCCGAGCTGCTTGCACGACAGGACGAACGAACGGGGGACTGAGTCTCCCGGCCGACACGAGACTTTGGAAAAGAAGGAAAATCGGATCCCGAAAAGCCATGAGGCAGCGGTCACCACACCCCGGATAGGAGACCGCATGCCATGGAATCACTGAAACATGTGCGTATACGCATGAGTTTGCACTGCGAAGGAACAAGCAGATGAACAAAGTAAAAGAGAGCAACCCCGAAATTACAGAATCCGACATCCTCGGAACGGAGCGGCGTTGGCGTCGAGGCATGGAGCCCGTCGCTGCGGGTGATTCATATCTGGAAGACGGCAGCCCGGACTACGGTCTTTTCGGCCCCGGAAGCATGGTGTGGGAAGTGCTTCTCCATCCAGCCACAGTCGTTTTCCACCACGTGGGCCAGGTCCTGGCCCAGGATACCTACGCACCGATTGTTGCAGGTATCCGTGATCACGAACCTGTTGTGCGAAAAGGACGGGAAGGGACCTTGACCACATTCGACGGGTTTGAACGCGCTTCCCGCGGGGCGGGCATTCACGGAATCATGTGGCTGGGCGACACCAAAACGGCCACAACCATGGCCAACTTCCTCCACAAGGTGCACACCAAGGTCGCTGGAGACATCATCGACGTCTCCCAGCCGGAACTTGGCGGTTATGCCGCGGCCCAACCAAGGGAAGCGATGTGGGCTGCGCTGACCGAGATGCATCCGATGCTTCGGATGTATGAAGCATTTGCTTTCCGAGACGGGCAGTCTCCTCGCAGGCTTTCAGACGAGCAGAGGGATCAATTCATTAAGGAATGCGCTCCGTATTTGCGTGCGCATGGCGCCCCGGAAGAGGAGATTCCCACAAGCATGACGGAGCTGAAGGCACTCTACAAGAAGTACGACAAGTTTTTCTTCAACTCCGACTCTCTTCGGATTTCGCCCGAATATGGATATGACTACATGCAGATCATGAAAGAGGCAGGCAGGAAGAACTTCATTCCTTCCCATCAACGCGCCGCTGAGCTGATGAACCGGATTTTCCATGTCCCGCGAAAAGCAGCAATCGGCGCCCTGCCCCACCGTGCCCGACTGGCTCTTGGACTGTCGCCGGCAGAAGAAGCCGATGCAGTGGCTGAAATCGAGCGTTTTCAAGAAACAGCCTTGCAGATGCAGCAACCCGAAAATGAGCAAGAAATCCTTCGACTCATGTGGGGACCAGATGGCGTTCGTCTCTTCGAATCCGCACGGAATCTCCACCGCAAGGTCTTAGCAGAACGCGGATCAGGCGTCGTTACGGGCTGATCAACGTCCCGAGGACTCCGGCGACACGGCTCGAACGCGGAACCATAACCAATCTGCTATCGAGCTTCCCGAAGAATAACGCCCCCGAGCAATTACTGCTGCCTGGCGCCATTGCCGAAGCGCCGCGCAATCCATCAAACGAAGAACCCCTGGAAGGCGGGTAAATCGATGTCTAGTCTCACACTGGAAACTATCAACACGGTCAATCCGACGTACGCTGAGATGCTCGCGTTGCTCAATTTGCAGCGCAACTCCCACAGGAAAGAAGGTCCTCCTTCAGCTAAGGTCCGGCGTAACCGTCTCGACCGGCTTAAGCTTGCTGTACTTGAAAGTGCACAAGAACTTGCGACAGCGGCAGCCAATGACTTCGGTCAGCGGCCTCATGCATTTACGATGTCGACAGAGATCCTCGGGGCTTTTGCTGATTTCGAGGAGATCCGCAGTGAACTCGAAGAGTGGATGAAGCCGGTACCGCTGAATGATCAGGGTACGGCAGCCATCCAGCAGCACCCTCTTGGTGTGGTGGGCATCATCGGGGCCTGGAATTTTCCCATCAACCTGGTGATTCAGCCTGCCGTTGCTGCCTTGGCAGCCGGAAACCGTGTGATCATCAAGATGCCTTCCGCCAGCGCGCATACAGCTGAGGTGCTGCGTGGTGCACTGGCGGAAAAATTCAGCGCTGACGAGATTTCGCTGATTACCGGCGGCACCCAAGTCAGTGAGGATTTCAGCCGGTTGCCGTTCGATCACATCTTGTTCACTGGCTCCCCAAGGGTCGGGTCCATCATTCAAGCGGCGGCAGCGGCGAACTTGGTTCCCGTCACCTTGGAATTGGGTGGGAAGAACCCGATGGTCATAGACGCGTCGGCCGACCTTGCCAACGCTGCGGACCAGGTGGTGGTGAGCAAAATGGCGAACGGCGGACAGATCTGTCTTTGTGGTGACTACGTTCTATTGGACTCTTCCGTCAAGGAGAAATTCATCGATCTCCTTAAGGAGCGCCTGACCCATCACTTCCCTCCGGCCTCGATTCCCGCCATGATCAGTTTGATCGACGACTCGGCCTACGCGAGGATTACAGCCCATATCGAGGACGCGGTTTCGAAGGGCGCGTCGGCGTACATGGCATTTGAAGGAGCCGCCGTAGACCTTCCTGATCCAAGGCGTCGGCTTATTGCCCCGACCCTCCTGCTTGACGTACCTGAGGACGCTTCCATCAATGAGGATGAAATCTTTGGGCCGGTGTTGCCGATTTACACGTACGACACCCGCGCTGAAGCCATAGAGTTCATTGCCTCACGGCCTTCGCCCCTTGCCGCTTACTGGTACGGAGATGACGACGCTGCGTTCGAGCGCTTCTGCGCGCTGACAACCAGTGGCGGCGTTACAAGGAACGGTGGGTTCCTGCATGCGGGCATCCCGGGAGCTCCGTTCGGTGGCGTCGGGCGAAGCGGACACGGCGCTTACCACGGTAAGGCTGGTTTCGATACCTTCACCCATCGCCGTCCGGTCGTATCGGCCGGAGCAGGGGGCTCTTCCATGGGGCAGTTCGTCGGCCTCTCGCTGATTAGCACACAGCTCCGCGACGGACTTGCCCAAGCCATCGAAAGCGAACATCAACGCACACGGGAGCGGCTCACGAGCGAGTCGTGACGGCGTTTCCTTCCAACAACAACACGACTTGGAAGAGAACGCCTCCCCATAGACCGGCGCGCTGACAGCCAAGAACGAAACTGCCTCAAACAAGAAGGATTGCAAATTATGACCGTAGACACATCCGCCAAGTCCCCCCACTTGATTGAGGCGCCCGGTTTTAGCGTCTCCGCGGAGGCGATCCTGCCCGATCTCGTGAGCTTGCGGCGCAGTATCCATGCTGATCCCGAGATCGGCCTCGAAGTCCCTCGAACACAACGGCGCGTTTTGGACGCCCTCGAAGGTCTCGGCCTCGAAATTACCACCGGCACGGCGACGACGTCCGTCGTCGCCGTGCTCCGTGGTGCACTGCCTGGGCCGACGGTGCTGCTGAGAGGAGACACGGATGCCCTGCCTATAGGGGAAGACACCGGGCTGGAGTACGCGGCCGTAAACGGCAACATGCATGCGTGCGGACACGACATCCACACAGCCGCCCTCGTTGGGGCAGCGCACCTCCTTGCGGGCCGCCGCGACAGTCTGGCCGGTAACGTCCTCTTCATGTTCCAGCCAGGCGAGGAAGGTTTTGGCGGGGCAAAGGTGATGATAGATGAAGGTGTACTCACAGCCGCCGGACAAAGGCCGATCGCAGCCTATGCGCTGCACGTCGGGCCCGGCCCACGAGGGCTCATCGCGACCAGGCCTGGGACAGTGATGGCCGGTTCCAGCAATCTCCGCGTAACGGTATGCGGAAGGGGCGGTCACGGATCCCAGCCCCACAATGCCGTCGACCCCGTTCCGGTCGCGGCGGAGATCGTGCTCGCACTCCAAACCTTTGTTACCCGCAGACTGGACGTCTTCGACCCCGCCGTGATCACCGTTACCCAGCTGAGCACAGGAGAGGGAGCGATAAATGTCATAGCCGACCAGGTGAAACTCGGAGCTACTGTCCGCACCATGTCGGCGGCCGCACTCGATCTTCTCCGCAACGAGGTGCCCCCGATGATTGACAAGATTGCAAGCGCGCACAACTGTACAGCAGAGACCAGCTTCGACGCTGGTTATCCCGCACTTGTCAACGACTCCACCGTCACCTCCAAGGCGCTCGACGTGCTTCGAGACGTCTTCGGCGAGGGACGGGTTCACATCGCAGGTAAGCCCGCCATGTCCTCCGAAGACTTCTCATATGTCCTTGACGAGATCCCCGGTACATACTTCTTCCTTCTGGCAAGCCCTCCGGCATCGAAAGCGGCAGGAGAGACGGCCCACTCCCCCCGCGTCGTCTTCGATGACTCGGTCCTTTCTGACGGCGCCACCGCTCTGGCCGAGCTCGCATGGGCGACACTCGGCGACACCGCTCTAGAGAAATGACATGCGACGTAAAGCCCTGCCCTGGCTGGAAATCTCGTCAAGCCCACCCCAATCCTCCGATTCAGAAACATGGTTCCATGGCACAGCCCTTTCTTCCTGAACTCACTTTTGAACCAGCTGCCGGAACCTGCTGGCATGCGCTTCAGGATCAACTGGAGACCATCCATCAAGAAGTCCGGTCCTTCGCGGAGACCGGAGGACGCTACGGAGTACTCATAACTCGGCACGGTCACAATGCCTACACCCTCGCTGTCGGTCCCGAGGTTCCCTACGGCATGACCTACGAGCACTAAGGACCGTCCACTTCCAGGGAATCGGTACTCAACACCCACCACCCCTCACTGACACCTGGTGGCGCTCGGAACGGTGACGACGGCGACGATTGCCTCCGTGAGGTGTACTGCGCTGACCCTACGTCGGTTCCCCGGCGTCCCTTCTGCCGGTTACTTCTGGCAGTCGGGCGGGAGCCAGGCCGACTGCACTGCGATCCCGGCTCCTGCAGGAGTCAAGACACTGTCAGCTGCGGAGGCCCGGCGTGCCAGACGCATATTCCAGAATGGCGTCTGACGGTCGTCGGTCGCGATCATGTGGGGTGGGTAGTGCCCGATGGCTACACGATCTTCTTGGTGTGCCGGGCCGGATCACCATAATGGCGCGGCGCCTATGTGCTGCCTCTGCTCCATGGCAAGGAGCCCCCAAAAGCGGGCAACTTCACCTTGGCCATGGGCCGGGCGCGTTGCAAACATCGAATGAGCAAACACCAATAACAGAATGGGAAGCCAAAATGAATGATGCAATCCAGCCGCTTCGTGCCGGTGTGGTGGGACTTGGCATGATCGGAGGAGGCGTGGCCGTCAGCCTTGTCCGCAGCGGCCTTGTGCCTGCTGTGTATGACGTGCGGCCTGATGCAGCCGACGCCTTATCGGGGGCGCCGGCACAGGTCTCCTCCCCCGCCAACGCCGCCAAAGCAAGCGACGTGATCTTGCTGGCAGTCGTCAACGCCGAGCAGGCGCGGGACGCGCTCATCGGCGAACAGGGACTCCTGGCCGGATCGCATCCGGGGCAGGTCATTGCATTGCTCTCAACAATCTCCGTAGACGACGTACGCGAACTGGCTGCCCTCTGCGAAGCGAAAGGAGTGGACCTTCTTGACGCCGGAGTCACCGGCGGCACCCGCTCCGCAGAGAACGGCCTGGTCGTCATGGTAGGCGGGGCGGACGCCCCGGTGTCCAAGGCTATGCCCATCTTGAAGGCATTTGCCAAGACGGTGGTCCACTGCGGCCCCCAGGGGGCGGGCATGGTGACAAAACTGGCCCGCAATGCCATCACCTACGGTCAGTGGGCGGTGATCCACGAGGCCGCAGGATTCGCCTCGGCTGGAGGCGTGGAACTCGGAAGCCTGCTGGAGGTCATGGTCGAAGGAGACGACGAAGGCACCGACCATCTGAACCTCCTCAGGGGCCTGGTTGCAGGAATGACTGCTTCTCCTGAGCGGATCGCCTCCGCTGACTACTTGGCCGAAAAGGACCTCGACGCAGCCCAGCAATTCGCGGCCAGCGTTGGCGTACCGACTCCGATTACGGACCAGGTCCGCCCGGCGATGCACTCCGTATACAGCCGCCAACTGCCCGACGGCCGGCCCAGCATTAAGTCAGAAGCCTAGTAGCCAGGATTGACACCCATAAGAAGAGATTCTTTGCGGTCGCCTCCAAGCGTGGAGCGTGGAGGTTCATTGCCCATTTCGGCTGGGTTGAGCCGGCCGAGTTGATCGAATAGTCGATCGCGGCCCGCTGACGCTACCGCGCCCTCAGGTTGGCAGCCGCGGACTTTCCGGAACGGCGGCCTGGAGGTCCAAACAATGCGACCCGTGCACTTAATGAAGCGTCGCAGCTATGCGGGACTACCAGTGCAACACCAACCAGTGGATGCAGGGCAACGCCTGGGACAACAGCACCCCGATCGGCCCCTAAATGGTCACTGACTCTTCTATGGTTGTCAACGTAGCAATGGCTTGAGGCAGTTGGCGTTGAGCGTGCGGTAGATCCGTCGGGCGAGGTAGCGTTTCACGCACCGACGGATCTCCTTTTGGTTAGACCTTCTGCCTTTCGTTTGGCTGCGTATGCGATGGTTTCCGAATCGAATGCCATTCTTGTTAGAGCAATCATGTGCAGCGCTTTATTGAGGGTCCTGTCGCCGCCGCGGTTGAGCCTGTGACGGACGGTATTTCCGGATGACGCGGGAATGGGGTTGACTCCGGCCAAGGAGGCGAAAGCTGCCTCGGAACGTACCCGGCCCTGATGAGACCAAGCGGTGAGACAGATGGCTGCCGTGACTGGGCCGAAGCCTGATTCCTGCAGCAGCGGCGCGGCTTCGCTGACCTCAACCAGTTCGGTGATCCGGGAGCCGTTTGCTTTGATTTCAGCATCAAGGTCGCCGATGCGCTTAGCGAGCCTAACTGCTTCGGAGCGGGCTACCGATACCGCAAGCGGTTCTTCACGGGCCCGCCACCTGGACACCTCTAGTATCTGGCTCCCGGTCA